>NZ_JCAPET010000001.1:0-335921 GCF_059735245.1 Gorillibacterium sp. sgz306347
GGTCGCCCCTCCGTCATCTATGATGACTTTTGGGACACCCTCTTTTTTCCTTCATTTTCCTGCAAAGCAACCCCCTCGCAAGGACCAAACCAAATCGAAAGAATTCCAATCGCTGTGGGGTAGTAGGAAAGCGGTTTCCCCTTTAGTATGGAACAAAGAGGGGGATGCGTATGTTGGCGAAGCTTTTGAAGTACCGATGGCAGTATTTGATGATCCTGCCTGGAGTGGTTCTGCTTTTTCTGTTCAGCTACATCCCGATGGCCGGCATTCAGGTGGCTTTCCGGGACTTTCAGATCGGCTCCTCCATCTGGAGCAGCCCGTGGGTGGGCATGGACAACTTCCAGTTTCTGCAGGAGCCGCAGTTCTGGACCGTCGTTCGGAACACGCTCTTCATCTCGGTGCTGAAGTTTATTTTCGGCTTTCCCGCGCCGATTCTGCTGGCGCTCATGATCAATGAGGTGGCGCACGCCGGCTTCAAGCGCTTTGTACAGTCGGTCAGCTACCTGCCCCACTTTTTTTCCTGGATCGTGGTCGTTTACATTCTTCAGTCCTTTCTGACGCTGGACGCCGGACTTGTCAATCAGTTGATCACCAAGGCGGGTGGAGAACCGATTTTCTTCATGGGCTCGACCGAATGGTTCCGTCCGCTCGTGGTATCCAGCGGCTTGTGGAAGGAAACGGGTTGGAATACGATTCTCTACCTGGCGGCCATCACCACGATTGATCCGCAGCTTTACGAAGCTGCAAAGGTGGAAGGCGCTGGCAAGCTGGCGCAAATCCGGCACATCACGCTTCCGGGCATTCTGCCGACCATTTCGATCGTGCTGATTCTGAGCATTCCGAGCCTGATCACGGTCGGCATGGATCAAATTTATCCGATGATGAACTCGGCCAACCAGGAAGTGGCGGACGTGCTCGATACGTACGTGCTCCGAAGCGGTCTTCAACAGGGCTATTTCGGCATGGCGACCGCGGTAGGGCTGCTGTCCTCGATCATCAGTCTGATTCTGGTGGTCACGACAAACACGCTGTCCCGCAAAATCAACGGAGAGGGATTATGGTGAGCCGAGATGAGACAGACACTTTCCGAAAGAATCTCCAACTGGGCCATAGTGGTTTTGCTGTCCCTGCTTTGCCTGTCGGTTTTGTATCCGTTTGCTTACATGCTGGCCATCTCTTTGAACGAGGGCTCGGATGCGGCAAAGGGCGGCGTGTACTTGTGGCCACGAGCATTTACGCTCATTAACTATGAAATCGTACTCGGCAACGAGGTCATCCGGCACGCTTACCTGATCACGATCGGGCGCACCGTGCTCGGCACGATCGGCGGCCTCATCGTCACCCTGCTGGTGGCTTACGGGTTGTCTTACAAAGCCCTGCCGTTAAGGGGCGGCATTCTGACCTACATCCTGATCACCATGCTGTTCAACGGCGGTCTGGTTCCCTACTACATCCAGCTGAACAACCTGGGACTGCTGAACACATTTTGGGTCTACATCATCCCGACCTTGTTTTCGGTCTGGAACATGTTCGTCATGCTGAAATTCATCCAGGGCATTCCGGAAGCGCTTATCGAATCGGCGGAGCTGGACGGGGCGGGACCGGTCCGGGTCCTCTGGCAAATCATCGTGCCGCTGTCAAAGCCGATGCTGGCGGCGCTCGGGCTCTTCACCGCCGTCGGGCACTGGAACGACTGGTTTGCCGGCGCGTTTTACGTGAGCAAGCAGTCGCTGATTCCCGTACAGACCTTCCTTCAGCAGCTGCTTTCGGCGCAGGACATTTCGGTGGTGCTCGGTTCGAACACCAACCAGGAGGCGCTGGCCCGAGGCTCGCAAATGCAGAACATCACCCTCATGTCCATCAAAATGGCGGTCGTGATGGTCAGCGCGATTCCAATCCTGTGCGTGTACCCGTTTCTGCAAAAGTATTTTGTCAAAGGCGTGCTTATCGGATCGGTCAAAGGCTGACACGGCTTTACTAAGGGTATAAGGCAGCACTCATATACCAAAATTCGCAAAGAACAGGGGAGTTGTTCCATGGGTTGGAAAGGGAGAAAGCGCGGAGCCGCGCTGACGCTTGCGGTTGCGCTCGCCGTGATGGCGGGCTGCTCGAATTCGGGCGGCAAGACGGAAGGCGGCGGAGCGGCAAGCCCGGAAGGCAGCGGGTCCACTTCGTTTAATCTTTGGCTGGGGTGGGCGGCCACGATCAACAACGACAGCCTGGTGCAGAAATACTGGAAAGAAAAAGAGCCGGGCGTCGATGTTGAGCTTGAAGCGACGCAGGGCGATGCGATCACGGCGCTGAACCTGCGGCTGAATACGGACGGCTTCAAAGACGCCGCCATCTTCTCGCGCAGCGAGACGGTCAAAAATGCAATGGGCCGCTCCAACAAAATCATGCCGCTGGAGCAATATTTCGACATGCCGGACAAATACCCGGGGCTGGCGGCGATTCCGAAGCAGTACCTGGAGCGGATGAAGGACAAGGACGGCCACATCTGGTCCATCCCGACCTGGTTTGACCAAAACCCGGACGATCCGTGGCCGGGCTGGGCGTCGCTGTCCTGGATGGTGCGAACCGACGTTGTCGAGAAGGCCGGCATGAAGCTGGAGGACCTGGCGACGCTGGAAGGGGTCGAAGCTTACCTGCGGAAGGCGGCGGAGCAAAAGGACGCTTCCGGCAATACGCTTTTGCCCATGTCGTTCCTGATGGACACGAACGATACGATGGGCTGGAATGACGAGAACGCCATCCTGACCGCCTTCGGGGTATCCACGAGCGGCTCGGGCGTTGAGAAGAAAGGCGACGAATTCGTCTTTACCTACGACGATCCCCAATACAAGGCCGCCTATCAATGGCTGAACAAAATGTACCGCGAAAAGCTGATTGACCCCGAGGTCGTCACGGACAAGAAGGAACGGTACAAGGAGAAAAACAAATCCGGCCGCGTCGCCATGAACGTCGGAAGCTTCTTTAACGTCGACGCCTCTCTGTGGGAAGTGCTGGACGGTCCGACCGAGCCGGGCTGGTACTATCAGGTCATTCCCTTCCCGAAGGTGGAGGGCGTGGACAAAGTCGGCACCAACCAAGTGGTGAATCCGTATCCCGGTTACGATGTGTACGTCAGCAAAAATACGAAAAACCTGGACGCGATCCTGAAATTCTTCGATTATACGCTCCAGGCGAAGCCGGAAATGCAGCAGGTCATCAACGAAGGACCCGCAGGCCTATACTGGGATTGGATCGATCAGCCCCTTGGAAAATGGAAATACATCGACGATAATTACAAACAGGCTCGAAATTCCGGAGACCAGGCCCAGAAGGCAAAGGTTACGCCGGAGTTGTACATGGTTTCGTCCTACAGCAACAAATGGTATCCCTGGTGGAACGTCGGAGAGGTAGACAAGAAAGGCGCCACCAAAACCTCCGAATTTACCGAAGCGGTCGGCAAAATGGGCGGGGTCCGCAATGCCCACTCCTACGATCTGCTCGTGCCGAAGCAGGGCGGGCTCTGGGAGAAATACGCGCCGGAGCTGGAGAACATCCGCAAGGAATTCCGCGCCAAGCTGATCATGGCGAAGGACGACGAGCAGTTTGAGGCCAATTGGAACGCGTTCCGAGACGCACTGGAGAAGCGCGGCCACTGGACCGAAATGAAGCAGGAATGGATGGAAACCTATCAGGCGGACATCCAGGCAAACGGCGAATTTTAAGGGAATGGAGCAGCCCCTTCCGGGGGGGTGCTCCCTTTGCCTTTCCTTTTACGGCAGCAAGGCGGGAACGGGGGTAAGATGGGATGAAGCTGAGGCAGCGGCTGGAAAAGGCGATCCTGCGGGTCACCCGTTCCATGAGCTTGAGAAAAAAAATTGTGTTTTTTTACAGCGTGATCGTGTTTCTCCCTACGGTTTTGCTGGCGGCCGCAGCCGGATATGTGGCGCTGCAGCACGTGAGGGAAAACTATCTGATCACCGCGAAGGAAGCGGTCCGGCAGAACGCGCAGAGCATTGAATTCCGGAAGCAGAGCTACGACCTGCTGGCGAACCGGACCGCGACCGACGGAGAACTGATTTCCCGGCTGTCCCGGGATTATAACGACATGTACGAGCAGGTCGAGACGGTGGAATACGTCGACCGATCTTTTTTGTTTACGCGGCGCCATTTGCCCGGCATTGAGGATTTTCGGATTTATCATGCAAACGCTTCCCTGGTCCAGGACGGGGGGCTGCTGTGGAAGCCCGAGAACCGGGTGCTTTCCGGCGTGAACGAAAACGCCTGGTTTCAGACCCGAACCGCATCATCGCAGGCGCTGACCTGGTCCAACGCCCAAAATGACAACAGCAAGCTGGTGGTGTCCCGAACGATCATAAGCCCGTACGGGGAAGTTTTCGGCGTGGTTTACCTGCTGCTCGATTACCATACGGTTTTTGCCGAATCATTTGAGCATCCGTTTAACGGGGCGGGAGAGCTCTACATCGTGGACGGAGACAACCGGATCATCGCCTCATCGGAGCCGGACGACATCGGGGCGGGCGTTCAGGAGTCGGCGCTCCAGCCGTATTGGGAGAAAAACGAGGCCGCCTCGTCTTCTATTAACGGCAAGCTCCTGATCGAACGGAAGCTGGCGTCCGGCTGGACCGTTGCGGCGCTGATACACATCGACCGGATGGAGCAGCAGTCAAAATGGGTGTTTCTCGCCGTGGCCATTGCCGTTGCGTTCTTCCTGCTGCTTTCCATTTTCCTGATTCTGACGGTTTTGAAAAACGTGGTATGGCGCATCCGCAAGCTCGGAGCACGGATGACCGACATCTCCCAGGGGGATTTCGACGTCATGGTGCGGAGCCGGGACGAGGACGAGCTGGGCGAGCTTGAAGTGCTGTTCAATTCCATGTCCCGCCGGCTCGGCAAGCTGGTCGAGGAGAACATGCAGGCGCATCTGAATGAAAAAGAGCAAGCGTTCCGGGCGCTGCAGGCCCAGATCAACCCCCACTTCATCTACAATTCGCTCAGCCTGGTGCGCTGGCGGGCCATGGACATACAGGACGAAACGCAGATTCGCACCATCGACGCGCTGACGACCTTTTACCGGCTTGCCCTGAACAACCGGGTGAACGTCATCTGCATCCGCGACGAGCTGGAGCATTTGAAGGCATACGTGGAGATTCAACAATTGCGCTATCCGGACCGGGTGCGGGTGGAATGGGACGTCGAGCCGGATGTGCTTGATTTGTATACCATCAAGCTGCTGCTTCAGCCGATTGTGGAAAACAGCTATCTGCACGGCAGCATTACCAAGAAACCCGGGGCCCTGATCCGGATCGCCATCCGCCGCCAGGAGGATTCCATTCTTTTTGAGGTATGGGATAACGGAAAAGGCATTCCGAAGGAGCGCCTGGAGCAAATCCGGGCCGGGCGGTACAGCGGCACCCGAAACGGCTTCGGGATGAACAACATCCGGGAAAGGCTCCGCTTGTATTTCGGCGCGGCAGGCCGATTCCGGATCGACAGCAGCGAGAACGAGTGGACGTTCGTGTCGATTGAAATTCCCGTCTGCAAGGAACGTCCCGAGATCAGGATGGGGGAAGACAAATGATTCAAGCGTTAATCGTGGACGACGAGCCGCTGCACATCGACGGCCTCGTCCGTCACATCCGTTGGGAAGCGCTTGGGTACGCTCCGCCGCTTACCGCGGAATCCGGGGAAGAAGCGCTCGGGCTTCTGGCCTCCGGGCCGGTGGATGTGCTTATCACGGATGTCTCCATGCCGGGCATGTCGGGCATCGAGCTTCTTGCCGCCTGCCGGGAGCTTCCCGGTCTGCAAGCGCTGCAGGCGCTGATGATCAGCGGCTACGACGAGTTCGAATTCGTGCAGGAGGCCATCCACCTCGGCGCGAAAGGCTATGTATTGAAACCGATCAAAACCGGCGAGCTGGAGGAAAAGCTGTCCGCCATCCGGACCTCGATCGAGAAGAAAAAGCAAATTGAGCAGGAAACCAGTGAGCTCAAGGAGAAGCTGACCGGAAGCCGGGAGGTGCTGCAGGAACGGTTTGTCAACGACCTGATCGAGGGCCGGGCTTACAGCGAGGAAGGGATGGCGTCCTGGGGCAGGCTGCTGGATCTGCCCGGGGAGGACTGGAAAATCAGCTTGTTTTTATTCGGCTACGACCGCCTTTATTTATCCGGTGGGGAAGACGCGCGGCAGCGGATTCTGCTCGCGGACGGGCTGATGAAGATTGTAAAAGTGGCCTTCTCCGATTATGCCGGCGTTTATATCGGCAAGACGGGGGCGGAGGAGGCGGCGGTTGTGCTGCTGAATCTGCCGCCTGCTGATCGGGCGAAGATGGAGAAGCAATTCCCGTTCATCCGGGACATGGTCCGGGAAAAATTCGTCTCGCCCGTCACGATCGGGATCAGCCGGGAATGCCGGGCCTGGGAAGAAGCGCCCCTTTTATACAAAGAGGTCAAGCATATGATGGCCAAGGCCAGACTGGCCGGGGAAGGCCAGATTTTATATTTTGACCAGGCCGAAGCGACCGAATACAGGGATTTCCGGCTGCGTGACGAATACATACCGGAGATCGTCAAGTTTATGGAGAAGGGAGACCGCGAGCAGGCTGCCGCTTACTTCAACCATGCGTTTGATGCGCTTTTGACCCGGGAAGCGGTCGCGTTCTCCTACGTGCAGGCTTTCGGCATGGGCCTCATCAGCGAATTGGCGCGAAAATTCAAGCGCTACAAAACGGCGGTCGGCGAAATGAACATCCAGATGTGGCAGAGGCTCATCGCCTGCACCGCTGCGGCGGAGGTGCGCGAGGTTGTCCTGGAGTATCTTTCGCAGTATAAGCAGATGGAAGAAAAGGAGCAGGAAACGCTTCAGCACAACCTGATCCACCGCATTGCACAGTACATCGAAGAGCATATCCGGGACAACATGACTGTGAAGCAGTTAGCGGCGCAGTTCCACCTGAACGCGAGTTATTTGAGTGTCTTGTTCAAAAAGGAGACCGGCAAAACCATTTCCGATTTTGTGCAGGAAACGCGCATGAAGAAAGCCAAGGAGCTGCTGCGGGACCCCAATGTGAAGGTATACGAGGTAGCCGAACAGGTCGGCTTTCAAACCGCCGCCTATTTTACTTTTTTGTTCAAAAAGGTTACCGGCAGCACGCCCCAGGAATTCAGGGACTACCACTACGAAGAATGACAAAAGAAGGGACGGTTTCACATGTTGACGACGATTGATTTGGCCGGCGTCTGGGAGCTTCAGCTGGATGAACGGAAGACGGGCTGGCCGGGAGAGTACACGGATGCAATGATGCTGCCCGGCACCACTTCCTACGCCCGAAAAGGAAAGCGGAACGAAGCCGTCGAGCTTGGCGCTCTGACGGATGAATACGCTTTCGAAGGGGATGCCTGGTTTGCCCGTGAAGTCGAGATACCGGCTGCTCTGGAGGGCAGGCCGTGCTTTTTGTTCCTGGAGCGTACGCGTGTCACGACGGTTTGGGTGGACGGCCGGGAGGCCGGCATGAAGAACAGCCTGAACGCGCCGCATGTTTACGAGCTGACCGGTTTGCTCGGCGCAGGCCGGCATACCCTGACGATCCGGGTCAACAATACGGATTACCCGACCAAAGGCGGCCATCTGACTTCAAAAGACACGCAAACCAATTGGAATGGAATTACCGGCAAGATGGAGCTTCGCTTTTACGGCGACGCCTATCTGGAAGGCGTGCAGGTTTATCCGGATGCGGCAGGCCGGTCCTTCGGGATCACGGCCAAGCTTGCCGGCAGTGTGAGCGGCGGCCGGCTGGCCATCTCGGCGGCTTCCTTTAACGGGGACGCGGAGCATACGCCGGAAGAGCAGACTTTCCCGGCGGACGGGGAGACGTTGTCCGTCCGGTACGCCTTGGGGGAGGGAGCCTTGTTCTGGAGCGACCAGACGCCGAATCTGTACCGCCTGCAATTGAAGCTGCTGAACTACAGCGGTGAAGTGCTGGATACATACGAGCTGGTCGCGGGGCTCCGCGAGTTTACGGCAGCGGGCGACAAGTTCCGGATCAACGGCACCAAAACCTTCCTGCGCGGCAAGCATGACGGCCTGATTTTTCCGCTTACCGGCTATGCGCCGACCACCGTGGAAGAATGGCTTCATGTTATGGGCATCGCCAAATCTTATGGAATCAACCATTACCGCTTTCACACCTGCTGCCCGCCGGACGCCGCGTTTGCGGCGGCGGACCTGCTCGGCATTTACATGGAGCCGGAGCTGCCCTTCTGGGGCACCATTACGGATGAAACGTATGAGAATCACAATCAGGACGAACAGGATTATTTGATCAGCGAAGGCTATGCGATTCTGGAGGCGTTTGGCAATCATCCGTCCTTTGTCATGATGTCGCTCGGCAACGAGCTTTGGGGCAGCAAGCCGCGGCTCGACGGCATTCTCAAAGCATACAAAGCGTTTGATAACCGTCATTTGTATACCCAAGGGTCGAACAACTTCCAATTTGTTCCGGACATTTTGGAGCACGAGGACTTCTTTTGCGGTGTGCGGTTTTCGCGTGACCGGCTGTTCCGCGGCTCCTACGCCATGTGCGACGCACCGCTCGGGCATGTGCAAACCGACCGGCCAAGCACGCGCAAGGACTATGACGAAGCGATCGTCCCGTCCGCCCTTCCGGCGGACGGTGAGACCGGACCGGAGAGCGGCGGCACCATCCAGATTCAGTACGGCACCGAAGCCCGCACGGTAAAGGCGGAGGAAAACGCCGAAGAGCTGGTGCCGAAGGTGCCTGTTGTTTCCCATGAGATCGGCCAATACGCCACCTTCCCCAATTTCGCCGAAACCGGCAAGTATACCGGACCGCTGAAGGCAAAAAATTTCGAGGTGTTCCGGGAACGGCTGGAGGAGAAAGGGCTCGGGCACCTGGCCGAAGCCTACTTTGAAAACTCCGGCAAGCTGGCGGTTGCCTGTTACAAGGAAGAGCTGGAGGCCGCCTTCCGCTCCAGAAAGCTGGCCGGCTTTCAGATTCTGGATCTTCAGGACTTCCCCGGGCAGGGTACGGCGCTGGTCGGCATCCTCGACGCCTTTATGGATTCGAAGGGATTGGTGACGCCGGAGGAATGGCGCAGCTTCTGCTCGGATGCCGTGCTGCTGGCGCGCTTTGACAAATTCAATTACGTGTCGGAGGAACGGTTTGCGGCGGATGTGGAGCTGTGCTGCTACAGGGAAGCGGCGCTCGACCGGTTCACGCTGAAGTGGGAGCTGCAAGAGGCGTCAAGCGGCCGCATCCTTTTGAGCGGAGAGAACGAAGCCTCCGCAGCGGGCAAGGGCAATTACATCGACGTCTGCCGGCTTGAGCTTTTGCTTCCCGCAGTCGGCGCCATGAAGCGGGTTACGCTGTCGCTGTTCATTGACGGAACGGACATCCGCAAAACGTACGACCTTTGGCTGTACCCGGCGGGCATCCGCGCCGATCAGGGGGGCCTGCATATCGCGGAGGAGCTCACGCCGGAAACGCTGGCGCTGCTGCACCGCGGCGAAAACGTGCTTCTGATGCCGAAGCCGGACCGCGTCAAGCAAGCCGTGGAGGGACTCTACAGCACGGATTTCTGGTGCTACCCGATGTTCCGCTCCATCTCCGAAAGCATGAACAAGCCGGTGCCGGTCGGTACAATGGGCCTTCTGATCGACAACACGCATCCCGCGCTGCAGGCGTTTCCGAGCGAACGGCATTCCACATATGCCTGGTGGAGCATCGTCTCCCATTCCAGCTCGGTCATTCTGGACAGCCTTCCGCGCGAGCTGTTTCCCATCGTCCAAACCATCGACAACTTCGAACGGAACCACAAGCTGGGGCTTCTGTTTGAATGCCGGGTAGGGAAAGGGAACCTTCTGGTCTGCCCGCTGGACGCGGAAAAAGCGGCCGAAACGCCGGAAGGAAGGCAATTCCTGCACAGCATCCTGACTTACGCGAAATCGGCCGAGTTCCGGCCGCAGGTCGAGGTCGAAGCGTCCGCGCTCGCCGGCCTGATCTGATTTTCATCGGCTCCACTGAAAAACCCCGGCTTGGGCCGGGGTTTTTGCGTGGAATCGAATATGGCCGAATGAAAGGCGGTCAGGAAATAATATCCATCAAATTGTCATATTATGAGAATACTTAATATAGACGATGAATTTAATATGGGATAATATGAGAGATAAGTTTAAACAAAGTACATTCGGATGTATCTGTTATTTTTGTTTATCCGGACAAGAAGGGCGGACAGCGGATGGATTCCCGTCATAACACGCTGGAGACGATCGCCAGCGAAATCCGAAAAGCTATATTCCTCACCATATGCAAAGGAGAAGGAGGCCACATTGCCTCCTCTTTTTCAATTGTCGAAATCTTGACCGCCTTGTATTTCGGAGGCGTCCTCCGGTACGATCCCGGCAATCCCACCGATCCGGACAGGGACCGGTTCGTGCTGAGCAAGGGGCACGGTGCCGTGGCGCTGTATGCGGTGCTGGCCAAAGCCGGTTATTTCAGCAACCGGCTGCTGGCGGACTACTGCCAGCCTGGTTCCCCGCTGGGCTGTTTGGCCGCTCGAAATGCGGCTCTCGGCATCGAGGCATCGACCGGCAGCCTGGGTCATGGGCTTGGTTTTGCCGCCGGTGCGGCATGGACGGCAAAAACAGATCAACGGCCTTTCCGCGTCTTTACACTCCTCGGGGATGGCGAATGCCAGGAAGGCTCCGTGTGGGAGGGCGCTCTGTTTGCAGCCCAGCACCGCCTCGATAACTTGACCGTGCTTGTGGACTATAACGGACTTCAGGCCATGGATACGCTCGACACTATCATCGGATTGAACCCTTTCAAAGAGAAGTGGGAAGCATTCGGGTGGGAGACGATCGAAACGGATGGGCATGACCTTGATCAACTCGTCGCCTGCTTGTCACAGCCCCCGTCCGCCGAGGGGAAACCGCGGGCGATTATCGCCCGCACGGTCAAAGGGAAGGGGCTCCGCTTTGCCGAGAACGACCCGCATTGGCATTATCGCCTGCCGACCCCGGAAGAACGGGAGCTGGCATTCGCGGAGCTGGGCATAACGGGAAGCGGGGAGGAATTTGCATGAGAACTCCTTTTTTTCATACCATTCGGCAGTTGGTGAAGAGTAACCCGGACGTCGTGGTCCTGACGGCGGACAACGGATTTATGGAATTTGAACTCTTTCAAAGTATTTTTCCAGGCCGGTTTGTCAACTTCGGCATTTCGGAAGCAAATATGGTTTCCTGCGCATCGGGCATGGCCAGCTGCGGCAAAATTCCGTTCGCCTTTGCCATTTCCGCTTTTCTGACCATGCGGGCTTACGAGCAAATCCGAAACGACGTCTGCCTCCAGGAGCAAAACGTGAAGCTGGTCGGCGCATTCGGAGGGCTGAATTTCAGCCTTTTGGGCGCGTCCCATCACACGATAGAGGACATCGCGATCATGAGAGCGCTTCCCGGCATGCGTGTCGTCTGCCCAGCGAGTCCCCTGGAAGCCAAGGGCGCGTTTTTGGCGGCGAGCCAAATCGAGGGACCGGTCTACATCCGGCTCGGATCGACACAGGAACCGGAAATTTACGGTCCGGATTACCGTTTCGAGCTGGGAAAAGGGACCTTGCTCCGCGAAGGGCACGATCTGGCGATTCTGACGACAGGGCCGATCGTGCAGGACGCCCTTGCCGTCGCGGAAAAGCTTGCGTCCCAAGGAATTCAAGCAAGGGTGGTGCACTTCCCGACCGTCAAGCCGCTGGACAAGGATATGCTGGCCCAGGCGGCAGCCGAGACAGGAGCCTTGCTGACGGTGGAGGAGCACAGTGTGATCGGGGGGCTATCCGGGGCAGTGGCGGAGGCCATGCTGGAAATCGGCGTTCAGGGTGTGCTTTATGACCGGATCGGGATAGAGGATCATTTTCCGAAAGGGTACGGGAGTTACGAGCAGGTAAAGGAAGCAAACGGTCTGTCCCCGAAAACGATGATGGAAAGGGCGACCGCCTTGGTTAGGCGCAAACAGGAAAAAAGATAAGGGGAAGCGGGATGAAGGGACACGTAGCATTGGTAACGGGAGGCTCATCGGGAATCGGCAAAGCGGCGGCCGCTTCGTTTGCAAAGCTGGGCGCGGCGGTCATTATCACGGGCCGTTCGGAGGAAAAGGGGGTCCTTGCGGAAAAAGAGCTCCGCGCATTGGGCGCCGAAGCCGTCTGGCTGCGCTCGGATGTTTCCCGGCTTGAGGAGATCCGGTCGCTGTTCGGGGAGATCGACGCCCGCTACGGCCGCTTGGACTATGCATTCAACAATGCGATCAGCGAAGGAGGAACAAACCTGCTTGACCAGCTCGACGAAGCGGAATGGGAAAAAACGATCGGCGGCGTGTTAACAAGTGTGTTTTGGTGCATGAAGCAGGAGTTGAATTTGATGCTCCGCGGCGGCTCGGGGGCCATTGTAAACAATTCCTCCGTCAACGGCTTGCGCGCCCTCGCCTTCAATCCGGCGTACAGTGCGGCCAAGCACGGGGTCATAGGCCTGACGAAATCGGCGGCCGTTCAATATGCCCCCAAAGGCATACGCATTAACGCGGTATGCCCCGGATGGGTGCAGGAGCAGCCCGCCCGTGACATGGACCGGCTGATGAAGGCGCATCAGCCGGTCGGCCGGTACGGCAAACCGGAGGAAATCGGGGAAGCGGTCGTTTGGCTTTGTTCGGAAAAAGCTTCTTTCATGACCGGGGCGGCTGTACCGGTGGACGGAGGATATACGGCGGTGTGACCGGCAGCCAGGCATACGGCTTGAAGCGTGATTGAGGGCATGGAAGGGGAATCGGAAACGTTGAGAAACAAAGTGTTTTCCATTGACGCCTTGCTTCCTTTGTTGGACCGGCACCGGGCGTCGGGCGAGCGGATCATCGCCGCCTGCGGCTGCTTCGACATCTTTCATATCGGCCACCTGGATTACCTTTCCGGCGCCAAGGACATGGGCGGCGTTCTGACGGTTGGTGTAAATGCGGACGAGTACATCCTGCGCCGCAAAAACCGTCAGCCGACTTTTCGCGCGGAAGAGCGGTGTGCGGTGCTCGCCGCTTTGGAGTGCGTGGACTACCTGTTTGTGTTTGAAGAAGAGTCCTTCAACGCCTCCCTTGAAAGGCTGACCCCCGATATTTTCGTCAAGGGGATCGACCGTCTGCACGATGACATCCCGGAGCTCGAAATAGTCGGAAGGCTTGGCATTCGGCTGGAATATGTAGGCGATTACAAGAAATCGTCGTCCGGAGAGCTTGTGCGGCCGCTGATCAAGGAGGAGATCTGATGGAAGCCGTGCTGGAGCTGCCGGGACTCGGAAAAGTCGGAATGGATTCCGGGCTTCTGCCGCTGGAACGAAGTGCCGACCGTCTGTTTTGCGCTGGCCAAAACGGTGTTGAACGAATTCTTGCCACCAAAGACGCTAAAGTGGAGTTTATTGTTTTTGAAACCCGGACGATTGCCTATGTGAAATCCGCCCTGGGTTATCCCGCCTATTACCCGGTTCACCCGGTAGAGCTTCGCAAGCCGGTCAAAGCGGTGCTGATGGACCTGGACGGTACGACGGTCCACAGCGAAAGCTTCTGGATTTCCATTATCGAACACACGGTGGCGGGGCTTCTCGACAACCCGCGTTTTGAATTCGAGGACGCGGACATTCCGCATGTATCGGGGCATAGCGTATCGGAGCATCTGCATTACTGCCTGTCCAAATATTGCCCGGACAAAACCGTTGAGGAGGCCCGGGCTTTGTATCACCTT
Organism: Gorillibacterium sp. sgz306347; assembly: GCF_059735245.1. Taxonomy (NCBI): domain Bacteria; kingdom Bacillati; phylum Bacillota; class Bacilli; order Caryophanales; family Paenibacillaceae; genus Gorillibacterium; species Gorillibacterium sp. sgz306347. The sequence continues at coordinate 13,797 of NZ_JCAPET010000001.1, forward strand.
CATACGGGCAAAGAAATGGATGCGATTTTGGCCGGCCGGCGTACGGGAGCCGCCTTTTCACCCGCTCCGGGCGTAAAGGAGTTTCTTCAGGAGCTGAAGGGCCGGGGCATCCGGATCGGGCTGGTTACTTCTGGCCTTTACGAAAAAGCCTATCCGGAAATTTTGTCCGCCTTCCAGACATTAGGTCTGGGATCCCCCGAAACGTTTTACGATTGCATCATCACTGCCGGATATCCGTTGAAAAAAGGAAGCGCGGGAACGCTTGGCGAGCTGTGCGCCAAACCGCATCCCTGGCTGTACGAGGAAGCTTGTCGGGTGGGCCTGGGCATCGGGTTTGAAGAACGCAGCGCTGTTGTCGGCATCGAGGACAGCGGCGCAGGGGTCTGTGCTTTGCGGCTCGCGGGATTTCCGGCAATCGGCGTCCATGGGGGAAACATTGTCGACAGCGGGACCCGCGGGCTGTGCATGAGTTACTGCCAATCGTTTGAGGAGATATTGGATCAGCTCATTTAAGACATGCAGGAGGGGAATCCGTGGCAATATTCGGCAAGAACAAAAACGTCCTGCAGCGTATGAATTTGATCAAAGCCTATTTTTCGCTTGCGCGGAGGACTTGTCTTTTGGTATGCCCGGCGGAATTAAAAGAGCTGGTGCTTGAAATTCTTCCCGGCTACACGGAGCAATTTATCGGGCTGGAAATCGCCGACCGGTCGAAGCTTCCGTTTGCGGAGGGAATGGCGGTCGCCCGGCTTGGCCGGGAAGACGGAAGGGAAGCCGCCGCGGACCTGCTGGACAGTTTTTTTGGAAGCCGCTTTGAGCGGGCGGATCATGCGCTTCCGGAAGCGGGAGAAGGGTACGCTTTTTTGTTTGAGGTTTGCGAGAAAAACGACGTTTCGGCGCGAATCATCGGCTTTGAATACCTGATTGGCAGCCTTCCCGGAGAGTTTAGCCTGCGCGGCGTCCGCTGGCGGAGCCATACCTTTTGCTACTTTGAATACTCCAATTTGCGCAGGCTTGAACCCGAAACCGCTTCGGTGGACAGCAGGCCCAATGCCGTGTTTCTTTTCGACGGGGACGGCTACGGCGATTTTTGTATGCTCTACCCTTTGCTGCTGGCGTTTATCCGGGAACAGGAGGATGCCGGCCGAAAGCTGCACCTACTGACGGTAAGGAATTCGGGGCTTTTTCACCTGCTCCGCTTCTTTTTGCCGGAATGCGAAATTTACGGGTTTCCGCTGCCAAACCTGAACCACCGGCTGTACGAATCTCTTCTGGAATCCGGAGCGTATGCGGACTGCTATGCCGTCTCCCATCTGCCTTTAAAACTGCCGAGCCGTCTTCTGCATATCACGGACGCTTGGGCAATGGGACTTGGGCTGGAAAAAGATTATGACGAGCTGCAGGAAACCGCGATTGCACGCATACGGTTGAAAGAAACCATCACGAAGGAAAGACGGCAAACGGTCGACCTGCTTCTTGCGGGCAAAGCCCCGGTCGTGGGGCTTCACTTCCATACCGCGTCGAGCAAGGGGAAAAGCTGGCCGGAGCCGCATGCGCGTGAGTTGGCCAGACGCTGCCGGGAAGAGGGGGTGACGCTCATCGGCCTGAGTCCGCACGAATACGGCGAAATTGAAGGGCTGCTCGATATGAGCTGGCTGAAAATTCCCGAGCTATTCGATTTGATTTCCCGCCTTCAGGCCGTGGTGAGCATCGACAGCTGCTCGGGCCATATCGCGGCGCTTATGGGAATCCCCAACCTCACGATCTGGGGCGAATTGTTTCCGGACGTGGCGAATCCTTACGACCCAGAGCCGATTCGGAGAAGCTTCCGGCCCGTACGGATGAACTATAGCCTGGTCCCCGCTTCTACACGCAGCTCGGACATTTCCCCGGAGCTTGTCTTCCGCCGCCTGATGGAAGTGCTGGACGGAACCATTCGGCTCAAGCCAAGCAAAATCACCGCAGAGGAGACGGAGGCTGGCTTGTGGATCGAGACCGTGGGTGAGCGGGAAGGGAGAGGAGCCGTTTGAGCCATCGCTTTATCATCATCGATTGCCTCGATCCCTTGGGGCGGGCCGCCGGCGAGGCGGCCCGGATGCTGAAGGAAGAACTTGCCCGCTGGGATGGCGTTTCGCTGGCGGAAAGTCCCGGGCGGCCCGGCATTTTCATTGAGCCGGGATGCCCCTCGTCATTGCCCGCCGGAGACTGGGCTGTCTGCTCGGCGATCGTCATCGGCGACGAATCAATCATTGGGCAGGAACGCAAAGTGACGGCGGCCGAACGGGCGCTGAACCTGCCCTTCCCTGTTGACGCGCTGCTAATTGACAGCAAAGGGAAGCTTCCGATTACGGAGGGCTACACCCAATTCCGTCCGATGGTGATGACTTTTGACTGGAACGCGTTATCCTATCTGCGTTTAACCGCATTCCTGCTGAAACGGCGGCTTTGCAAATTTGATTTTGAAAGGAACGATAAATATGGCCGTACATACCCGATCTTATGATGAAAAAAATAACGATTATGAGCGCCTCTGGCGGTTTCTGATCGAGGACTACGCCGACAAAAAAAACCGCTTCATCTGGAGCATCGGCCGTTTGGGCGATTGGAGATACGGGCTTTGGCGCGAGCAAAAGTATTTTCCGGATTTTATGGGAAAGAACGCCCAGCTGTGGCTGACCAATCTGGGGGAAGTGGCGGGCTTCGTCATCTCCGAAAACTGCGATTCGTATTTTACGGCGTTTGCAAAACGAGGGCACGAATACCTGTACCGCGAAATGCTCCAATGGGTCAAAGCCAACTGGGGCAGTCGTGAAGGCGCGCTGAATGCGGACGCCTACGGGGATCATGCCGCCTGGATTCAGGCGTTGGAAGAGGAGGGGTTTACACGGCATTATATGTCGGGCATTACGCGTCAATATCGGGTGCGCGACAAGGCGGCAGAGCCGATCCGGCTGGACAGCCGCTACCGCATTCGCGACATGCACGCGCATCCTGACTATGAAGGGAAAAACCTGCTTTTCGTAAACGCTTGGGACGGCCTTGAGGAAGTGAGCAGCCTTCACCGGCTGTTGTTTGCCTATAACCGCGAAATGCCCTGCTACGCGCCCGACCTCGATTTGTCCGTCTTTGATACGGACGGGCGTCAGGTCGCTTCCTGTCTCGCGTTTGCGGATTACGAGAACAATTATGCGGAGATCGAAAAGGTATGCGTACATCCCGCCTACCGCCGCCAAGGCTTGGCGGAAGCGGTGATCCGGGAATGCTTCAAGCGGCTGGATCAAAAGGGCATCGAGTACGCCTATTTGACCGGTCCCGGAGCAGAGACCCAGGCTTTATACGGGAAGCTCGGCGCCGTGGATAGCGTGAGCTTGTATAATTATTCGCTGCAAACCGAATAAACCGCGCACAGGCGAGGGCGGCAGCCCTCTCTCCGGCCGGCTCCGGCATTCGGGGCCGGCTTTTTGCTTTCCGAAAACGTCTTTCGAAGGCCAGGTCCAGGGCCAAGGCAAAATCAGCCCGCGTGCTTAGGCCAGCGCAGTGAATGCGAGCATAACGGCGCTGTACCCCGCGACCCCCAGCAGAAAGGGAAGGATGCGGCTCTGCTGCTCTTTGGGCAGCTCTTCCTTCAGGACGTTCAGAACGATTGCGCCGGCGAGAAAAGCGAACAAACAGGCAACCGCTCCTTCGTGCAGGTCGATTCCTTGTCCCAGAAGCCAGCCGATGAGCACCCCGGCGGCCAGAAACCAGCGTCCGACGCGGTCGTATCTGGCTTTGTGCGCCTCCCGCAGGGCATGATCATTCATCACAAAGTGCAGCGTCATGGCAATAGTGAACAGAACCAGACTCGAAGCGGTTTGCTCGATCCGGTGAACAAGCAGATAGCCGATGAGCAGGTTGTAGACAAAAAAGATGCCCACGTGCACCCAGAAGATGCCGTCTCCGGAAAGAAGCCGTCCCGTTTTGGGGGAATGCAGGTGCGCATGTACCAGCCGTTCCAGGCAATAGAACAGCACCAGGCCTGCCATCGCGAGCAGGTACACATGGTGCTCCAGATAGCGCAGGGCTTCCGGCACACTGGGGGCGAGGATTTCCTGATTCTGCTGAAGCTCGGGCAAAATATGGATAAAGACATAGGACACCGAGATTCCCCCGGCAGCCGACAGGAACCAGCTCCGCGGCATAACATCCAGAAAACGCAGATGCTTGGCGAGCAAATGGGCACAGGAAATAACGAGCGCCATCAAGAAGGTTAGCCAGGTCATCGCAACGGTCCTCCCGGGCCTCTGTGCGGGTGATTATCGAGCTTATGTTTAGATAACCCGGAAAGGAGCGGCTCAATCTCCCAAGCTGACCGAATGCGTCAGGATTCCGAAAAAGAGGTAAGGATAATCCAAGCGTTTCTTCCGAGTACGCCCTTGTTTTCATCTGCCGGCAGCGGGAATGCGGCAGGCACCCGACAGGAGGCGAGCGGTCGGAGCGGGTTTTCTTTTTTATAGAAAGAGACTTTGCGGAAAAGGGAAGGAGACCGACATGAGCAAAATTATATTTGTTTCCAACCGGCTGCCCGTGACCGTAAAGAAAAGCGGAGCGGAGTTGGTTTATCAAAAAAGCATCGGCGGACTTGCGACCGGGCTCAAAAGCTACCACGAGCAGGGAAATACCGTTTGGGCCGGCTGGCCGGGCTTGCCGCAGGATGAGCTGGAAGCGGAGGAGGAGCAGGCGGTTGCCGGGGAATTGCGCGGTACATACAATTGCCTGCCCATATTCTTGACGGAGTCGGAGGTCAACGACTACTATCACGGTTTTTGCAACGAGACGATCTGGCCGCTGTTCCACTACTTCACCAGCAAGACCGAATACCGGACCGAAACCTGGGAGGCTTACCGGCAGGTCAACCAGAAGTTTTTTGACGCGCTGGAGCCGGTGATTGAACCGGACGACACCATTTGGATTCACGATTACCAGCTGATGCTGCTGCCCCAGATGATCCGGGACCGGTACCCGGACGCGAAGATCGGCTTTTTCCTGCACATTCCGTTTCCTTCGTTCGAAATTTTCCGTCTGCTCATCTGGCGCGAGGAAATTTTACAGGGGCTGATGGGCGCGAACCTGATCGGGTTCCACACCTACGATTACGTGCGGCACTTTGTCAGCAGCGTCAGAAGAATCCTCGGCCTGGAGCATAACCTTTACAAAATCATTGGCGAAACGCATACGGTGCGCGTTGACGCTTTTCCCATGGGGATTGATTACGCCTACTTCTCCAACCCGGTTCCCGATGACCGGCTGTCGCCTGAATTGACCGACTTTATCGAAAGCACCCGCAGCATTCAAAACATCCTTTCAATCGACCGGCTGGATTACACCAAAGGCATTCCGGACCGGATCAAGGCATTCAAGCGTTTCCTGGCGAGCTACCCGGAGTATCACGAGAAGGTGCGGCTGAATCTGATTGTCGCGCCGTCCCGCGTAGAGGTGGAAACCTACGACCGGCTCAAAAAAGAGATCGAGGTGCTGGTCAGCGAAGTAAACGGCCAGTTCGGGACCGTCAACTGGATGCCCGTGTGGTTCTTCTTCCGCTCCTTTTCGCAGGAGGACCTGATCACCTTCTACCGGCACAGCGATGTGCTGCTGGTGACCCCGCTCCGGGACGGCATGAATCTGGTGGCAAAGGAATACATCGCTTCCCGGACCGACTACAAAGGCATGCTGGTGCTGAGCGAAACCGCGGGGGCGGCGAGCGAGCTCGGCGAAGCCGTCATCGTGAACGCCAACGACCACGGCGCGATCGCGGCGGGATTGAAGACCGCCCTGGACATGCCGGATCACGAAAAGATCGAGCGGAACAAACGCATTCACCGGCGGCTTTCCCGTTACAGCGTAACCTTCTGGGCGGAGGAATTCATTACCGCGCTGGAGAATGCCGACACGGAGCCGCCCGGCACGAAACCGCTGCTCGACTTGTCCGATTCCTCCGTGCTGGAAATGGCCTACCGCAAAGCGGACAGCCGGCTGCTGTTTCTCGATTATGACGGCACGCTGGTCGGCTTCAAGCCGACTCCCGATCAGGCCAAGCCGGACGAGGAGCTGAAGCGGCTCCTGACGGAGCTGAGCGAAGACAAGCGCAACACGGTGGCGATTATCACCGGACGGGACCGGGCTATCATCGACAAATGGCTCGGGGACCTGGATGTGTACATTATCGCGTCCCATGGGTTGTGGATCCGCGAGCCCGGAGGCGAGTGGGTCAAGAGCATCAATGTCGGCAACGAGTGGAAGGAACCGATCCGCCACATCATGGAGATGTACACGGACCGGATGCCGGGCTCGCTGATCGAGGAAAAGGAGTTTTCCCTCGCGTGGCATTACCGGCAGTGCGAGCCGGAGACGGTCGTCCGCAAGCGCAACGAGCTGCGGGAGGCGCTGCTGTCGATTACGCAGCCGATGAGCCTCGGCGTGCTGGAGGGCAACAAAGTGCTGGAGGTCAAAGACAGCCGGGTGAACAAAGGCCACGGCGTCCATCTGATGACCCGCGAACGGCCGTATGATTTTCTGCTCGCGGTCGGCGACGACCATACGGACGAAGACATGTTTGCGGCGATGCCGGAGGAAGCCTTCTCGATTAAAATCGGCGCCGGAACCACCCAGGCCCGTTACCAGCTGAAATCGCACAAAACCATGCGCGCCCTGCTGAAGAAGCTGGTCAAGCTGAACGGCAAAGCATAACCGTTGTCCGAAGGAACAGCATGAATCAAGCACCGGGAGGAGACATCCATGAAAATCCGCAAAGCGATTATACCGGCAGCGGGGCAAGGGACCCGTTTTCTGCCGGCGACCAAGGCGATGCCGAAGGAAATGCTGCCGATCGTGGACAAACCGACGATTCAGTACATTGTCGAGGAGGCCGTGGCTTCGGGCATCGAAGACATCATGATCGTGACGGGTAAAAGCAAGCGGGCGATCGAGGACCACTTCGACAACTCGTTTGAACTGGAATATAACCTGGCGGAAAAACAGAAATGGGAGCTGCTGAAGGAAGTGCGCCGCCCTTCCGAGATGGCGGATATTCATTACGTTCGTCAAGGAGAGCCGCGCGGTCTGGGCCACGCCATCTGGTGCGCCCGCAAATTCATCGGCAACGAGCCGTTTGCGGTGCTTCTCGGAGACGATATCGTAGAGGCGGACCCGCCCTGCCTGGGTCAAATGATTGACGTCTATGACCGGTATGAATCGGCAATCGTTGGCGTTCAGCCGGTTCCGTGGGAGGAAGTATCGCGCTATGGAGTCGTGGAGGGGGAAGCCGTATCGGATCGCGTTTTTCGGGCCAAGCGTTTTGTGGAAAAGCCGAAGCGGGAAGACGCTCCTTCGAACCTGGCGATTCTGGGGCGTTATATCCTGACGCCGCGCATCTTTGACATTCTGGAGGAGGTGCCGGCCGGTGTCGGCGGAGAGATCCAGCTGACGGACGCATTGGCGAGGCTGTCGGAGGAGCAGGAGCTGTATGCGTACCATTTCGACGGAACACGCTTCGACGTCGGCGAGAAGCTGGGCTTTATGCAAACGTCAATTGCTTACGCGATGAAAAACAAGGAGCTGAAGGAAGCACTGCTTCCGTTCCTGAAGGACATTGTCGCGGCGGAATCGTAAGACGCGCGGACGCAGCAGGGCTTGCCCCCTGATCCTATCGGATGACAGGGGCAAGCCCTTTTTGCGGCACGATCCGCTTGTTCCATGAAGTTATGCGGGATACAACTGCTTGAAGCAAGCCCGCGTCAGCGGACCGACAACAGCCAGCTGCAGCGGAAGCGCGAAGAGGAAATTGAACAAGAAGACCGACGGAAAACGGGCCAGAGCTTCTCCGGAGAATCCGTTGTGCATAAGCGTGCCGAACAAAGACATGCAGAAGGCCATTCCGCACACCATAAACAGTGAGACCGTTAAGATTTTCTTGACCGGCGGATCGGCTTCCTTCAGCAGCCGAAAGGCCAGCTTCTTGGCCAGCTTGCCGACAATAAACAGATCCAAAACGAGCGCAACGGCCAAAGCCGGAAGAAATCCCGCCGCCGCGTCGCGAAGCAGGGCGCCCGAGAACCCCTGGTTGAGCCAGACGTTGTACACCGTCATAAAAACAACCATGCCGAAACACATCAATGAAGTGAAGACCAATGCTTCTTTTTTATTGCGCCCCATGTTTTCTCTCCTTTATCTCTTGAGCGGAACAAATTATACTAAAGCATCATAGCGGAAATTCGCTTATTTTGTCAACCTGGTTGACAAAATTGGATTCCGTACACGGACTGCGACAAGGAGATTGGACATGAACCAAAGGCCATTGCCGACCAACTTGATTGATCTGATGAGCGAAAAGCATGATATACTCCGGCGCAGGCTGCATGAGGAATCCGGTACGCCGCTTGGCAAAACGGAAGCGCACGCGCTGGCTCTGCTTCACCGGCATGGCCCGCAAACCGTGTCGGGGCTCGGCCGTTTCCTGGGCATTTCCCGCCAGGGCGCGCATAAATGCGTGCAGGGCTTATTGGCGGGGGCATGGGTTGAACAGCTCGCGGCGGAAGAGCATGCGCGGGACAAATATTTTGCGCTTACGTCCAAAGGCTGCGATAGCGTACTGGAGCTGGAACGGAAAAAGCAGGAGATGGAACGGGGCATTGCGGAACGGCTCGGCGGCGAGCAGGTGGAGCGCTTGAAGGCTTTGCTGCGCAGGGATTGGTAGGGGAGCGCCCGGAAAAAGCCGGAGCCAACTAGACTAAAAAAATGACCTCGTTCTCCACATGAGCGTGGGTTCCGAGGTCATTTTTGGGTTGTTTCCGTTTCGTGTTAATCCTCGGGGGACAGCCTCGTTAGGCACGCAATGAGGCGGGCGCATGGTCCCGCAGCCACTGCGAAAGCCCGGTCAGCTGCTGCTTGTCCAATTCATGGACAAGCCGCTCCAGGCTGAGCTGGTCCTCGGGAAACGTTTCATTGAACACGGGCGCTTCTCCCAGCTTGCTGTCTTTGTGCACCTGAACGCGGATCAGGCGGGTGTTCTCCAGCCCGATTTCCGGTCCTTCGACGGATAGTTTGTACGTCGCTCCGCCGTAACCCGAATCGACCGTGCATTGGGCTCCGTTTAAATCTGCCAGGGGGCCGGGATTCTCGGCAAAGAGGCGGAAAGCGGGCTCCGCTTCCTCGTAGCCCAGCTCGTCGCGGCGGTACACCGTACCGTTCGGATGAAGGCTGTACTCGCGGCCGTCCTCCGGCAGCCCGGCCAGATAATCGCCGAGGTCCTGCACGGCTTCTCCGACGCGGACATGGGTAAAGGCGTTCCGCCTGGCTTGCTCCAGCAGTTCCTCCCGTTTCATTCCGGTTCCTCCTTTGCTCCGCTGCTTCCAAGCAGCTCTTTTTTAAGTCCTTACCCATCCAGGGAAAAGTGACGCCCGGGAACGAAACAACTTCCATCTGCTTTTAGGAAGCGAATGCGCTATAATCTTGCTATGACATAAATCACACAAGGAGGAATTATGCGCAGGTTTTATTCGTTCCGCAAGTGCATTCCGGTCTTTGCTCTTTTACTTTTCGTCTCCGTGCTGCGCGGTGCTCCGGTATCCGCCCATGCCCACCCCGAGGCGTTTTCGCCCGCTGCCGACAGCACGGCGTCCGGACCGGTGACCGAGGTTTCCGTTACCTTTAATATGGATTTGCAGCCCGACGGCAGCCTGACGGTCACGGGGGATGACGGACAACCGGTTCCCGCGGCCGCCGTCAAGGTCGATGGAGGCACGGTCACGGCCGAATTGGCCGGGCCGCTGGCGGCCGGGGCTTATACGGCCAGTTGGACCGTATCCGGCGGAGACGGACACGTGATGAACGATTCCTACCGGTTTACGGTGGCGTCCGAATCGCAGTCCGGCTCCTCGGAGGGTGGCGCCGGCGAAGCTTCCGCGACGCCGCAGGAATCGGCTTCGCCCGGTGCAGGCGGGGACGCTTCCGTGAGCGCGCCGCCGGCCGGGGCGGAAGCATCCGCCTCTCCGGCGGGCAGCGCGGCGCCTGCGTCTCCTTCGCCCGAGGCATCCGCTTCCGCCACCGTCATGCCGGAAGGCGGAACGGATGCGGCTGAAACCGAAGAGGCGGAAGAAGCCGGTACCTCCGGCACGATGCTGTGGCTGATCGCGGGCATCGCCGTTTGCGTGCTCGCCATCGCAGCGGCGGTGGCTATCCGCCGGAAGCGGCGCTAATGGGGTCGAACCGGAGGAGCGCAATAGGATAGAGCCGCCCGACAGCGGTACAAAACGAAAAAGCTGTTCCAAAAGCCGCAGGTGGCCCGCCCTTGTCCAGTAGACAGGGGGATGGCCGCAGACCGGCTTGGAACAGCTTTTTTTACGACTGGCGCGTATTTTACGAAAGCTGTTTTCTATTGCACATTGCAGTTTGGAGGTCAGGCGAACGATGATCAAGGCGTGCGAGGCAAACAGGTGCAAAACGATACTTATTTCCAATGACTTTCCGTTTCGATCGCGAAATAAATCCATATAAGCACTTAATTCTTCGAAAAAGAGCGATAAGTGGAGAAAACCGAAGAAATAATTGCTTCTATGCAGCTATTCAGTCAAATATAGCGATAAGCCCCATAATAGTTGCTTTTTTGCACTTCCTGACCAGCAAAAAGACAAAAGAAAAACCGGACCGGCAAGGATTAACCTTTTTGAAACGGTGCCTCAATTGCGGGCTGTGACCCGCATGGGACGCCGTTCCTTTTGCCGGTCCGGTTGATGCACCGATTCCCGAAATGGGCGTCGGCTATTGAAGAAAGCCTGATGCGGAGGACAGCCTTATTTTTAGCCGTCAATCAGAAGTATCGACTGGGTAGAGGTTCAGCGCTTCTCGAAGCCCGCCGTAATGATTTCGAAGCCTTCCACCGGCAGCTTGACAGCGCCGTCCGTCCGGACGGTTTCGCCGGTTTTTTCCTCCAGCACGTTGCTCTTGTAAACGCCTGCGCCCGCAGAGCCGATTTCCAGCTCGGCCGGCTTGCCGGACAGGTTGAACCAGCGGGCGAACAAGCTGCCGCTGTCTTCGTTCACCTTCAGGCTCGAAAATGCCAAGCCTTCGCCTTTCCAGGCCAGCAAGCTTTGCTCGGCCGGCAGCGTTCCCTCGTGCACGTCGGTTTGGCTCGCGGTAAGGGGGACCTGGAAGCGGTAAGCGTCAATGTAGGCCCGGAACCGGTCGTTTCCGCCGTGCGGAAGGATGATCCACTCGGCTTCGTGCTCTCCGAGGCATTGCGCTTCGGGCGTCAGGAAAACGCCCCAGTCGCCAAGCTCGCCCGTGGAACGGAGCACCGTAACGGCAATTGTGTTCCGGCCGTCGCGCAGCACCTCGTATTCGTTCAAGCCTTTGTTGCCCACCGTCAGGCCGCGGCCTTCGGCATGGACATCGACAAACGCCTGCTGGTGCTGGCAGTTGCTCGGGTTTTCCCATTCCGGCGACGGCTCGATGCTGCGTTTGGCGACCTCCAGAACGGAGTCAGCGTAGAGCGAATCCGTTTGGACATCGGTCGGGAACAGCACGCGAATCCGGTGATCCTTCGCCGGGTTGTCGAACCGGACGCGGGCTTGCACGCCTTTGCTGGCGCGTTCCAGGCTGATGCGGGTCACCAGCGTAAGCGGGACCCGCTTCTTGGAACGGCCGGCGCTGCGCTGATTGTATGGAATCATCAGCTCGATTTCTTCCTTCAGCTGCTCATCGGCTTCGGCCGGAATTTCCAGCCGGTGCGTAATTTCGTACGCCGCACGGAAGGCCGTGTCTTCGACCAGACGGATCTCGGCGGCCGTGCCTTTGGTGGTGATCGGAACGTCGCCTTTTACGAGGCCGTAGATGTATTCGTTTCCGATGTCGCCCATGTCTTCATAGTGGTTGAGATCGGAAAAGGTTTGGCCCGTCTCCTTGTCGGTGACGGTCAAGCCGCCGTCCGGCTGCACGCTGACCTTCACGAAGGCGTTCTCCATCGTGTGTTCGCCGGTTACGAGCGAAGAGGTCTTTTCCGCTGCCGCCGCCGCATCCGGTACCCACGCATAGGTTTTGTAGCCCGTTGCCGGCACATCGGAAGCTTCGAAGGTGATCCGCAGGTCGCGGGTCAAATAAGGCTGGCGGAACGCATCGTCCGGCAGGTCGTAATGGAACTGCACGCCGAGGTCCTCCAGCGCGAAGTCCACGCGCGCGCCGGTGTGGTCGACCAGATAGCCGCCCGCCGTCGATACCTCGCGCACCTTCTTCACGATGTTGGCCGGCTTGTCGCCGCGCATCGCATGCCGGAACGTCTCGACGTCAAGGGTCACCGTGGCCGTTCCGGCGTAGCCGTTCGTGTTGTAGACGACAAACGGAAGCGCGTCCGGATGGATGGAGACAAAGGCCGAGGTGTCGATTTTGGCGTTCAGATAGTCGGTGCTGTCGGCAATAATCGTCTCGGTCATCTGCATGCTCTTCGCGAAACGGGTCATCATCTCGCGGTGCACCTCGTCCACGCTGCAGCCGCAGATGCTGTCGTGCGGGTGATTTTGCATCAGCGTTTTCCAGGCGTATACAAACAGCTCATGCGGATAGGCCTTGCCTTCGCGATGCGCCAAAGCGGCAAGCGGCTCGGCGATTTTTTCCAGCATCGTCTGATTCTTCTGGTTGGCCTGCTTGATGTAGACACGCGAGGACGCCGTGTTGACCAGCGTATACCAGCCGTCCGTGCGCTGGCCGCGCAGCTCGCCCTGGATCGAGCTTAACGATTCCGGAAGCTCGGAGCGGACCGCTTTGATATAGTCGTCGTAGTTGGAGTGGATAAAGTCATACTCCGGATACAGCTCGCGCGCCGTGCGAAGCGCGGCGGACAGATCCGCCTGCGGGGGCTGGTGGTCGCAGCCGTTCAGGAACAGCAGATGGGAGGTGGCGGCATACGTCGTCGCGGCCGCGATGCCTTTGTCCCAGTACGCTTTGGCGGCTTCCTTTTCCGCCGGAATTTCATTTCCGTTCGAGTACCAGTTGGCGAAGAGGATGCCGAGCACCTCGGAGCCGTCGGGGGAGACCCAGTTCAGCTCGCTGAAAGGAGACTCCAGCTCGGAGGCGTCCTCCACCTTGTTGTTGAAGCCGGTCGCCTTCACGCCGCGTCCGAACATCGCCGTGTCGATGCCGGCCTGACGGAGAATTTGCGGCGCCTGGCCCATGTTGCCGAAGGAATCGGGGAAATAGCCCACTTTGGAAACGGGACCGAATGCGCGCGCGTCTCGGTGGCCGATCTGCAGGTTGCGGATGTTGGCTTCGCCGCTGGTCAGGAACTCATCCTGCAAAATGTACCAGGGGCCGGCGGACAGCTTGCCCGCTTGGGTCAGCTCAATCAGCTTCTCCCGCTTTTCAGGGTGCACCTGGAGATAGTCGTCAAAGACGATGGTTTGCCCGTCCAGATAGAAGCTTTTAAATTCGGGATCGTTTTCAAAAAGGTCAAGCAGCGTGTCCATCGCTTTAATCAGCCGCGCGTGGTGCGCTTCAAAGGACATGTACCATTCGCGGTCCCAATGCGTGTGGGAAACGACATGGATCGTTTTCTTCTTGGTCATGATCGGCCTCATCTCTGTGGGATAATAAGAATATGATATATTATATTAAGGGAAGGATGAAGGGTTGTAAAGAAAAACTAGGGGGATACGGCTCCTTATGCTATACTTTGATTAACCGATTTCATAGGAATGGAGGGCGTCCGTGTCCCAAAAGAAAAAGCTTTACGAGCAAATCATCGACTATATTCTGGCGCAGGTCGCCGACGGAAAGTGGAAGCCCGGTGATAAAATTCCGACCGAAGCGGAGCTGACGGAGCAATTTCAGGTAAGCCGGATTACCGTCATCCGGGCTCTTCGCGAGCTTGAATACCGGGGGCTTCTCGTCCGGATCAAAAAGAAGGGAAGCTTCCTGACCGAGCCTGGCCCGGAAGCCTCCGGCAAGCCGGTTGATAATGATATATCATTACCGGTTATTGCCGTTTTGCTCCCGTTTGGCGAGGAGTATGGATACGATATCCTGCGCGGCGTCGAGAAGGTGTGCTCGGCCCGCGGGTATTATTTAACCTACCACAACACCAATTCGGACCCGGAAACCGAGCGGGCGTTTATCGCGAAAATCCGGGAGGACAACTTGCGCGGCGCAGTGATTTACCCGGTATCGAGCACCAAGAACATCGACGTGTTCAGCCGGATGGCCATTGACGGATTTCCGTTTGTGCTTATTGACCGGACCATTGAAGGGCTGGAAGCGCCGCATGTGGCATCGGATCATTTTCAAATCGGCCATTCCGTTACGGCCCATCTGCTTGCGCTCGGCCACCGGCGGATCGGTTTTGTCTGCACCTCGCTGAAGGAGGAGGCTTCCGTGGCGGAACGCTACCGGGGCTACTGCAAAGCGCTGATTGAAGCCGGCATCGCCCCCGAACCGCGTTACACGGTGGAAACGGGAAGGGGAGCGGCCCAGCCGTCCCCGCTTCCTTACGAAGCGGAGCTCAAGCGACTGATGGCGCTGGACGAACCGCCCACCGCCCTGGTGACGATCAACGACGTGACCGCGATGCGCCTGATCCAGACGGCCCGCGCCGCCGGAATTCCGGTGCCGGAGCGGCTTTCGGTGACAGGCGTCGATAACCTGAAGGCAAGCGGGTATTTCGAGGTGCCTCTTACCACCGTCGAGCAGCAGTTTTCGGAAATTGGCGCACGGGCGGCGGAGCTGCTGCTGCCGTTTGCGGAGAAGGGAACCGCCGTTCCGGCCGGAGAAGCCGTAACCCTGGGCACCCGCCTGGTGGAGCGTCAATCGGCGGCGCGCGTTTTTTAGGTTCCTTTAAGGTTTCCGTCAGGTTTTCTTAAGGTTGCGGCTTTATGATGAATTCACACCCCCCCAATGATGATAGCATTGATAAGAGGTTCCGCCCGTTTGAGACGGGCGGAGCCGGCATCATCCAGAACGAAACGTAAACCGGCCTGCCGCAGGGCCGGTTTTTTTTATTCCGGCAAGCCTCTGCCGTCCGGGCCGAAAAGGATCGCCGCCGCTGTCTGCACAGGCAGGCGTTTGGCGGTCCTTTGTGCGCGACCGGCAGCATTCCCATTTGGGCGCGGAACTGGGCCGGTCACCCGGTCGTCCGGAGGAGCGGGCGAATATCCTGGGGGAAACGGGAATTCACCCTGCGGGAGTGTGACGTATGACTTTTGACCGGAACGCGTTGCTGATCGTGCTGCTGTTTGTCCTGCTTGTGCTCCTCCTTGTCGCGTTATGCCGCTAACCGGCGCTTGCTGCCGGACGGGACGGCTGTCTCTCCGCCGCCGGACGGGGAGAGGGCCGTTCTTTTTTGCGCGGGGCCGGACCGGACATAAAGAAAGCGGATTCCTCAGATTGAAAGCGAAGGAAATATGCGGTACTCTAATACACGGATAACGTCAAGCTATAACCCGCGAGGAATAAAACAAGGGAGAGACAAAGCGATGAGCAAAGTTGCGGCCTACGAAGGTCTGTTTCACGGGGAAGAGGCGGTTTGGCTGAAGGCGGGCCGTTACGAGGCGGCGATTCTGCCCGGTGTCGGGGGGAATCTGATCGCGTTTCGCGATACGGACAACGGCTTCCGTTTTTTGCGCGAGCCGGCCGAAGCCGAGATGGACGACTTCAAGCAGAACCCGGGCGTCTACGGCATTCCGGTGCTGTTTCCGCCGAACCGGTACGAGGACGGGCGGTTTCCCTGGAACGGCAAGACCCTGCGTTTTCCCGTAAACGAGCCGGCCACCGGCAATCATCTGCACGGCTTCTTACATACAACGTCCTGGAATATTGAGCAATACGGCGTAAACGGGGATGAGAGCTTTGTTGTCGTTGCCGTTCATGTAGACGAAGCGCATCCCGTGTATTCGTACCTTCCGTACCGCTTCAGCTTCAAGCTGCGGTACACGCTGAATGCCGATACGGGCCTGCTGCAGCAGGTGACCATCCGCAATAACGGCACCGAAAAGCTTCCGTGCCTGCTCGCCTTCCACACGGCCGTCAATGCTCCGTTTGCTCCGGGCAGCTCGTCCAGCGATTGCCGGGTGAAGCTGACCGTCGGCGAGCGCTGGGAAATGAGCGACCGGATGCTGCCGACGGGACGCTTCCTGCCGCTTTCGGCGGAGGAAGAGAAGCTGAAGGGCGAAGGCGTTTACCCCTTTTTCGGACCGCTCGACAACCACTATACGGTTCAGCCGCAGAACGGACGGAATTACATGGAGCTGACCGATACGCGGCTCGGCCTGACACTGGTGTACGACGCGGGCACCTCGTACAAGCAGTGGATGATCTGGAACAACGGGGCCACGGAAGGCTTTTTCTGCCCGGAGCCGCAGATCAACCTGGTCAACGCCCCGAATGTCGACCTTCCCGCCGAGCAAATCGGCCTGTTCGGCCTGGAGCCCGAGGAAATCTGGGAGGAAACGAGCCGGCTGTACGTCAAATGGCGCTGATCCGCATCGGGTGACGATCAGGCGTTTACCGGCCCGCGGGATGTGGTAATAATGGGGAGAAGCCGAATCCTGAAGGAGGGGCCCCATGAAAGACGACAAAACCCGGCGCGACAAGGACGTTTTTGACGACAAGGGCAAATCGAACAATTCGGAAGAGATTCCTACCCCGCGCGGCCAGGAAGACCAGGCGGCGACGGAGCAAGTGCACGATGTGGTTCAGGAGACGCTTGACCGGATCGCGGACCGGCTGGACGGAAACCGCGGCCAAGACGAGAAGAACGAGGGCTGACCGGGTACCCGCTGCGGCGGGGATCCGGGCCCGCACCGGCGGACGCAGAATGCGTCCGCTTTTTTGCGTTCATAAGAACCGGCGGCCTTGCTCATACTAGCCAAAGCGTCCTTGGAAAAAAGGAGGGGGAATCCGCAAGTGAACGGGTGGATGCAAATCGCTCTTCGATCCTTGGGCGCGGTGGTGCTGCTTTTCGTTCTGACCCGCATCCTCGGAAAGAAGCAAATATCCCAGCTGACCCTGTTCGAGTACATTCTCGGCATCACACTTGGCGAGCTCGCCGGTTTTATTTCCACCGACATCGAAGCGCATTACATGCACGGCATCACGGCCCTGCTGGTCTGGTTCTCCATCCCGTTTCTATTCGAGCATCTGACGTTGAGAAGCCGCAAGCTTCGCCTGCTTCTGGAAGGCTCGCCGACCGTTGTCATCCGGGGCGGAAAAATCCTGGAGAAGAATTTGCGAAAAGAGCGGTTTTCCGCGGACGAGCTGATGGAGGAGTTGCGCAAGAAAGACGTTTTTAACGCCAGCGATGTGGAATTCGCCATCCTGGAGTCGAGCGGCGACCTGAACGTGATGCTGAAGCCGGATAAACGGCCGCTGACGCCGAAAGATCTCCGCTTGGAAACCGGGGAAAGCGCCGGCCACGATCTGGTGGTGCTGATGGAGGGCAAGATTCTGAAAAAAGAGCTTCTGCAGTGCGGGAAAAGCGAGGCTTGGCTGACGGAGGAGCTTCGGAAGAGGAACCTGACGGCGAAGGATGTTTTTCTGGCTCAATTGACGGACGAAGGCGGCCTCTACATCGATTTGTACGATGACGCGACCGGCCCGGAACCGGCGGACGAACCGGACAAAGCGGGCGAGCTGCTCGACCTTATCGGCCGGTTCCGTACGGAGCTGGCGAGCAGGGGGCAGGCCGCCGGGACGGCCAGAGAGCGCGAGCGGTACGCGCTCTGCGAAAGGGAACTGGGCCGGATGTTGAGACGGCTCGGCTCCGGCACCTGATCTTCAAAGCGATCGGAGGGAAAAGCTCGTGGCGACCAAAAGCGCACCGACCAGCAAACAGAAGGAATATAAAAAATTCGTCAAGCAAAAAGAGCCTCCCCGCCATTTGGTCCGAAACTGCATCCGGGCCTTTCTTGTCGGGGGACTGATCTGCACGCTGGGCCAATTCCTGATGAATATCTTTCAAAATTTCGGCTTCACAAAGGAAACGGCGGGCAGCCCGACCGTGGCGGTTCTGATCTTCCTCTCGTGCGTGCTGACGGGGTTCGGGGTTTACGACAAATTTGCCCAGTGGGCAGGCGCGGGAACCGCGGTGCCCGTTACGGGCTTCGCCAATTCCGTCTGCTCGGCCGCCATGGAGCACCGCAGCGAGGGACTGGTTTATGGCGTCGGAGGCAACATGTTCAAGGTAGCCGGAGCCGTCATTGTTTTCGGGACGGTGGCCGCTTTTTTTGTCGGCATTTTGCACGGATTGTTCGGGACGGGAGGGTGACCCATGCTGCAGGGGACGCAAAGCTGGCGATTTGAGTCAAAGCCCCGTTTGGCGGGATACGCCGCGGCCGTCGGGCCGGAGGAAGGCAAAGGCCCGCTGGCGGAGGACTTTGACAAAGTCAACGACGACATGAGGCTGGGGCAAAAATCGTGGGAGCAGGCGGAACGCGCCTTTATGGAGCAGGCGGCCGAGCTGGCGATTCAGAAGGCGGGCTTGTCCAAGGATGAGATCAATCTGTATGTGGGCGGCGATCTGATGAACCAGATCGTGAGCACCAGCTTTGCGGCGCGGTCGATCGGGATTCCCCACCTGGGGATATTCGGCGCGTGCTCGACGGCGATGGAAAGTCTGGCGCTGGCGGCGCAGTTCGTGGACTCGGGCGCGGCGCACTACGTCCTCTCCGGGACATGCAGCCATAACTGCACCGCGGAAAAGCAATTCCGCTATCCGACCGAATACGGCTCCCAGAAGCCTCCGTCGGCCCAATTCACGGTAACGGGAGCGGGCGCAGCTGTAGTGGGCGCCAAAGGAAAAGGGCCGGTGGCCGTCCGGGCGACTATCGGACGCGTAGTCGACATGGGCATCAAAGACCCGTTCAACATGGGCGCGGCTATGGCGCCGGCGGCGGCGGACACGATTGCCGCCCACCTGGCCGATTTCCGGCTGGAGCCGGGGTATTACGATTTGATCGCGACGGGGGATCTGGCGATGATCGGGCACGACATCGTCAAGGATCTGCTCCAGGACCGGCGGATCCCGATGGGGCAAACCGAATTTACCGACTGCGGGCTTCTGATTTTCGACCGGGAGACGCAGGGCGTGCAGGCGGGCGGGAGCGGCTGCGGCTGCTGCGCCTCGGTGACGTACGGCCATCTGCTGAAGCGGATGGAAAAAGGAGAGCTCAAGCGCATTCTGGTGGTGGCGACGGGGGCGCTTCTGTCTCCCTTGACCTACCAGCAGGGGGAGAGCATCCCCTGCATCGCGCATGCCGTAGCGCTCGAAAGCGAGGAGGTGGCAAAGCCATGATGGACTATGTTTGGGCGTTTCTGGTCGGGGGCGCGATTTGCGTCTTTGGCCAGATCATGATCGACGGGTTTAAAATGACGCCGGCCCACACCATGGCGACATTGGTGGTGATCGGAGCGCTGGTGGACGGGCTCGGCTGGTACGATCCGCTCATCGCCTTTGCGGGGGCGGGGGCGACCGTGCCGATTACCAGCTTCGGGAATTCGCTCGTTCACGGCGCGCTGCAGGAATTTGACCGGACGGGCTGGATCGGCATCCTCACGGGGATCTTCAAGATTACGAGCGCCGGCATTTCGGCGGCCATCATTTTCTCGTTCTTGACCGCTCTTGTCGCCAAGCCAAGGGGATAATTCGTCAAATCGACAATGTTTTCACGGTTTCGCGCGATTCAACCGCCGGATGCCCGGGTAACCATACCTATACCGTATGTCTTCGCAACTTGGAGATGTGCGGTATTTTTGTGCTGTCTTTTTTGGCGGGATTCCGCAATTATCGCTCGTTTGAGTGTACGAGCCCTTTCAAATCTTGTAAACTGGAGACAGACCCGTTTTAAGAGACTTTCGAAGGGCTCCTGCCGGAGCCGTTCCCACTATAAACTTACTGGAGGCTAGTGCATGGAAAGTACCCGACAGCAGGAAATGGACAAGGTACACCGCTTGAAGCAGAATCTCGAAGCTTGCATTTTGGGCAAAAGCGAAGAAATCGAGCTCCTGGTTATCGCCCTGTTGGCGCGCGGCCACGTGCTGCTGGAAGATGTTCCGGGAACGGGCAAAACCGTTCTGATCAAAGCGCTGGCCAAATCGGTCGAAGGCGACTACCGCCGCATCCAGTGCAATCCCGATCTGCTGCCCACCGATGTAACCGGCGTATCCATCTACCACCCGCGGCTGGAGGAATTCGTGTTCCGTCCCGGTCCGGTGATGACCAATATTTTGCTGACCGACGAAATCAACCGCGCCACCACCAAGACACAGGCCGCTCTGCTCGAGGCGATGGAGGAGCGCCATGTGACGGTGGACGGCGTGCCCCACAGCCTGCCGAAGCCGTTCATGCTGCTCGCCACCCAGAATCCGATCGATTTCGAGGGAACCTATATTCTTCCCGAAGCGCAGCTGGACCGGTTCATGGTCAAATTCAGCCTCGGCTATCCCGATGAGGCGACCGAGTACCAGATGCTGCAGGCGCAAAGCAAGACGCACCCCGTAGACGAGCTTCAACCCGTGGCGGGCATTGCCGATATACTGGCCATTCAAAGCCTGGTGGACGATGTCTTTCTGGAGGAGGACCTGGGCAAATATGCCGTCTCCATCGTTCGCAAAACGCGCGAGCACCCGGCGATATTCCTCGGCGCCAGCCCGCGCGCGACGCTTTCGCTCACCCAGGCGGCCAAAGCCTGCGCTTTCCTGCGCGGCCGGGATTATGTGCTTCCCGACGACCTGAAATTCCTCGCTCCCTACGTGCTGGGCCACCGTATCATTCTGCAATCGGAAGCCCGTCTGGAGGGGCTCTCCGTAGACGGCGTGCTGCAATCCGTTCTGGACCAGGTCCGGGTGCCGGTCCGGCTGCAGAGGTGATGCGGCTTGAACTTGAGCTATAAACGGCAAGACGCCAAGATGCCGCGCCGCTACTGGACGATTATCGGATTTTTTGTCGTCAGCCTGCTGTTTCTTCTGTTTCAGGGCGGAAAATTCGCCTTCATGACCTTTGTGATCGTTGCGATTTTGTGCGCTTACATCGTGCTGGGCCGGTGGAGCGGAGTGGCGAACGTCCGGGGAAAACGCCAGTTGGCGGACGAGATCGGCAAAGAGCCGCTGAAGGCGGGCAGCTCGGTCGAGGTAAACATCGACGTGCAAATTCCGGGCTTCTGGCCGATTCCGTACGTGATGGTCAAAGACACCCTGCTCCACCGCACCAAGGGCGCGACCTCCTTTGAGACGACTTTGATCCCGGATTGGAAGCGGCGCGGGACGGTCAGCTATCAAACGCATCCGCTCCGCAGGGGGCATTACGAGTTTCAGCAGGTGGAATGCTCCACCGGAGATATCTTCGGCGTGTTCGAGCATTCCGGCCGGATGAGCCTGCCTGTCCATTTCAGCGTCTTTCCCGAAACGGTGGACATTTCCGAATGGACGAGTCTGCATCAATTGATGAAAGGCATGCACCACCAAGCCGTTTCCACGCGGGCTCACCGGGAAACAACGCAATTCAGCGGAATCCGGGAGTACAATTACGGCGACCGGCTGTCGCGGATTCACTGGAACGCCACGGCGCGGACGGGGATCTGGAAGTCCAAGGAGTTTGAGCGGGAATCGGAGCTCAACGTCATCCTGGTGCTGGACCGGACCCGCGGCCACTACCGCGACGAGGAAACGTTCGAGCTGGCGGTATCGACGGCGGCTTCGCTGTTGGAGTACGGACGCAAGCAGGGCTATTCGTTCGGGCTTCTGTCGGTCGGGGAAGAGGCGGCGTACTTCGAGCCGAAAACCGGTCCCCAGCAGTACCGGGCGATGGCCGGCCATTTGATCAACGCGGAAGCGGACAGTCCGTATCCGCTGCCGAAGGTGCTCGGAGAGCGGGCGCGCAGCTTTGCCCCGGGCATGCTGGCGATTCTAATCTCGCCGGAGAAAAGCGGGGAGGCCTGGCAGGCCATGAACTGGATTCGCCAGAAGCAGATGAGCGGCTGCCAGTTTCTGATCGGCGCGGATGCCGCCGAAAGCGGCGGCCAATGGGCCCAATTCATGCAGACCAAGGGATTTCTCGGCTACGCAATCGCGTCGCTTGACGAGCTCCCCGGCAAACTGGGAAGGAGGGGACAATGAATCTCGCTCCCGCGAAACCGGGACGGGGCAGGGTGCTGGCCGGCCTGTTCGGCGATTGGCCGCGCATCTTGACCTTGCTTTTCTCGGGCCTGTTTCTTCTGTCGTTTATGCATTGGTTCGGCGAAGAGGACGGGGGCTTCCTGCCCTTGACCCGGATGCTGATCATCGTGACCCTGAGCTTTACTTTCTTGACCGAGATGTGGCGGACGAAAAGCGTGCCGATGGTGCGCACCGTCCAGCTTCTGGGCATCGCTCTCATTCATATTCTTCTTCTGGACTACAGCCCGGTCTGGGCCAAGCCGGAATCGTGGACGGAATTCTGGAATCTTCTCTATTACAACGCCGAGCAGCTGTACCCGTACTACTGGTTCAGCATGGGCGCCTGGATTCTCTACCTGGCCGCAAACTGGTGGATGCGGACCAAACGGCGCATCGTTATCGCGATGGTCGGCGGCGTTCTGGTCATGGCGCTGCGCGATTCGTTCAGCGAGGTGTACCTGTGGGACGAGGCGGCCTGGCTCATTCTCTGCTCCCTGTTCCTGCTTGTCATCCGGCGGTTTGCGGAGCTGAAGGCAAAGAACCCGGTGGGCTGGGGCTACATCACCGATTATCCGGTCAGCTTCGTGGTGCCGATCGTGCTGCTTCTTATACTGACGGTCGGAGCGGGCACGCTTTCCCCGAATGTGACCAATATCCTGACCGACCCCTATACCTTGTACAAGAGATGGGAAGGGGAGCCGATTAATCTGCCCGGCAAATCGCTCACGCCGAACAGTCCGGTCCAGCCGGGGGTGCGGACCGAGTCAGGGTACAGCCGGGACGATTCCTCCCTCGGCGGAGGGTTCAATTTTGACTATACGGAAGTCTTCAAGGTGGATACGACGCGCCGCAGCTACTGGCGCGGGGAGACCAAGTCGCTTTATACCGGGGCCGGCTGGGAGGACGGCGGCATCGAGGACGACGAGCCGACTTACCGCCTGAACGGCAGCACGGCTTCGGAGCTTGAGCCGGACACGTCGGTGAACAATTCCAGGATGAAGACGGTTGACGTTACGCAAACCGTAACCTTCACAGGCGACAAAAAATTCCCCGTCATGTTCGGCGCTTATTCGATCGCCGCGCTTGACGGCGAGGACGGCAAAAACGACGGCCTCGGCAGCCTGGAATGGCGCCCGGCGTCCACGGAGCTGCGCTGGGGACGGGGCGGCCAGCCCAAAACCTATACCGTTATTTCCAAAATGCCGGTGCTTGACGAAGCGGGCCTGCGGACGGCCCCGCTTAACTTCTCGGGCAAGCAGGCGTTCGCGGACTACCTTCAGCTTCCGGATTCGCTGCCGGGCCGGGTCGGCGAGCTCGCCGCCGATATCACCCGGGCGGAAGAGACGCCTTACGATAAAGTGAAGGCGCTCGAAACCTACCTGCGCACCACGTATCCGTACACGAACGAGCCGAACGAACAAGAAGGCGGCAGCGAGGACTTCGTGGACCGGTTTCTGTTCGAGACGCGGGAAGGGTACTGCGATTACTTTTCCACCGCCATGGTGGTCTTGAGCCGGACGATCGGAATGCCGGCCCGCTGGGTGAAAGGCTACACCTACGGAACCAGCAACTTTGACGAGTCGATTCCCGAAGAGATCATGCGCGGACAAATCAACATCGACCCGAACGGGGGCGGCACTTACACCGTTCACAATTCGAATGCGCACTCCTGGGTCGAGGTTTACTTTGAAGGTTGGGGCTGGGTTCCGTTTGAACCGACGAGCGGTTTCTCCGTTCCTTACGCCGAAGATGAAACCGCGCCGGAGCCGACCGCGACGCCCGAAATTCCGGAGACGGACGAGACGGCGCCGCTCGAAACCGAATCGGACGATAACGGCCGGACCTCGACGGCTATCCTTTTCTCCGTGCTGGGCGGGCTTCTGCTGGCGGCGGCCGTCTGGTATTTTGCCGGCTACCGGCAAGACCGCTGGACGCCTTCCTTCCTGCGGAGGTCTAAACCGGAGGCCACCTACAACCGGCTGCTCATCAAGGAATACGAGCGCCTTCTCCGCCATTCGCGGAAGCGCGGCTATCCGGTGAAGGAGTCCGAAACGGCTCGCGAAACCTTCGACCGCTGGCGCAAAAAAAGCTCCTGGATCGCCGGCGACCTGGAACGGCTGCTGGCTCTCTTCGAGAAAGCCAAATACAGTCCGCTAACCGTCACTTCCGAAGAAACGGAGCAGGCGGCCGGACTGGTCCGCAAGCTGCGGAAGGAAATGTAGAAACTTTGCGGGCGATCGCCCCGCCGCTTCGATCGCGAAGACGGCGGGGCGATTCGTTTTTTGCGGCTTTTGCGCGAAATTGGACATCTATGGTATAGTTTCATTTATAAATCGGCAAATTTGAGGTGAACGGTTTGTTGAATAAACTGGTGCCCCGCCGGCGCATCGTTACCATTTACGAGCTATCGCTGCCCGAGCTGTGGGCGCAGGGCGTACGGGGCATTATCACGGACCTGGACAATACGCTGGTCGGCGCCAAAATCCCGCTTGCCACCCCCGAGCTGGTGGAGTGGCTGAAGCATGTCGAGGAGCTGGGCTTTCAGGTTGTCATTGTGTCCAACAACAAGGAAGCGCGGGTCAGCAAATTCGCCGAACCGCTCGGGATTCCGTTTGTGTTCGGTGCCCGCAAGCCGGCGGGCGCGGCGTTTCACCGCGCGCTTGCCATCATGAACCTGGAGCCGGAGCAGGTGATGGTGCTCGGGGATCAGATGCTGACGGACGTGCTTGGCGGCAACCGGCTCGGCCTGTACACGGTGCTGGTCCAGCCCATTTCCCTTCAGGACGAAGGCTTTTTCACCCGCATCAACCGGAGGCTCGAGAAGATCGCGCTCCGTCTTATGAAATAACGATACGTTGCCGGGCTTGGCGAAGTCCGGGACCGGGAGGAACCGATGAACCGTATTAACGAAGAGATCCGCATGGATGATGAGGAAGACCTGCGCTGCGAAGGCTGCGGCGTCGCGCTGCAAACGGACGATCCCTCCAGGCTGGGCTACCTGCCCGAGCAGGCGCTCCTGAAGGTGCCGGTCGTCTGCCAGCGCTGCTTCCGGATTAAGCATTACAACGAAGTGTCGGGGGCGACGCTGAACCAGGACGATTTTTTGAAAATTCTCGGCGGCATTGCGGATACCGACAGCCTAGTCGTGCATATCGTCGACCTGTTCGACTTTGAAGGCAGCCTGATCTCCGGCCTGCAGCGTTTTGTCGGCAACAATCCGGTGCTGCTCGTTGTGAACAAAATCGATCTGCTGCCCAAGGTGACGAATTTTAACCGCGTGCTCAACTGGGTCCAGCGGCAGGCAAAGCAGTATGGGGTCAAGACGGTCGACGTTGCGCTGGTCAGCGCAAAGAAGAACATGGGCTTCGAGCACCTGCTGCAAAAGATCGACGCGCACCGCAAGAAACGGGACGTGTATGTGGTCGGGGCGACCAACGTCGGGAAATCGACGCTGATCAACCGCCTGATCCGCGATTACAGCGATCTGGAGGCGGAGCTGACCACCTCGCCCTACCCGGGGACGACGCTCGATCTTGTTCAGATTCCGCTCGAAGACGGGAAAGAGATCGTGGACACGCCGGGCATTGTCTACAAGCACCGGATGACCGAGCTGGTGGACAAGAAAGAGCTGGCCGCCCTTATGCCGGGCGGGCCGCTGAAGCCGGGGGTCTACCAGCTGAACGAGCAGCAGACGCTGTTCTTCGGCGGTCTTGCCCGCATGGATTTTGTCAAAGGAGAGCGCCAGTCGTTCACCTGTTATGTTTCGGGCGGCATGAAAATTCACCGCACGAAGCTGGAGCGGGCCGACGAGCTGTATGCGGATCACCTCGGGGAGCTGCTGAATCCCCCGGGGGCGGAGACGAAAGAGTCGCTCCCGCCCCTGGTCAAGCATCCGCTGCGCATCACGCCCGGGCAGAAGACCGACGTTCTGGTTTCGGGCCTCGGCTGGATCACCGTCCAGCCGAAATCGGGAGCCGAGCTTGAGGTCTGGGCTCCGAAGGGCGTCAAGGTTGCGGTGCGGCCTGCGCTGATCTGAAGAGAGCGGCACGAATACAAAGCGGATCACGCTTGCGAAAACGGAGGGACGGCGAGATGAAGCAGAACCGGGAGGTCGATACCGGCACCGTTCTTTTCGGCGTGTTCGGAGACCCGGTGGCCCATTCCAAGTCGCCGCTCATGCTGAACCGGGCCTTTGCCGAAACGGGCCTGAATGCCGTTTATGCCGCCTTTCACGTTCGGCCGGAACAGCTGGCGGCTGCGGCTGCCGGCGTGCGCGGCCTGGGCCTGCGAGGCGTAAATGTGACCATCCCGCACAAAGTGGCGGTTATGGAGCATTTGGATGAGCTGGATGAAAGCGCCCGGCTGATCGGAGCGGTGAATACCGTCGTGAATGATGGCGGACGGCTCAAGGGGTATAATACCGATGGGACCGGCTATATCCGGTCCTTGATGGCCGAGACCGGTTTCCGGCCGAACGGAAGCCGGGTTCTCCTGCTGGGAGCGGGAGGAGCGGCGCGGGGCATCGCGTATGCGCTCGCCAAGGAAGGGGCCGCCGAAGTGATCATTGCCAACCGGACGCTCAGCCGCGCGGAAGAACTGGCGAAGGATCTGGGCGGTCTGGGCGTTATCCGGGCCGTTGCGGCCGGGGAAACGGGGGCGTGGATCGCCCGCTCCGACCTTGTCGTCAACACGACGCAGGCGGGCATGCACCCGAACGTGGAGGAAACTCCGATCGATGCGGATGCGCTCCGGCCCGGTCTTCTCGTAAGCGATATTATTTACAATCCCCGCAAAACAAAGCTTCTGCGCGAAGCGGAGGCCAGGGGAGCCGTCATTCACGGCGGTCTGGGAATGTTCGTCCATCAGGGCGCGATCGCGTTTGAGCTGTGGACGGGCCGCGCCGCGCCGGTCGCCGCCATGCGGGAGGCCGTCGAGCAAGCGCTCGGCCGGGAATGAGCGGGCGGACCGGTTTGTTACTTTGAAGGAATAGAGGGTAAACATATGGTAAGCGGAAAACAAAAACGGTATTTGCGGTCTCTGGCCCACCATTTGACGCCGATCTTTCAGGTCGGCAAGGGAGGGGTCAACGGGCATTTGCTGCGCCACATTGAAGAGGCGCTCGAAGTGCGCGAGCTGATCAAGGTATCCGTTCTGAACAACAACGCCGACGAACCGAAGGACATTGCCGAAGAGCTTGCAAGTGGCTCGGGGGCGGAGCTGGTTCAAGTAATCGGAAGAACGGTCGTACTCTACAAGGAATCGAAGGAACACAAAACGATCGAGCTGCCGTAGTTCCGCAATTGCTCGGGAGGCGTTCTCATCATGAAGATCGGAATCATGGGCGGCACCTTCGACCCCGTTCATCTGGGCCATCTGCTGATGGCCGAACGGGCGATGGAGGAGGCGGGTCTGGACGAGGTCTGGTTTATGCCGGCCAACGTTCCGCCGCACAAACAAGGCCATTCGCGCACCGGCGGGGAGCAGCGCCTGCACATGGTGGAGCTTGCGGTACGGGGCAATCCGCGCTTTCGCGCCTCGGATTACGAGCTGCGAAAAGGCGGCACCTCGTACACCGTCGACACCATGCTGGGGCTCCGCGGCGAGCGGCCGGACGACGAGTTCTTCTACATCATCGGGGCCGACATGGTGATGTATTTGCCGCATTGGCACCGGGTAAAGGAGCTGGCTCGGCTGGTTACCTTTCTCGGCGTCGGCCGGCCGGGATACGAGCTGCGAATGGAGCAGCTGGAACCGGAGCTGCGAAGCAGCGTCCGGCTCCTGCCGTCTCCTCTCGTGGAGATTTCTTCGACGGACATTCGCCGCAGACGGGCGGACGGCCGGACCATCCGGTACCTGGTTACGGAACCCGTGCTGGACTACATTGAGGTGAACCGATTATATGAAGCTGGAGCAATTGATGGAGGCCGTACGTAAAGAACTTCCGGCCAAACGGTGGGAGCATACGCTCGGCGTCATGCGGACCGCCAAGGAGCTGGCGCGCAAATTCGGCGCCGACCCGGACAAAGCCGAGCTGGCGGGCCTTCTGCACGACTATTGCAAATATTGGCCGACCGAGCGGCAGCGCCTGGTTATTCTGGAGAGCGATCTTTCGAATGAACTGCTGCAATACGACAAGCCGCTGTGGCATGCTCCGGTCGGGGCTTATGTGGTCAGCAAGGAATTCGGCATCCGGGATGAAGAGGTACTGGATGCAATCCGCTACCACACGTCCGGGCGCGTGGGAATGACCATGCTGGAGAAGGTCGTTTGCTTGGCCGATTACATGGAACCGGGCCGGGATTATCCCGAGGTGGCGGAAATCCGCCGGCTGGCCGAAACCAGTGTCGAACGGGCGCTGATCGCCGGTTACGATTCGACGATGCACTACCTGTTGACCAAAGGGGAGAAGATTTATCCCCTGACGCTTTTATCCAGAAACGCCCTGATTGATGAAGTCAGGAACGGGAGGAAACACCGATGACAAACGAACAACTGCTGGACCTGGTATGGGATGCGGCGGATAGCAAAAAAGCGCTGGATTTGACGGCACTCGATCTGAAGGGCGTTTCGCTGATCGCCGATTATTTCGTTATCTGCCACGGGAACTCGGAGACGCAGGTGCAGGCCATCGCGACGGAAATCCGCAAGCGGGCCGAAGGCGCGGGCGCGCAAATCCGCGGCATTGAAGGCATGGACAAAGCCCGCTGGGTGCTGATTGACATCGGAGATGTCGTGGCGCATGTGTTCCACCGCGACGAGCGGGAATATTACCGGATCGAGCGTCTGTGGTCCGATGCGAAAGCGGTTGAGAAAGTATGACGATCAGCTGGGAAGCGGGGACAACCGTCGAGCTGCAGGTGGCGAAGGAAGTGCCGCCTTACGGCTATTTTGTCACCGACGGGGTCCGGGAAGTGCTGCTTCACTATACGGAAAAGACCCGCGACATCAAGGTCGGCGAGACGGTGCGGGTTTTTCTCTTTTACGACACCGAGGACCGGCTGGCCGCCACGATGAAGGAGCCCTTGATCCGCTTGGGCGAAGTGGCCCTTCTGGAGGTGGCGGACATCCATCCCCGCTTCGGCGCTTTTCTCGACATGGGGCTCGGACGCCAGCTGCTGCTTCCGTTTGCCGAGCAGCCGGAGCTGAAGGAGCTGCGGCCGCAGGTCGGCGACAAAGTGTTCGCCGTGCTGTCGCATGACAAGCAGGGCCGGCTGCTGGCCCGGCTCGCG
The DNA here is from genome assembly GCF_059735245.1 of Gorillibacterium sp. sgz306347. Taxonomy (NCBI): domain Bacteria; kingdom Bacillati; phylum Bacillota; class Bacilli; order Caryophanales; family Paenibacillaceae; genus Gorillibacterium; species Gorillibacterium sp. sgz306347. The sequence continues at coordinate 43,190 of NZ_JCAPET010000001.1, forward strand.
GGCGAGCAGGAGCTGGCGCCGCTTTGTTTTCCCGCGCCAACGTCCTGGCTGAACCGCTGGCATGAGGCAAGGGTCTACAAGCCGCTGCAAATGGGAACATTTGTCGTTGTGGAGGGCGGCGTGCTCGGGTTTGGCGCGATCGGCCTGATCCACGCGACGGAACGCACCGCGCCGCTCCGGGTGGGCCAAACGGTGAAGGTACGCGCGGTCTATCTTCGCGAAGACGGCCGCCTCAACCTTTCGATGCGCCAGCCGAAGGAGCAGGGGCGCGAGGAAGACTCGGCCAAGGTGCTGAACTTCCTGAAGGCGCGCCCGGACGGGGCGATGCCGTATTCCGACAATACGCCGGCCGACATTATTCTAACCAAGTTCGGCATCAGCAAAGGCGCATTCAAACGCGCACTCGGCAAGCTCATGAAGGAAGGGCTGATCGAGCAGAAGGAAAACTGGACGCGGCTGAAGGCGGACGCTGCGCCCGGTCAGACGGAAAAACGGGAGAATGCGGCGCCGGAACGGTAAAACCGTGCCGGAACGAAACGCCGCACCCGAACGGTACGCCGCGCCGGAACGGTACGCCGCGCCGGAACGGTACGCTGCGCCGGAACGGTAAGCCGTGCCGGAACGGTACGCTGCACCGGAACGGTACGCTGCGCCGGAATGGTACGCTGCACCGGAACGGTACGCTGCACCGGAACGGTAAGCCGTGCCGGAACGGTACGCTGCACGAATAGTGCGCCCACCGGAAACCCGGCCCGGAGCCACCAGCCGCAAAAAAATGCAAGTGGTTTAGGCTGCGTGTAATGATTCTTCCGATCCTGGTAATTATGCGGCGGCAAAAGCTTCCGCTTCGGAGCCTTGCCGGTCCGGGTCAGTACGCCGCGGGTTTCGAAATAGCGCCATGCCGAACGCGCTGGCGTTATTTTTATTTTGCAGATAAAGCATGGAGGGGAAGGAAAGCATGGCATACGGACGGTTCGCCACTTATTACGACCGGCTGATGGAAGACATGCCGTACGATGAATGGCTGGCGTTTTTGGAGGAATGCTGGCGGCGTCACGGACGGAGCCCGCAAAGCATCGCCGATCTCGGCTGCGGCACGGGAAATCTGGCGATCCCGCTGGCGGAGCGCGGTCACCGCGTCTGGGGCATCGATCTGTCGGAGGATATGCTTGCGGTAGCCCGGATGAAAAGCGAGACGCGCTCCCGCGGAAGCCTTCCCGGCTCGACCGTCTGGCTGCAGCAGGACATTCGCGACTGGGCGCTGCCCGAGCCGGTGGACGCCGTTGTTTCCATGTGCGATTGCCTGAATTACATAACAGAAGAGGACGGCATCGCCGAAGCGTTCCAAGCGGCTTATCGAGGGCTGGCGGACGGCGGCTTGTTTGTGTTTGACGTGCATACACCGTACCGGCTGGAAACCTACGCCCGGGAGCAGCCCTTTACTTTAACCGAGGAAGACATCGCTTATATCTGGTACTGCTACCTGGAGCAAGAGACGTGCACCCTGACGCACGAGTTGACGATCTTTGCCCAGGAAGGGCTGTTAGGGACGTCAGCAAGCGCGTGGGGCGGGTACGGGAATGAGGCTACGTTCGAAAGCGAAGGCCTGGACCGGAGTCCCGCCCGGGGGCAGGAGCCGGACCAAAGCCAAACACCAGGTCCTGTACGGGCTAGCGAAAACGTGCAGGGAGAACGTTCCGGTGCGGATGGCGGTGCAAAAAACGAACGCTTTTTCCGGGTGGAGGAAGTGCACGAGCAGCGGGCCTATGCGCTCGATTGGCTCCAGGCGCAGCTTCATGCCGCCGGATTCGGCGAAGTAAACATTTATTCGGATTTCACGTGGACGCCGGCCGGACCGGAGACGGAACGGGCGTTTTTTGTCGCGGTGAAAGGGGAACGGGAACGCACGGATGCATAGGAATGAAGTGGCTGCCGGGAGCAAACCTGCCCGGAGAAACGGCGTTTCCCGCAAGCCGCCGCGAAGCCGGCTCCTCTGGACCGGTGTCGCCGGAGCGGCCGTGCTTCTCGTTCTGGCGCTGCTGTACGGGTACCGCGTTTACACGGAGGCCGGGCCGCGCCAAGCCAGCTTCCGCACGACGGCCAGCACTCCGCTGACCGGCGAGCGGCTCGGCACCCTCCGGCTCGGCGATCCCATCGGAGCAGATGCGACGCTGTCGCAAAGCAACGAGCTGTACACCTACTACGCTCTGGACGGGGGAGCGGAGGCGGCCGCCGGAAAGCAGGACGGCCGCATTGTGCGGGCGATCCTCGGCCCGGACGCTTCCCCGGAGCTGACGACGGCCCAAGGGATCGGCATTGGAGCGGACCGTAAGGCCATCGTCGCCCGATATGGCCTGCGCTGCTACAAACGAAGCGAGCAAGGCGTCTCGATCATCGGCTACGTGGACAAGGAAGCGGGGATCACGCTGGAGTTTTGGCTGCGTGACGGCAAAGCCGACATGATCCGGCTGGACAAGGCGGAGATGAAATAGGCTCTCCGCAAATAACCCCTATGCTTGCAGACCCGTCTTCGACCGCGCTACCCTAAAACACACTCCTATTCCCTAAAAAATACTTCCCCGTTTACCCTAAAAACACTTCCCCTTGTTATTATCTGCCTTGAAAAACGCAACTCCTTTTCAATGTCTGCGGATGGGGCTGGCAGAAGGGGATTCGCGGCTAATGGTTGCCACAGAGGCTATTTGCCCCAAAATGGGGGTTTGCAAATTGTAACGGTTGCCACCGCGCTTATTTTCGCTTTTTTGCTTGATTCGCCCCGGTTTTTCTGTAAATAAGCTCCGTGGCAACCGNTGGCCCGAATAAGCGCTGTGGCAACCGTTAGCCGTTAGTGCAAGGTCGCTCGTTGCCGGACAGCGCGGATTACGGACGGGTGCATCAGGATGAAACTCGTTTTGCCGAAACCCGGTTCCCCGAATCCTTTCGTTTCGCCTGGACGAATACACGGAAGCTCGCCTTGCGAACATTAACGCTTGCTTCCTTTACTCCGATGTAGTATAGTAGCAGCAATAATTCAAAATACGTTGAAGAGGAATAGTACGATTCCCCGAAGCGACCAGAGAGCTGCTGGATGGTGCGAAGCAGCCGCGAACGGAGTCCGAACTCGCCTTGAAGTAGCCCGCTGAAACGGATTTCGAGTAGGTGGGGACGGAGCCTGACCGTTACGACAGGAGGATATAAGGCCGCATGCGGCCCGTATCTGTCCGAGTGCGCGCCCAAACCGGCGCGAATGAGAGTGGTACCGCGTAAGACACAAGTCTTTCGTCTCTGGCAAGTGGAGACGGGGGGCTTTTTTTATTGCGCTGAACCGCCGGCCGCGATGCGAGTAAGCGAAGAGAGGATGGGGGATATGAAAAACGTCGAGAAGTATGCGAGGGGTTATTTTATGCCGCCGGTTGCCAGCCGGAAGTGGGTGCAAAAGGAGTCCATCACGGAAGCGCCAAACTGGTGCAGCGTGGATCTCCGGGACGGCAACCAGGCGCTGGTCGTGCCGATGAGCCTGGAGGAGAAGCTGGAGTTTTTTCAGATGCTGCTCCGCGTCGGCTTCAAGGAAATCGAAATCGGCTTTCCGGCCGCATCCGACACCGAATATGAATTTGTCCGTACGCTGATCGAGCAGGACCTCATTCCCGACGACGTGACGATTCAGGTGCTGACCCAATCGCGGGAGCACATCATCCGCAAAACCTTTGAAGCGCTGAAAGGCGCGAAAAAGGCGGTCGTGCATCTGTACAATTCGACCTCCGTCGCGCAGCGCGAGCAGGTATTCCGCAAGTCGAAGGAAGAGATTGTCGAGATCGCCGTCAACGGAGCCAAGCTGCTGAAGGAGATTGCAGCCGAAACGGAGGGCAGCTTCCAATTCGAATATTCGCCCGAAAGCTTTACCGGGACGGAAGTGGAATTTGCCCTGGAGATCTGCAACCGGGTGCTGGAGGTATGGCGGCCGACGGCGGACAACAAGGTGATCATCAACCTGCCGGCGACCGTATCCCTTTCGATGCCGCATGTGTACGCGAGCCAGATCGAATACATGAGCGAAAATCTGCATTTCCGCGAAAACGTCATTTTGTCGCTCCATCCCCACAACGACCGGGGAACGGGCATTGCGGACGCCGAGCTCGGCATTCTGGCGGGCGGCCAGCGGATCGAAGGGACGCTGTTCGGCAACGGAGAGCGCACCGGCAACGTCGACGTGGTGACGCTTGCGCTGAACCTCTACTCGCACGGCGTGGACCCCAAGCTCGATTTCAGCAACCTGCTGGATATCCTCGAGGTTTACGAGCGCTTGACCCGCATGAAGGTAAACGAACGCCAGCCCTATGCCGGCAAGCTCGTCTTCGCGGCCTTCTCCGGCTCCCACCAGGACGCCATCGCCAAGGGCATGAAGTGGCGGGAAGAGCGGGAGCGCGAGCATTGGACCGTGCCGTATCTGCTCATCGATCCGAAGGACATCGGGCGCGAATACGAAGGCGACGTAATCCGCATCAACAGCCAGTCGGGCAAAGGCGGCATCGGCTATTTGCTGGAGCAAAAATTCGGCCTCGACCTGCCGCCCAAAATGCGGGAAAGCTTCGGCTACCACATCAAAGGCGTTTCCGACCGGCTGCACAAGGAGCTGCTCCCGGAGGAAATCCACGGCATTTTCATGCAGGACTATGTCAACATCGAGAGCCCGGTCGCGTTCGTCAATTACCGGTTCACGCAGCACAACGATTACCGAACGGTCGTCGAGGTGCGGAGGGACGGGCGGACCGAGGAATTTGCGGGCGACGGAAACGGCCGCCTGGACGCCATCAGCAGCGCGCTGCAGAAGCATTTGGGCATCGCCTACAGCAACCTGCTTTATAAAGAACACGCGCTGTCCGTCGGATCGGAATCGCAGGCCGTCACCTATGTGGGCGTTACCGCGGAAGACGGCACCGTGTATTGGGGTGCAGGCATCGATGCGGATATCATGACGTCTTCGGTCAAGGCGCTGTTCAGCGCGGTGAACCGGATTTTGAAGCAGGCGGCGCCGGCGGAGCAGGAAGAGGCGCAGCCCGCCAAACCTTGACAATCCGAGCCGGATCACCCTATAATTTCTACAGGTTTTGACATGTAAAAAGGCATGGAAAAAGGATCAGTACTTCGCGAGCGCTTTGACAGAGAGCCGGACAGGGTGGGACCCGGCAGGCGGCAGCGGACGAACTCGCCTTTGAGCCGAAGGAAGAAGCCTGGAACCGCGTCAAGAGGCGCGAATCCGGCCAACCCGACCGTTTCGCCCGCGTTAAGGGCTTCAAGTGAGCCGCGCGCGTGTTGGCGGTTAACTAGGGTGGTACCGCGGGAATCCGACTCTCGTCCCTAGCTCTTAGCTGGGGCGGGAGTTTTTTGATGTTGCGGGCAGGTCGCCGCCATTTCCGTTCATTTCAAGGAGGCAGTTACGCATGGCGCAGGAAAAGGACAACAGCTACAACCCCCAGGTCATCGAGCCGAAATGGCAGCGGTACTGGGACGAAAACAAAACCTTCCGTACCGACGCGTCGGAGGACAAACCGAAATTTTACGCGCTGGACATGTTTCCGTATCCGTCCGGGGCGGGGCTGCACGTCGGCCACCCCGAAGGCTACACGGCCACCGACATCGTCTCCCGCTACAAGCGGATGCGCGGCTACAACGTGCTGCACCCGATCGGGTGGGACGCATTCGGCCTCCCGGCGGAGCAGTATGCCATCGACACGGGCAACGACCCGCGCGAATTTACCAAGAAGAACATTGAAACCTTCAAACGGCAGATCAAGTCCCTCGGCTTTTCGTACGATTGGGACCGCGAGATCAGCACAACCGACCCCGAGTATTACAAATGGACGCAGTGGATTTTCATCCAGCTGTACAAAAAAGGCCTCGCCTATGTCGACGAAGTGCCCGTCAACTGGTGCCCGGCGCTCGGGACGGTGCTGGCGAACGAAGAAGTCATCGACGGCAAAAGCGAGCGCGGCGGCCATCCGGTTATCCGCAAGCCGATGCGCCAATGGGTGCTGAAAATTACGGAATATGCCGAGCGGCTGATCGACGACCTGGAGGAGCTGGACTGGTCCGAGAGCATCAAGGACATGCAGCGCAACTGGATCGGCAAGTCGAAAGGAGCGGAGGTCCGCTTTTCCGTGGAAGGGCAGGCGGATATGACGCTGACCGTTTTCACGACCCGTCCCGATACGCTTTACGGCGCCACCTACTGCGTGCTCGCGCCCGAGCATGAGTACGTGGACGCCATCACCACTCCGGAGCAAAAGGATTCCGTCGACCTGTACCGCGAGAACGCGGCGCGCAAAAGCGATCTGGAGCGCACGGACCTGGCAAAGGAAAAGACCGGCGTGTTCACCGGCGCTTACGCCATCAACCCGGTCAGCGGGGCGCGCACGCCGATCTGGATCGCCGATTATGTGCTGGCGGGTTATGGGACGGGGGCCATCATGGCCGTTCCCGGTCATGACCAGCGGGACTATGACTTCGCCGTCAGCTTCAACCTGCCGATCACGGAGGTGGTGAAGGGCGGAGACTTGTCCAAGGAGGCGTATGCGGGGGACGGCGAGCACGTCAATTCCGGTTTCCTCGACGGTCTGGACAACGAAGCGGCCATCGCCAAAATGATCGAATGGCTCGAGGCCGAAGGCAAAGGCCGCGGCAAAACGACCTACCGGCTCCGCGACTGGCTGTTCAGCCGCCAGCGCTATTGGGGCGAGCCGATCCCGATTCTCCATCTGGAGGACGGCACGATGAAAACGGTGCCGGAGGACCAGCTTCCGCTCATGCTGCCGAACGTCGATTCGATCAAGCCGTCCGGCACCGGCGAATCCCCGCTCGCGAACGTCGAGAACTGGGTGAACACGACCGATCCCGAAACCGGCATGAAAGCGCGCCGGGAAACGAACACGATGCCGCAATGGGCTGGCAGCTGCTGGTATTACCTGCGCTATATCGACCCGAAGAACGACAAGGAATTTTGCTCGAAGGAGCTTCAGGAAAAATGGCTGCCGGTCGACCTCTACATCGGGGGAGCGGAGCACGCGGTGCTGCACTTGCTGTACGCCCGTTTCTGGCACAAGGTGCTGTATGACCTCGGCTATGTCGCGACGAAGGAGCCGTTCCACAAGCTGGTCAACCAGGGCATGATTCTGGGCGAAAACAACGAGAAAATGAGCAAATCGCGCGGCAATGTCATCAATCCGGACGACATCGTAGGCAAGTTCGGCGCCGATACGCTGCGCATTTACGAAATGTTCATGGGGCCGCTGGAAGCCACCAAGCCGTGGAGCGAAAGCGGTGTGGAAGGGGCTTACCGCTTCCTCTCCCGCGTCTGGCGGATGGTCGTGCGCGAAGACGGCGGCCTGAATCCGAAAATCACGGAGGACGACGCGCAGGTATCCGCTGCGTTCAAGCGCACTTGGCACAAATCGGTGAAGAAGATTACCGAGGACATCGAGGGCCTGCGGTTTAATACGGTGATTAGCCAATTGATGATTTTTGTCAACGAGGCCTACAAAACCGAAGCAATTCCGAAGAAAGCGCTGTTCGATTTCGTGCAGATGCTTTCTCCGCTGGCCCCCCACCTGGCCGAAGAATTGTGGGAGCGGCTTGGCGGCAGCGGAACGATCACCTATGCCGCATGGCCGGTCTTTGACGAAGCGCTGACGGTCGACGACGAGGTCGAGATTGCGGTGCAGGTGAACGGCAAAATCGTCGAGCGCGTCGGCATTCCTGCCGCCATGGAGCAGGAGGCGATGCAGGAGCTTGCGCTCGGACTCCCCAAAGTGAAGGAACTGACGGAAGGCAAAACGGTGGTCAAGCTTATCGCCGTCAAAGGCAAGCTGGTAAACATCGTCGTGAAATAAGCGGCTCAATGGAAGAAGGACGGAACCTCGGCGCTTGCTGGAGGTCCGTCCTTCTTTTTTTTGGATCACGCAGGAAACGGAGTATGCGGTTTGCAGGGCGCTGCGTTACCTTTTGCGGGCATGAAAGGCGGCTTCGGTTTTTTCCACGTCCTCGGCGTATTTTTTATGGGTGATCCGGATCAGCCGCGGGAATGTTCCGTTCAGCTCGTCTTCCAGCAGATGCAGCCCTTCCCGGGTAATGCCGCCGGGAACCGCGACCCGTTCGATCAGCCGGGCCGGTGACATGCCGCCAGTGGTCAGGAGCACGCCTGTGCCGAGCAGCATTTCGCAGGCCATCCGTTCCGCTTCCGGGTACGGAATGCCGGTTTCCTCGACGGCGGCGTCAATCAGCTTTTGCAGGATGAAAGAGAGAAACGCGGGACCGCAGCTGGATAAATCGGAGCTGATCCGCGTATGCTCCTCCGACACCTCAATGGGACGGCTGATCGGGGTAAGGAGCCGCTCGACCAGCCGCTTGTCCTCCTCCGTAATCCGGCTGCCGTAAATGCACAGGGCCGCTCCGCTCATCACATAGTTGGTTACGCTCGGGATCATTTTGACGATCCGTCCGGGCAGCCGGTTTTCCAGCTGGCGCAGAAGCACCGGGCTGGTAATGGAAACGATCAGCTGCTCTTCCCGGCAGACGGCTTCGATCTCCTGAATCACCTCCGGGTAATCGCCCGGCTTGACGCAAAGAAACAAAACGTCGCATGCTTCGGCCGCCTCCCGGTTGGACTTCACGACCCGCAACCCGGGATAACGCGCGGCGAGCGTCAGCGCCTTGGCCGGCGTCCGGTTGGCCGCGACGATCCGGTCGGGCCGGAAGACGCCCGCGCGGACGAACGAATCGATCAGGATGCTGCCCATGCTGCCCGTTCCGATAAATCCCGCTCTCATGACCCACCCTCCTTTCCCGTCATTGCGGCGGTCCGAACCGTCGCAGGATAGCTCTTTCAACTGTATGCGCCGAGGGTTTCGTCCCATTCCGTCAAAACCATCCGCTGCGTCTACGAAATCGGCACGCCGAGCGGATGACGGAAGGAAAGAGCAACCCCCAGGGAACTCTTTTTGCAGCTTTGCGGTTTGCTTGAACAATTCGGCGGCATGGGGTATAGTGGAAACAAATGGATCGAACGGGATGGAAGCACCGTCTCTTTTCTCCTCGCGGAGAAGGGAGGCGGTGCTTTTTGTTTGTGAAGCCGCAGCGGTCCGACAGGAGGAAGATGGCATGGGAATGCTGATCATGCAGTACCGCAAACAACTGCTGGCGGGAGCGGCCGCTTTGCTGCTTGCGCTGGGGGGGTATTGGCTCGGCCGGACGCACGGCACAGCCGAAGCCGAGGAAGGGATGCTCCGGATGAACCGCCAGGTGGAAGCGGCCCTCGGGCTGGAAGCAGCCGGGGCATCCGAGGGCAAGGAGGAAGCGGCCGGGGGCGTGAGCGCCGGAGGAACCGGCTCCGGGGCGGGCGCAGGAGCGGCTGTTGGAGGCGGCCCGGCGGGAAATACGGCGGCCGCGCAGGCCGGCGGAAATCCGGCCGGCGCCGGGGATGCCGCCGCTTTGGCCGCCGTTCCGGCCGGCAAGGAAGCCGCCGGAGCAGCAGCGGGCGCTGCGCCCGGAGTGGAAGGGGCGGGGGCAACGGTAGCAAATCCGGCGGGGGGCGTTCCGGGGGCGGCCGTACCGGCAGCCGCCGGGAACGGTGCCGCCGGTACGGCCGGAGTCGCGTCCGCCGGGGACGCCCCGGGCCGGGTGGACGACGCGGCGGCTGGAGGCGGGAGCGCCCCGCAGGCGGCAGGCCAGCCGAGCGGCGGCGGGAACGAGTCCCCGGCGGCCGCGTCCCAGCCCTACGCGGCGGTGGATACGGGGTTAATCGACCTGAACAGCGCAGGGGTAGAGGAACTCATGGAGCTGCCGCGCATCGGGGAGACGAAGGCCCGGGCGATCATCGCCTACCGGGAACAGAACGGAGGGTTCGGTTCGCCCGAAGAGATCGTCAACGTAAAGGGCATCGGGGAGAAGACCTATGAAGCCTTTCGGGATATGATTACGGCTCGTCCTTTGCGGTAGCCGTCTTCCTTTTTCATTCTTTTTGTGAGAGAATAGGCACAATTGCAGGCGGATAAGGGAAAAGGAGCGATAGATCCGGGTATGAACGCGACGCGCAAGAAGGATTGGGACACCTACTTCATGGATATCGCCTATATGGCGTCCACCCGCTCGCAGTGCCCCCGGCGGCATGTCGGGGCGGTGCTGGTGCAGGGCAAGAAGCTGCTCGGCTCCGCATACAACGGGGCGCCGATGGGGGTGCCGGATTGTTACGAAGCGGGCTGCATGCTGGCCGAAGAATATGAAATGCAGGACGTGAACGGACAGCAGACGGTGGTCAAAAAGCAGCGCTGCATCCGGACGATCCATGCCGAACAAAACCTGATCCTGTTCACAGACCGGATCGACCGGGAAGGCTCGACGGTTTACGTGACGGATCAGCCCTGCTGGACCTGCGCCAACATGCTGGCCAACAGCGGCATCAAGGAAATCGTCTACGACCGCATGTATCCGAAGGACGCGGAGAAGGTCGCCGCGCTGATGAAAGAACGCGGCATTCTGCTGCGCCGGCTGGAAGCTTATGCGCCGCCGGAAAACACCCTGACGGACGTGATCAACTGAAGCGGACTGGATCATGTCGGGGGTGGAATCATTTAAACCATGAAACGAAATGACACGAGGAAGAACCTCTCAGGCCGGAGAGGTTCTTTTTTATATAGGGGGAATGGCGGGTGAGAAGCCCGTTTGTCGGATTGACGCTGGCGTTTTTGGCGGGCCTGGCGCTGGCTGCGGCTGCGGGTCCCGTTCCGGTTCCCGTCTGGGCTCCGGGTATCGTACTGGCGGCTCTCGCCGTGGTTTGCCTGTCACTGGCTACGCACAAAAAGGCGGGAACGCTTTTTTTGCTCGCCGTTTTTGCTTTTTCCTATTACCAGGCTGCGGACAGCAGCAATCGCTCCGCCATCGTCCCGCCAGCCTCCGGACCGGGGGCCGCCGGACAACCTCAGCCGGTGCGGGCAGCCGTCCGCGGAGTGCTGACCTCGCCCGTATCCGTGGACGGCGACCGGGCCGTTTTTCTTATGGAGACGTCCTCGGTTCAGCTAAACGGCTCCGGGCCGAAACCGGTGCGGGAAAAGCTTCGCGTTGCCGTCCGCCTGCTCAAGCGGGAAGAGCAGGCCGAAGCCGCCTCCTGGCGGCGGGGCGACGCTGCCGCAATTTCCGGGCAGCTGCTTGAGCCGGAGCCCGCCCGCAACTTCGGCGGCTTCGATTATCGCGCTTACTTGAAACGGCAGCACATCCACTGGCAGCTGTCGGTAAAAGGCCTGGCGGAGGTGAAGGCGGATGCGGGGCAGCGGGGTCCCGGTCCTGCGCTCCGGCTCCTGCGCTCCGTCGACCGGGTCCGGGAACGTCTTTCCCTGGCCGTGGAGGACGCTTTCCCGGAACGGCAGACGGGGTATATGAAAGGCCTGGTGCTCGGCGTTCAAGAAGAAATCGATCCGGAGCAATACCGGCGGTTTTCCGATCTTGGCCTGACTCATCTGCTGGCGATCTCGGGCCTGCATGTCGCCGTGTTTGTCGCGGCCCTGCTGCGGCTTTTCGGTCTGCTGGGTGTAACGCGCGAGCGGGCGCGGCTGGCCGTGATGGGGCTTTTGCCGCTCTATATTTTGCTCACCGGGGCTTCGCCGTCCATTCTTCGCGCCGGGCTTATGGCCCTGCTCGCCCTCTGGGCCGCTCACAAGGGCACGCTGAAGGACGGCCTGCATCTGGTCTGCGCCACCGCTTGGGTCTTGCTGCTGTGGAATCCTTATTATGTGCTGGATGTCGGGTTTCAGCTGTCTTTTCTGGTGACGGCAGGACTGATTCTGGGCGTTCCGCCCGTGTCCCGGCTGCTGCCCATCCGGCACAAGGGTTTGAACGGAACCGTTGCCGTGACACTGGTCGCCCAGGCCGTTTCCTTTCCCTTGACCGTCTTTTATTTCAACCAATTCTCCCTGCTGTCGTTCGCCGCGAACCTTATTCTGGTCCCGGTTGTCAGCTTTGCCGTTACCCCGGCGGGAACGGTCGCCGTTCTGGCCGCATTGGTCCACGCCCCCGCTGGCCGCCTGCTCGCCTGGCCGACGGCGCAGATCAACCGGCTCTGCTTCGCGGCGGTGGAATGGCTGGACCGGTTCCCTTCTTTTCGGCTGATCTGGCCCTCTCCGCCCGCCTGGTGGATAGCGGCCTGCTTTGCGTTCGGGGGCCTTCTGCTGGCAGGCGCGGACCGGCTCAGGCGGCGACGGACGCTGGCCGCCCGGGCGGTCCGCCTGCCCGACGCGCTCCCCGGGCCGCTGTCCCGCCAGCCGCTCCTCCGCTGGACCGCGGGCGCGGCGGCCGTCCTTGTGCTGCTGGTCGGCTGCTCGTACCAGCCGGACCGGTTGGATCGCACCGGAACCGTGTCTTTCCTCGACGTCGGGCAGGGCGACTGCATTCTGATCCGCACACCGGGGCGAAAAGATATTCTGGTAGACGGAGGCGGAACGCTCTCCTTTGAGAAGCCGGGGGAGGAATGGAAAAGGCGGCGCGATCCCTATGAGGTGGGGCGGAAGCTGGTCGTGCCGCTTCTGAAGAAGCGGGGCGTCCGGGAGCTGGATGCGCTCATCGTTTCGCATAACGATATGGATCACATCGGCGGCCTGCTTGCCGTCGTCGAGCAAATTCCGATCAAACGGATCTTCTTTAACGGCACCCGGCCCGACGATTCCGCTTCCCGCGCGTTTTACCGGGCGGCGGCGGAGCGGGGCATCCCGTTGGTCCAGGCGGGACGGGGGGCGGTCTACGCCCCGGACGGCGAAACGGTCCTCCGGTTTCTGTCTCCGGACGGGCAATCCGGACAGCTGGACGAGCGGAAGGAACAAAATGCCGCTTCTCTCGTCTTTTATATGAAAATGAAATCCGCTGCCTTTCTCTTAACCGGAGATATGGACAAACAAAGGGAAAAAGCTATACTGAAAGAATTGAGGCCTTGGGCCGGTGCTGCGAACGCGGGGGCCGGACCGCTTCTGGATGTGCTGAAGGTGGCTCATCACGGGAGCAAGACGTCGACGGACCGGGAATGGGTTGCCTTCTGGAGCCCGAGGTATTCCGTGATATCCGCCGGTAAAAACAACCGGTACGGCCACCCGGCGCCGGAAGTGGTCGGCCGGCTTGAGCGGGCGCGGACGGAAATTCTCCGGACGGACCTTCAGGGGGAAATCCGCTTCCGGGTCGGCGTGAGCGGCCTCCGGCTCGAAACCAAGCTATCCGGTGCGGATCTGGAGTAACGGGAATCAGATTCCGATGGGCTGGCTGCGCGGAATGCCAAGGGGACCTGCCGCCGGCCGGCGGGAAAAAAGCCGTAAGCCGTCCGGGCAGGTGGGACCGCGCCGTGATCCGGTCTGCCGGAAAACGGTCCTTAACGCCATTTTTTGCGGTTTTTTAACCGATACGGAAGGTTCTTCCCATATGCGCGGAGAAGTAAAGCGGGAACGGCGTCCGGCTGTTGCGGCGCCAAATCTTTTTTTTAGAACAAATTGCAACCTTTTGCGCATGTCTTGCGTCTGAGGGATGCAAGAGAGGGGGACCCTTGTGGTAGCGCCTGAAACGATAAAAGCGGCACAAGCGGGCGACCGCGACGCTCTTATCGCTCTTTTGCGGGAAATCGAGACACACGTCTACAAAACGGCATTTTTTATATTAAATAACGAGCAGGACGCAATGGACGCTTCCCAGGAGGCCCTGCTTCGCATTTACCAGAAAATCGGCTCCTACGAGGAGCGGGCCCTGTTCAAGACCTGGGTCGGCCGGATCGTAACGAATGTGTGCATCGACAAGTTTCGAAGAACGAAACCTTCGGTTTCCATAGACGAGCATGAGATGGTGTTTCCATCGGGGCAAATGGTCGAGGATGAGGTAATGGCGGCCTTTGCGGCCAAAGACATCGTCGAAGCGATCGGGAAGCTGCCCGACCAGCACCGGACGGTTGTGGTGCTGCGGTACTTGCAGGATTTCAGTTACGCGGAAATCGCGGAAAGCTTGGGCCTTCCGATCAATACCGTCAAATCCTACCTGTTTCGGGCCAGGCAGCAGCTTCAAACCCTGCTGAAAGATTATCAGAAAGGTGGTGTTCGGGGTTGAGTTGTGCAGAAATGACGGAACTCATGCAGAGGCATTTGGATCATGACTTGTCGGATACGGAGCAGCAGTTCATGGTTTCCCATTTCGACCGCTGCCCTGAATGCTCGGAGCTTTTTGAACGGCTGAAACGGGTTTCGGAGCAATTGGAAGCCCTGCCTGATATAAAACCTCCTTTTAGCATTGTGGATTCGATTCTGCCTCAATTGTTTGCCGACGCGGGCGAAGCGGCTGAGCAGCCGGCGAAGCCGGTTGTCCGGCCAGCGGAAACCGCCGCTCCCGCGCCTGTGTACCGCCGCCGGAAATTCGCCTCGCGGCTCGTTTACGGCGGAACGGCTGCCGCTGCGCTTCTGATCGGCGTGCTTCTGTTCCAAATGGCGGATGATCCGGCCGGACGGCAGGCGGACAACGCCCTGCCGAAGCAGCAGGAAGCCGCGGACGGGGGAGCGGCTTCTCCCTTCTCGGCGCTGGAAGCATCTGAAGCTCCGCAGGAATCGCCGGAATCGGCGCTGAAGAGCGAGACGTCCCAGCTTGCGCCTGTCGGGGAAGTTGAAGGGGGAGCTTTACCGGACCAGGCGAGTCCTTCGGCCGATATAACCCGGAGCCTGCCGGTTCCCCAGGAGACGGCCGGCAGCGGTTCCGGCGCCCCGGAAGCGGCCGATGAACGCGGGACCGAACAGCAGCGGAACGCAGCGGGCTCCGTGCCTGGCGAGCCGCTGACGGTGCAGGACCAATATGGGGCAAGCGGTGAAGACACCAGCTTGTTCTCCGGGTCGGGCAATAAAACAAAGGACAACGCGGCCTTGCCGGGAACCGAGGCGATCTCTTCAATCGCAACCGATACGGGCCCCGCGAGCTCGGGCGTTTTCGCGGAACCGGCGACCGGCGGCTCGGACAACAGCGTGACCTTTACGCCGCCCGGTACAATTGTCGCTCCGGGCGCGGAAACCAACGACAGCACGAAACGCCTGTTGTCGGGCAGCGGGCAGAAGGAAGCCCTGGTCGAGGACGGACAAGTCGTGGTGCGGCGGAATGACGGCACCCTGCTGTTTGCTTCCCCGCTTCGCTGGGAAGCGGAGGACCGGGTCCGGCTGATGGCCTGGATGAACGAATTCCAGGTGTTTTACACGGTGTCCCGGGCGGACGGAACCGTGGCTGAATACATGATCGACCTTGCGCTGAACACGGAGATGAAAAAATAGCCGGCGGCCCGGGCAACGGCGGGCCGGGCGGCATATACTGAGAAACGAAGCAGCCGGTACGGAGCGACGAAGAGCGTCCTGACGCTCCCAACCGCTCAGGTGAAAGTTTCTAGGGCTTTCAACCGGGTGTTTATATAAAGGAACGGCGTGCAGCCCGGACGGGTTGGCGCCGTTTCTTTGTGTTATACTGGAGGGCGATAACAATTGCGAGGTGTTGGACATGGCGGTGGACAGTCCGGTGCAGGTTTGCTACGGAACGGAAACCTTTTTGCGGGAGGAGTATTTGGCTTCTTTGATCGACCGGCTGACCGACCCGGCCTTCAAGGACTTTTCGGTCATCCGCTACGATCTGGCCGAAACCCCGCTGGAAGCGGTGCTGGACGAGGCGCAGACGGCTCCTTTTATGACCGAGCGGAAAGTGGTCATCGCCCGGGGAGCGCTTTTTCTGACCGGCGCGAAGGATACCTCCAAGGCGGAGCATCGGCCGGAGGCACTGCTGGAGTACCTGAAGGCGCCGGCGGAGCACACCGTTCTGCTTTTGACCGTGGATGCCGAAAAGCTGGACGAGCGGAAGAAAGTCGTCAAGGCGCTCAAGGACCATAAGGCGCTGAAGCCGTTCGCGCCGCTGTCCGCGGAGGAGCTGCCGTCCTGGGCGGAACGCCGGGCCGAGCGGCGGGGCGTCCGTTTCGACAAGGACGCGCTGGAGCGGTTTGTGCTCTACACGGGGGGACAATTGCACGCGATGGCCTCGGAGCTGGACAAGCTCATTTTGTATGCGGGGGACGGCAAACGGATCGATGCGGCGACGGTGGAAGCGCTGGTGGTCCGGGGCACGGAGCAGAACGTGTTTATCATGATGGAGGACATCGTGCACAAGCGGATGACGCGTGCGTTCGATATATTGCAGGAGCTGTTCCGGCAAAAGGAGGAGCCGATCAAGCTGGTGATGCTGCTGGCCCGGCAGTTCCGGCTTATTTTGCAGGTCAAGGATATGACGGCCCAAGGCTACTCGCAGCAGCAGATTGCGACCCGGATCGGCTCGCATCCCTATCCCGTGAAGCTGGCGGCGGAGCAGGCGCGCAAATACGGGGCGGACCGGCTGAAGGCGATCCTGACCGACATTGCAGAACTGGACTACAACATCAAAACCGGCCGCACCGACAAAACGCTCGGGCTCGAGCTGCTGCTGCTGAAGCTGGCGCAGTAACGTCCAGGCCGTGCTAGACCGGGGGAGAACCTGGCAGCGCCGCAAAAACGCAAAACGCTAGTTTCCTTGTTTTTGTTGAATTGCCCGAACAAACTTTTGTTTTCATAACGAAACAGCAGCTTGCGAACATACGCAGACGCCCATATGTCTCTAGCCTCGGGATAATGCCGTTTGCGCTAATCTTTTTTTTTCAACAACCTTTCCTCAGTCGAGAGGTTAAGTGGTTCCAGTTGTTAAACGTAGCTTCCTCTTTTTATTGGTCAAGGGACGCCTCGCTAATTTCAGCTAGGTCTTGCCTTGCTAATTCTCTTCTTATTTCTCAGCAGGTATTAAAACTGATTTTCCCGTACAAAAGTGTACTGCTTGGCGTTCGCTTCAGTTTTGGTGCAATAGAGAAAGTTGTGCGAACTTCACGAACTTTGCTAGCAATAAAAGTGGAGTACACCAGTGAAGACAGTCTCCAGTAGCCCTTTCATAACTCTCCTGGCCGTCCACATGAACATGACGTTCTTGCGGTTGGCAATAGCCATTTCTCCATTTTGATAATACATGAATGGAAGTTTCAACTTGCTATTGATCTTCGCGAAATATAAATACCCGGAGTAAGCTCCTCTGCAGGATCCAAGGGAGCCGTAGGACTATAAGCTATTATGGCCTTAGGCTGATCAAAAGCTTACAGGCTAGGCGACTTTCTCGTCATAAAGCATCCTATTAATCAAATTATGAATCGAGTGGAAAATGATTCTAAATTTTCCTGGTTATAAATCAATATAATTACTAACCATACGCTTAGGACCGCATCAATCAAAAGAATTTCACGTTTGGCGATGGGCGTAAGAAAGTTACATCAGGCCGTAATTAACTGGAACAATCTATAAAGAGTGGTTACAAAAATCAACTTTACAGTATAAGGAAAAATATGATATTATAATCCATAATAATGAAAAACATGCCAATATAAGTCTAGAATAATTTTTGGGGTGGTTCGTATAAGAAGAAGATTAATTGTTATTATTATTGTTGTTCTTTCGCTGTCGTTTATCTATTACAAGCTCCCAGTCCCTATTAATAGGAGTTACTCCGCTTGTTCTCTCAACGGAGAAAAAATTAATGTAGTTATTAAAATGAAAGCTTACAGAAGTTTGATTAAACCAACTTCATACAAAGGGAACTTTATTGCTGACGGAGTTGTTTATAAGGCAATTAAAAGGGGGGAAACTGAAAGCTTTATTCAACTCCTCAAGGAAAAAGTAAATGGAGTTCAACATTATCCAGTTTTCTTTCTTGAGAATAAAAGCAAGGAATTGGATACAAGCAAGCTTGTGGTCATTTCATGGGCAAAGAAAAACTTCAGTAGTATTTATTTTGATTTGATATATGAAAATGAGGGAGCATTTTATGCTCCAGCAACTAATGCTTCGGAAGCAAAAAAAATAGAAATAGTAGTGCGTAAACAACTGGGGGATTAATATTACCTTTAGAGGTGAACAAAAAAATAACAACCTTGTTTTAAAAAAAAGGAGAGGTGTACCAAATGAAAAAGAATTTTTTTGTTATTCTAATCGCAGTTCTATGTTTTACTTCTACACTTTCTTCTGCAAGCGCTTCCGAATTTGCTAATGTATCAGAAGACGCGAAACAAGTTCAAATTGATAATTTGTTTGAAGAGCTTAATGAAACAGTAGCCAAACAGAATCTGTATGAATTGATTGCCTCAAAAAAAGAAATACAAAGTTCATTTGCATTGACTAAGGATGCTCTGTATGGAAAAATCATCGAAGAACAGAAAAAAGAACAATCTATTGAAAGCCAGTTAACAAATCTTGGTTTAGAGAAACTCGATCCAAACAAACAAGAAGATTTACAATTTCTGAATGAATTGGCCAATACTCGACTCAAAACTGAAGGGGAAGTTTCCGCGGCGAGTGTCCCCTCCCCTCCTGATTTGGCAGCAGTAGCAAACCTGTTTACGTTATATCGTTATCAAGGTACATATACTTATCAAAATGTTACGTATGATTACGCTTATATTCGGGTAGTGGACAATAAGGGCTATAACGCGTTAGCACGTAATGTGGAAATAAATGCAGCACCACCTAACGCAACACAAACCCTTATACAGAACTTATTACAATCAACTTTTTCTTTTGGATTTAGCCAGTTGTTAGGAAAATTTCCAGGTGGCATAATCTTAGATTGGACATTAAACTCTGCAATTCCGTCTTTGAAAAGCTATGATACTAAGTATATTGCAGGGAATGCTAATGGTTTGTATAGAATTGTAATGAACTCGGTTACATCAATGACATATTATTGGATATACTATGGTAGCTCGTGGAAATTTATGGGTTCAGACTCTAGTTATACTGTAAATAGATTTGATTGGACTGCATTTAACTATAACGGTCAACCAAAAATAGAATATTCAAATGCACCTATTACTTGGTCAGGTGAAACGGGTTATACCTGGTATAAATATATTGAGAACTTCCATGATAATGGTAGATTTAATCAATATTATGAACAAGTTAACAGAATTGGTTCGTTTACAGTTAATAAAAATGGGATACCATTTTACACTTATGCACCGGTGTTCATTGCTTACCCCGGTAATCTTATAAAATGATCGCATGTTACAAAAGTAGTTAAGTATAGATACATTAAGTAACGAGTCGTCGAAATCTTTTTCAACGAGCTGGTGGTTGTATAATAAATACAATCATCAGTTTGTTGTCGTTGATGGTCTTTACAAAATAACTATACTCTTCTTGTTTCTCAGCCAGCCTTACAGCAACTGTTTTTCCTCATTTACCGCTTGGAAGTTCGCTTCAATTTTGGTACCTTCGAGTAAGTAGTGCGAACTTCACGAACTTTCGTTAGCAATAAAAGTGGATTACATCAGTGGAGACCGTCTCCAGTATCCCTTTCATACGCTCTTCTGGCAGTCCGCATAAATATGAAGAATTTGGAAATTTATTAGGGCAATCCGTTGCGTATGACACAAATGATGACTTCTTGGATGATTGTAGCTGTCTCTTCCTCCTCCGGGATAAGTAGCGGTGAAAGTGCGGTCACCCATACGATTGATCACCCGGTTAATAACACTGATATGTGACGAAATGTTGTCCTCTAGGTCCATTGGTAGATGAAGTTGGCCCATGGTTGTTTTAAAAATTGAAAAGGACCGCCCATCTGTCATCGAAGATGACAGATGGGCGGTCCTTTTCTTGCCGGGCAATTAACCCTGTTGGGAAAGAGCGTTCAGCTTTTTCGCCAGGCGGGATTTCTTGCGGTTGGCGGTGTTTTTATGGATCAAGCCTTTCGAAACGGCTTTGTCGAGCTTCTTGGTCGCCTGTACAAGAGTCTCTTTGGCGGTGTCCACGTTTCCGTTGCCGGCAGCAGTCTCAAAAGTCTTGATTGCCGTACGCAGAGCGGACTTTTGGGAAGCGTTGCGCAGACGGCGAGCTTCGTTCGTTTTCACGCGTTTGATAGCGGATTTAATGTTCGGCATTCACATTCACCTCCTACTCGAAAAACCATACCATTCCAAATGGATCACAACTCCAAACATTCTAGCACGCCGCATATGAAAATGCAAGAGCCGGCCGGGAATAACCTGATCCTCATTCCCGCACAATAAAACCACCGAAACGAGGGAGGAACAGGCTGATGACAAACGAAGAACCGCTCTACGCGGGAAGCACCGACTTAGCGCTGGAGGCCACAGAGCTGGCCTCCCGCCGGCAGGGGGGCGGAACCGTTTCCGGGGTGAATCAAATAACCGTGGACCGGGACGGCATCAAGGTAACCCACCTGGATGTCGAGACGGAGGAGGCGTCACGCGCCATCGGGAAGCTGCAAGGACATTACGTCACCCTGGAGGTGCCCGGCCTCCGCTCCAAGGATTCGGCGCTGCAGGACCGCGTGGCGACGCGGTTTGCCGGCGAATTCGCCGCCTTTTTGCAGCGGGTGGGTATAGGGCCGGACGACCGCGTTCTCATTGTCGGCCTCGGCAACGGCCGGGTCACCGCGGACGCGCTCGGGCCGCTTGCGGTCGATAACGTGATGGTTACCCGCCACTATTTCGAGCTGATGCCGGGACAGGTCCGCCCGGGTTACCGGGAAGTAAGCGCGGTGGCGCCGGGCGTGCTGGGCACGACGGGAATCGAAAGCAGCGAGATCGTACAGGCGATCGTCGAGCGGACGCAGCCCGACCTTGTGATCGCCGTCGACGCCTTGGCTTCGCGTTCGCTGGACCGCGTCAACACGACGATCCAGATTGCGGACACGGGCATTCACCCGGGCTCGGGCATCGGCAACAAGCGCCGGGGGCTGACGGAGCCGATTCTCGGCATCCCCGTCATCGCCATCGGCGTGCCGACGGTCGTGTACGCGTCCACCATCGTGGACAGCAGCATCGACCTGATGGTGGAGCATTTCCGGAAAGAAACGAAGGGCACCGTCTCCATTCTCGGTCTGCTGGAAAAGCTGGAAGACGGCGAGCGGCTTCAGCTGGTGCGGGAGGTCCTCAGCCCGATCGGACAGGACCTTCTGGTCACGCCGAAGGAGATCGACCAGTTCATCGAAGACATTGCCAACATCATCGCGAGCGGCCTGAACGCGGCCCTGCACGAAGCGGTCGATTCGGGAAATGTGGCGGCTTATACCCACTGACGGAGACAGGGGAGGGGGCCGGGCCGGGGCCCCTTCCTTTTCTTTTGCCTCCTGTTTTGATATAGTCAGTTATACCAACAAGCAAGCAAAGCAGGCTGCCACGGGAAGAAAGGTGAACGCGATGAAACCGCAGCATATTCTGTTTGATATGGACGATACCCTGATTCACTGCAACATTTACTTCGATCTCGTGATCGACCAGTTCGCCGACCAGCTGCTGACCTGGTTTTCGGCTTACGCCCTCACGGCGGAAAAGATCAAGGACAAGCAGTTCGAAATCGATACGATGGGGGTCAATGTGCTCGGTTTTACCGAGGATCATTTTCCGGAATCATTTGTTCAGACCTACCGCCATTTTTGCGAAATGACCGGCCGCAAGCGGGATGAAGCGGAGGAAAACGCGCTCCGCGAGCTTGGAAAGTCGGTTTACAGCCGGGAGATCGAGCCGTATCCGGACATGGCGGAGACGCTCGGCCGATTGCGGGAAATGGGACATACGCTGTATTTGTATACCGGCGGCGTGGAATCCATTCAAAAGCGCAAGGTCGAAGCGTTCAAGCTGGAGGAATTTTTCGGCGACCGCATTTTCATCCGGCAGCACAAGACAACCGACACCTTGCGGACGATATTGGAAGAAGGAAAATTCGACCTCGCCCGCACCTGGATGGTCGGCAATTCGATGCGGACCGACATCATCCCCGCGCTGGAAACGGGCATCAAGGCGGTGTACGTGCCGGCGATCCGGGAGTGGGAGTACAATATGGTCGAGCTGGCCGTAAAGCCGCAGGGCGCTTATTTCACCGTTCCCGCCCTGAAGGAAGTCCCCGGTCTGGTCTCTTCCTATCTTGCCGGCCGGGGGCCGGGCCGCGCGATGGACATGTAGACGAGCTTTTATGGAATATGGAATCGAATATCGGCGGGAAAGCCAGGCTTTTCCCGTCCGGCTGCCGGGACGCCCGCCAAGGGACGTCCCGGTTTCATTTTGTCCGCAAGGTTCTATTTGAGTTGCGAGATTCATAGAGTCTACTAAACAGAGCCAAGCTCTTAACCGCATCCCGCGATCGGAGGAGTAGACGATGAAATGGACCCCGCTTATTCTCGACCTCAGTAAAATCCGCAAAGCCGTACAGCATTCGGCCGCAGCGCTTCGCATGTTTGGAACGCTGGCGCTCGGAACCCTGCTCGTGTTCGTCCTTTTGGGACTGGCCGGGTATGCCAACGAAAAGCTCGACCGGGCCCCTTTGTCCCCTGTCAAGGGATGGGCGGCTTCGATCTCCAATTCCTTTTTCCTCGACGCCATGAGTCTGGAAATGCCGCATCTCAAGGGAGAAACGCAAGGCTTCTCCTTCTCGGACGCGAATATCGTAAACCTGGCCTTCCGGCTGCTGACCGATATCAACCTCAAAGACCCGCGGACGTTTCTGGCCCGGGAGGTGCCCGGGCTGAGCGCTGAAAAAACGGTGCTGCTGCACAAATCGGGTGCGTTCGGCGACAGCGGAGGACCGGAGGATTACACGCCGGCCGATCCCGGACGGCAGCCGGAGAAAAACCCCGCTGCGCCGGCGGTTCCCTACGCCTCCCCCGGCCCCGAGGCGGGAGAAGGGGCTTCGGGAGACACCGCCACGCCGGCTCCCACGGAGCCGCCCTCGGACGGAACGGAGACGGGCACGGGCGGAGAGCTTCCGACGGCGGTTATGATTTATCATTCTCATAACCGGGAATCGTTCCTTCCCGAGCTGAAGGGCGTGACCGACCCGGATCAGGCCTACGACGGCCGGACCAACGTGACGCTTGTCGGACGGCGGCTTGCAGAGCAGCTGGAAAAGCGGGGAGTCGGGGCCATCGACTACGGCACGGACTATCAGGCGGTCGAGAAGGATTTTAACTACGCTTATTCCTACAAGTATTCCAACAAAACGGTCAAGGAGGCGTTTGCGGTTTATCCCGAGATCGAATTCGTATTCGACATTCACCGCGATTCGCTCAAACGGGATAAAACGACGACCGTGATCGGCGGGAAGGCCTACGCCCAGGTGTATTTCATTATCGGCCAGCGCAACCCGGACTGGAAAAAGAACGAATCGTTCGCCGCCGGCATTCACCAGCTGCTGGAAAAGCGGCTGCCCGGCCTGTCGCGCGGGGTATGGGGAAAATCGCCGCATGAAGGAAACGCCGAGTACAACCAGTCGCTTTCCCCCAACAGCGTGCTGATCGAAATCGGCGGCCCCTATAATTCTTTGGAGGAATGCTACCGCACGGCGGATGTGCTGGCGGAGGCGGTGGCTGAGCTGTACCATGGCGCACATGGAGCGAAGAAGGCGGACGCCCCGGCCGCGCCTGCGCCGAAGAAAGGAGCGGCCTCGTGAGACGCGCCGTTTCCCGGCTCGTCTGGGTTCTCCTGCTGATCGGCATCGGCTCGGCAATCGGGCTTCGCCAGGCGGAGCATCGGCTCGACCGGGGCGGCGCCGCCCCGGGAATCTCCGCCGCCGCGCCATGGCTCCGGTCCGAAGACGGGCCAAGCAAGGAACCGCCCTCCTGGGCCGAGATCGGAGACGACTGGGACGCGGCCACCCTGCCGGAGGGAGGGCTCTCTTCGGATCGGGAGGCGGCGGAATCCCAGGGAGCCGGGGGCGCACAGCAGGCTCCCGAAGCGGAGGCGGAACGGGAACGGCGCAATGGGGAGCAAGCCGGAGAAACTCCGGAGGCTGGTCCGCAGGACGGCGATGAGGATCGCGCTGCCGCTGCCGGAAACGCTAACGGAACGCGGCTTGCGGACGCGGAGCGGGGGAAGGCCGCCTCCCCGGCCGGAACGGGCGAATCCTTCCTCAATCGCGTCGGAAACAAGCTAGGCGAGCTGCTGGGCAGGCTCGCCACCTCCATCGTGGACGGACTCGCCGGGCTTTTCGACCGCCTAATCCGTTAAAAAGGCCTGCTTTGGCGGCCGCGGAAGGCAGAGTTCCGCCCGCCATCCGTTGATGCCGCTTCTCCGAACTGCTATACTTATTCTTATTGCGAACTTTCGGAGGCTCAAAGCTTAATGGATATCCGGCAACGACAAACCAAAATCAGAAACTTTTCCATTATCGCGCACATCGACCACGGCAAATCGACGCTGGCCGACCGCATTCTGGAGTATACCGGCGCCCTTTCGTCCCGCGAGATGCAGGAACAGGTCCTCGACCAGATGGACCTGGAGCGCGAGCGCGGCATCACGATCAAGCTGCAGGCCGTCCGGCTGAACTACAAAGCCGACGACGGGGAGGAGTATATCCTCAACCTGATCGACACGCCCGGACACGTAGACTTTACGTACGAGGTGTCCCGCAGCCTGGCGGCGTGCGAAGGCGCGCTGCTGGTCGTTGACGCGGCGCAGGGCATTGAAGCCCAGACGCTGGCGAACGTATACCTTGCGCTCGACAACAACCTGGAGATTTTGCCGGTCATCAACAAAATCGACCTGCCCAGCGCCGATCCCGAGCGGGTCAAGACGGAGATCGAGGATGTCATCGGCCTCGACGCCGGCGAAGCGGTGCTGGCTTCGGCCAAGGCGGGCATCGGCATCAAGGAAATTCTCGAGCAGGTGGTCACGAAGGTGCCGGCCCCGACCGGCGACCCGGACAACCCGCTGAAGGCGCTGATTTTCGATTCGCACTATGATCCCTACAAAGGCGTTATCGTTTACGTGCGGGTTATCGACGGTGCGATCCGGCCCGGCTCGAAGATCAAGTTCATGGCGACGGACAAAACGTTCGAGGTCATCGAAGTCGGCGCGTTCAAGCCCCGCATGACCATCGTCGACGAGCTTGCGGTCGGCGACGTCGGTTTTGTCGTCGCATCGATCAAGAACGTAAAGGATACCCGGGTGGGCGATACGATCACTGACGCTCAGCGTCCGGCGGCCGAGCCGCTGCCCGGCTACCGGCGGATCAACCCGATGGTGTTCTGCGGACTGTACCCGATCGAATCGTCGGACTACAACGACCTGCGCGACGCGCTGGAGAAGCTGGAGCTGAACGACGCCTCGCTGCGCTACGAGCCGGAGACGTCCTCCGCGCTCGGCTTCGGCTTCCGCTGCGGCTTTCTCGGACTGCTGCACATGGAGATCATCCAGGAGCGCATTGAGCGGGAGTTCAACATTCCGCTTATCACCACCGCGCCGAGCGTTATCTACAAGGTGCAGCTGACCAACGGGGAACTGATCGAGATCGACAACCCGTCGCTATACCCGGAGGTCGGCCGCATCGAGCACGTGGAGGAGCCGTACGTGAAGGCGGCGATCATCGTCCCGAACGATTTCGTCGGCACCATCATGGAGCTCTGCCAGGGCAAGCGCGGCGAATTCGTCAACATGGAATACCTGGACACGAACCGCGTCACGCTGACATACGAAATGCCGCTGTCCGAAATCGTCTACGACTTTTTCGACCAATTGAAGTCGGGCACGAAGGGGTATGCGTCGTTTGACTATGAAGTGTCGGGCTACAAAACGTCCAATCTGGTCAAAATGGACATTCTGCTGAACGGCGAGCAGGTGGACGCCCTGTCGTTCATCGTACACCGCGACCGCGCCTACAACCGCGGCAAAATCATTTGCGAAAAGCTGCGCCAGCTCATCCCGCGGCAAATGTTCGAGGTGCCGATCCAGGCGGCCGTCGGAACGAAAATCGTCGCCCGGGAGACGGTCAAGGCGCTGCGCAAGAACGTCCTCGCCAAGTGCTACGGCGGCGACATTTCGCGGAAACGGAAGCTCCTGGAGAAGCAAAAGGAAGGCAAAAAACGCATGAAGCAGGTCGGCAGCGTGGAGGTTCCGCAGGAAGCCTTCATGGCCGTTCTGAAAATCGACGAATAAAGGAGGCGGCGGACCCATGGCCTGGCCCGGACAAGCGCCGGAATCCGTCTACATTCACATCCCGTTTTGCACGAACAAGTGCCACTACTGCGATTTCAACTCCTACGTGCTGAAGGGACAGCCGGTCATGGATTACATCGACGCCTTGGAGCGCGAAATGGAGCGCACCGTCAAGGGCTTACCGCCGGGCGGGATCAAAACCGTGTTTGTCGGCGGCGGCACCCCGACGGTGCTGACGCCGGAGCAGATGGCCGTTTTCCTCCGGCTCGTGAATACCTACTTCCCGAAACGGGCGGAAGGGTTTGAATTCACGATGGAGGCGAACCCCGGCACCACCGACCCGGAAAAGCTGGCGGCGATGAAGGAAGGCGGCGTCAACCGCGTGAGCTTCGGAGCGCAGTCGTTCAACGCGGCGCTTCTTGAGCGGATCGGCCGCATCCACAACCCGGACGACGTGATCCAGAGCCTGGAGAACGCCCGCCGGGCCGGCTTCGCCAACCTGTCCATCGATCTGATGTTCGGGCTTCCGGAGCAGACGCTCCCGGTGCTGGAAGCGACGCTCGACACCGCCCTTTCGCTCGACCTTCAGCACTATTCGATCTACGGGCTCAAGGTGGAGGAGAACACGCTGTTCCACTCCTTATATATGAAAGACAAGCTCCCGCTGCCCGCCGAGGAAGACGAGGTCGCGATGTTTGGCCTCATCATGAAGCGGCTTACGGATGCGGGATACCGGCAGTATGAAATCAGCAATTTCGCCCGGCCCGGCTTCGAAAGCAAGCACAACAGCGCGTATTGGGAAAACCGGAGCTATTACGGCATCGGGGCGGGGGCCCACGGCTATGCGCACGGGGAACGCCACGTAAACATCAAAGGCGTGAATCCCTACATCGAGGCCGCCAAAGAGCGGCTTCCGCGGCTGTCCGCGGAGCGCGTCGAACGCGGGGAAGCGATGGAGGATTTCATGATGGTCGGCCTGCGGATGCTGCGCGGGGTAAGAGACGCAGATTTTCAGGCGCAATTCGGCGAATCGTTCCGGACGAGATTTTCCCGGCCGCTCGCCAAGCTGGAGAAGCTCGGCCTGATCGAGCCGACGGAGGACGGCTACCGCCTCTCTTCCAAAGGACTCTACCTCGGCAATGAAGTGTTTGCGGAATTTGTCGGCGTGGAAGTTTAAAAAAGTATTGTTTCATTATTCGGTTTCCTGTATATTTATTCGTATACTTGAAAGCGGATGGGTGAAGGCATATGGCTTCTACGGGAACGATTGTTTGCAGACAAGCGACGGAGCGCGACATCAACGCGCTGGCCGATATCATTGCGGGGTATGCGGAGCAGGGCATCATGCTGCCGCGCTCGCGTGAAATGCTTAAATATACGATCGATACGTTTGTGGTCGCCGAAGCGGACGGCCTTTTGATCGGCTGCGGCTCCTTGTGCAAGCTGGGGCAGGACCTGGTCGAAATCCGTTCGCTCGGCATCACGGACGGCTACAAGGGACTCGGCATCGGCCGGAAGCTGGTCGAGAAGCTGGTGGAGCAAGCCCGCGAGCAGGGCA
Organism: Gorillibacterium sp. sgz306347; assembly: GCF_059735245.1. Lineage (NCBI taxonomy): Bacteria > Bacillati > Bacillota > Bacilli > Caryophanales > Paenibacillaceae > Gorillibacterium > Gorillibacterium sp. sgz306347. The sequence continues at coordinate 70,795 of NZ_JCAPET010000001.1, forward strand.
TTCCCAAGATTATGGCGCTGACATACCAGGACGCTTTTTTTCAAAAGGTCGGCTTTTCCGTCGTCTCCAAAGAAATCTTCCCCGAGAAGGTATGGAAGGACTGCGTGCATTGCAAAAAGCAGGCCTGCTGCGACGAAATCGCCGTTCTCAAGCGGCTGGATTGACTTGACAACCGCCCTTTACGGGTGGTATTTTTGTATTGTTGATTAGCACTCTTAACCAGTGAGTGCTAACGCATGAGAGGCCGGACGCGGGATACCGCCCGGCCGCTTCCGCTGCACCTTGAAGGCGCAGGCCAAAACGCGAATGGGGGGAACCGGGTTGTTAACCGAACGTCAAAAAATGATTTTGAATGCCATCATCGATGATTACATCAGCACGGCGGAGCCGGTCGGTTCCCGCAGCATCTCCAAGCGGGGCGACATCAAATTCAGCCCGGCGACCATCCGCAACGAAATGGCCGATCTGGAAGAGCTGGGCTATCTGGAGCAGCCCCACACTTCCGCCGGAAGGGTGCCGTCCAACAAAGGCTACCGCTATTATGTGGATCATTTACTTCGTTACGAGGCGCTTTCCGCGCATGACATGACCGTGCTGAAGTCGTTTTTCGCCGAGCGGATGTCGCAGATGGAGCAGGTCATCCAGCAGGTGGCCTCGATTCTCTCGGGTCTTACCAACTACACCTCGATCGTGCTCGGGCCGGAGGTGTTCAGCACCACCCTCAAGCACCTTCAGGTCGTTCCGCTGAACGAGCGTTCGGCGGTGGCGATCATCGTAACCAATACCGGGCAGGTCGAGAACCGGCCGGTGGACATTCCCGAAGGCATTCCGGTCCAGGAAATCGAACGGTTTGTCCAGGTGCTGAACGCGAAATTGCGCGACGTGCCCCTGTTCCAGCTTCGCTCCCGCTTGTATTCGGAAATCGGAGCGGAAATGGGCCGTTATGTGGACCGCTGCGAGGAGCTAGTGCAGGCGCTGGAGGGGGCGTTCGTCGGCCCCGCCGGCGACGAGGACCGGATTTTCCTGAGCGGCATGACGAATATGCTGACGCAGCCGGAATTCAAGGATGTGGAGAAAGTGAAGCACATTCTCGATTTGCTCGGCCAGACCCCGGCGCTTGTCCGGATGATTTCCTCTCTTCCGCAGGGCATCCAGGTGCGGATCGGCACCGAAAACAAGCTGGACGCCATCAACGATTGCAGCTTGATCACCGCGACTTATTCGGTGGACGGGCGGAGCATCGGCACGATCGGCATCCTTGGCCCGAAACGGATGGAATATGCCAAGGTGATGGGGATTCTCGATCATTTTTCGAAGAACCTGCCGGTTTTGCTGAACCGCTGGTACGCCTGAACCGGGCAGGGCGGGCAGCCGCCCGCCTGGCGGATTGAACCGAAGCAGCAAACGGCGCATGACGCAAAGGAAAGGACTCGAAGCCAATGGAACCGACAACCCAGAGCGGAGCCCGCGAGCCGGACGAACGGCACGCCGCCCTCCTCAGCAACGCGGCCGCCGTTCGCGCGGTATGCTCGGCCGTGGAAGGAACCCTTGGCCCCAAAGGGCTGGATACCATGCTGGTAGGCAGCGACGGCGACGTGCTGATCACCAATGACGGGGTGACCATTCTGGATAAAATGGAGGTCACTCACCCCGCCGGCCGTCTGCTTGTCCAGGTCGCCCGCTCGCAGCAGGCGCAGGTCGGCGACGGCACGACGACCGCCACCGTGCTGGCCGGCGCCATGGTCGCCGAGGGCGCGGCGCTGGTCGTCAAGGGCGTTCCGGTGGCAAAGGTCGTCGCCGGCATCGAGGAAGGGGCTCGCCTGGCTGGGGAATACCTGGCCGCAAGCGCCGTTCCCCTTGCCGGGACGGACGACCCGATGCTGGAACGCATCGCTTACATAGCGGGCCGCGAGCACGCGGACATCGCCCGGCTGATTCTGGAAGCGGCGCATCTGCTTGGCCCGGAGCGGCTGAAGGATGAGCGCTTCCGGCTGGCCGACGCGATCCTCCCGCTCGCCAAAGGCAAAAGCGAGGTCGTGCCCGGCCTGCTGTTCGGCGTTTCGCCCGCCGGTTACTTCGAGCGTGAAGAAGCGGCGGGCGGCGGCGTGCTCGTCCTGATGGACGCGCTGGAGCCCGAGCGTCCCACCGAGGAGGCGCTCGCCACCGAGGCCGGCTACCGCGAATACACCGCCGCGCGCGAGCGGTTCCGCGGCGAGCTCGCCCGGCTCGCGGAGCTCGGCGTCGGCCTGATCGCCGCCGACCGCGGCGTGGACGCCGAAGCCGAGCAGTTTTGCGCCGACCGCGGCATCATGGTGCTGCCGCGGCTGCCGCGCCGCGACCTTGCGCGCCTGCGCGACTACACCGGCGCGCAGCCCGTGCGCCGCGCGGCGCTCGCGAAGCCGGCGGCCGAGCTCGCCGCCGCGCTTGGGCGCGGCCGCGCCGCGTACGACGCCGCGCTCGGCCGCGTGCGCGTCACGGCCGGCGGCGGCCGCCCGGCGGTCGCCATCGCCGTCGCGGCGAGCACGCGCGAGCTGGCCGGCGAGCGGTCGCGCATCGCCGCCGACGCCGCCTCGGCGGTGCAGGCCGCCGTGCGCGGCGGCTACGTCGCCGGCGGGGGCGCCGCCGAACTGGCGGCCGCCCGCGAGCTGGACCGGCGGCGCGAGACGGTGAAGGGCCTCGAAGGCTTCGGCATCGCCGCCGTCGCCGAGGCCCTGCGCCGCCCGCTCGCCCAGATCGCCGTCAACGCGGGCTTCAACCCGCTGGAGAAGCTCGAGGAAGCGAAAGCGGCGCAGGCCGTGAGCGGCAGCGCTTCGGTCGGCCTCGACTGCGACACGGGCGAGCTGGCCGACATGCTGGAGCGCCGCGTCGTCGACCCCTTGACCGTAAAGCTTCATGCCGTGCAGGCCGCGGGAGAGGTCGCCGCCGCCGTGCTGCGCATCCGCACGGTCATCCGCATGCGGACGGGCGGCGGCGGGGAAAATGGGTAAGCACTCTTTTGCCCGTTCTTCTGAAACCGGAGCCGCTGCGAAACGTATCACCCGAGAATAAAAGCTGGGCGCACAAACGGCCCTTTTCCCGTACCTTGTTAAGGAGGTGAACCATACGTGAAACAGAACGACAACACGGAAAACGCACGCGAAGAGCAAGCAGAAACAGCAAGCGCCGCCGGAACCCCGGAAGCGGCAGCCGCCGACACGACGAAGGCGGAGCAAGCGGAAGCGCAGGCAGGGGAAACCGCAGGCGAAACGGACGCGCAAGCGGCCGAAATCGAACGGTTGACCCGCGAGCTTCAAGAGGTGCAGGAGCGCGGTCTCCGCGCGCAGGCCGATTTTGACAATTTCCGCCGCCGGACGCGCCAGGAAAAAGAAGAGTTTGCCAAATACGCGTCGTCCAAAGTGCTGGAAAGCCTGCTGCCGATCATCGACAACTTCGAGCGCGCGCTGCAATCCAGCCGCGATACCAAAGATTTCGATTCCCTGATCAAGGGCCTCGATATGATTTTCCGCCAGCTGGACCAGGTGATGGAGCAGCAAGGACTCAAACGGATGGAAACGGTCGGCCAGCCCTTCAACCCCGAATTCCATCAGGCCATCATGCAGGTCGAGTCCGACGAGCATGAAGAAGGCATCGTCGTGGAGGAAGTGATGACCGGCTACATGCTGGGCGACCGGGTGCTTCGCCCGGCCATGGTAAAAGTCAGTTCCTGACGGCAAAGATAGAAGAAGGCTAACCCAATGAGGAGGAAATAAGGAAATGAGCAAAGTCATCGGCATCGACCTGGGCACTACCAACTCGTGCGTCGCCGTTATGGAAGGCGGCGAAGCGGTCGTCATTCCGAACCCGGAAGGCAACCGGACGACGCCCTCGGTTGTCGGCTTCAAAAAAGACGGGGAGCGCATCGTCGGCGAAAGCGCCAAGCGCCAGGCGATCACGAACCCGGACCGCACCATCATCTCGATCAAACGCCACATGGGCACGAACCACAAGGAAACGATCGGCGACAAGCAGTACACCCCGCCGGAAATTTCGGCAATGATTCTCCAGAAGCTGAAATCCGACGCCGAGGCGTATCTCGGCGCGACCGTCAGCCAGGCGGTCATTACGGTTCCGGCTTACTTTAACGACAGCCAGCGCCAGGCTACCAAAGACGCCGGAAAAATCGCCGGTCTGGAAGTATTGCGGATCGTCAACGAACCGACGGCCGCCGCGCTGGCGTACGGTCTGGACCAAGACAAGGAAGAAACGATCCTCGTGTTTGACCTTGGCGGCGGCACGTTCGACGTTTCCATTCTCGAGCTCGACAGCGGCACGTTTGAAGTGCGCGCGACAAGCGGCGACAACCACCTGGGCGGCGACGACTTCGACCAGAAGATCATCGACCACCTCGTAACCGAATTCCGCAAAGAGCACGGCATCGACCTGAGCAAAGACAAAGCCGCCGTGCAGCGGCTGAAGGATGCGGCGGAAAAAGCGAAAAAAGAACTGTCGGGCGTCTTGACCTCGACCATTTCGCTGCCGTTCATCACGATGGTCGACGGCGTTCCGCAGCACTTGGAAACGACGCTGACCCGCGCCAAATTCGAAGAAATTACTGCCGATCTGGTGGAGCGCACCCTCGGCCCGGCCCGTCAAGCGCTGTCCGACGCCGGTCTGTCCGCAAGCGAAATCGACAAAGTGGTTCTTGTCGGCGGCTCGACCCGGATTCCGGCCGTGCAGGACGCCGTCAAAAAGCTGATCGGCAAAGATCCGCACAAAGGCGTCAACCCGGACGAAGTGGTTGCCCTTGGCGCCGCCATCCAGGCGGGCGTTCTGACGGGCGACGTCAAGGACGTCCTGCTGCTGGACGTTACTCCGCTGTCGCTCGGCATTGAAACGGCCGGCGGCGTGTTTACGAAGATGATCGAGCGGAACACGACGATCCCGACCAGCAAATCCCAGGTGTTCAGCACCTACGCCGATAACCAGACGAGCGTGGAAATCCACGTTCTGCAAGGGGAACGCCAAATGGCGTCCGGCAACAAAACGCTCGGCAAGTTCATGCTCGGCGACATTCCGCCGGCTCCGCGCGGCGTGCCGCAGATCGAAGTCACCTTCAACATCGACTCGAACGGCATCGTGAACGTCTCCGCCATGGACAAAGGCACCGGCAAGAGCCAGAACATCACGATCACCTCTTCGAGCGGCCTGTCCGATGAAGAAGTGGAGCGCATGATGAAGGACGCCGAAGCCCACGCCGAAGAAGACCGCAAGCGCAAGGAAGAAGTGGAGGTCCGCAACTCCGCCGACCAACTCGTCTACACCGTCGACAAGACGATCAAGGACCTGGGCGACAAGGTGGACCAAGCGGAAATCGACAAAGCCGAAGCGGCCAAGGAAACGCTGAAAAAGGCGCTGGAAGGCACCGATACGGAAGCGATCAAAAAAGCCTCCGACGAGCTGACCGAAGTCGTGCAGCAGCTTTCCGTGAAGCTGTATGAGCAGGCGGCGCAGGCCCAGCAGGGAGCCCCGGGAGCCGAAGGCGCGCCGGAAGGCGGAAAAGCCAAAGACAACGTGGTCGACGCGGACTACACGGTCGTGGACGAAGACGAGAAGAAATAACCGGGATGTGGTGAGGTTTTGAGCAAGCGCGATTACTACGAAGTGTTGGGCGTCGAAAAAGGCGCGTCCGCGGAAGAAATCAAAAAAGCATACCGGAAGCTTGCCCGGCAGTACCACCCCGACGTGAACAAAGCGCCGGACGCCGAAAGCAAGTTCAAGGAAATCAACGGCGCGTACGAGGTGCTGAGCGACGACCAGAAGCGGGCGAACTACGACCGCTACGGCCACGCTGATCCGACCCAGGGCATGGGCGGCGGAGGCGGAATGGGCGGCATGGACTTCGGCGGCTTCGGCGATATCTTCGATATGTTTTTCGGGGGCGGCGGACAGCGCCGCAACCCGAACGCGCCGCAGCGCGGAAACGACCTGCAGTATACGCTGACCGTTGAATTCAAGGAAGCGGTATTCGGGAAGGAAACGGAGATTAACATCCCCCGTACCGAAACGTGCGCGACCTGTCACGGCAACGGCGCCAAGCCGGGCACGAAGCCGGAAACCTGCTCGGTCTGCAAAGGCAGCGGCCAGCAGGAAGTGATCCAGAACACCGCCTTCGGACGGATCGTCAACCGCCGGGTTTGTCAGAACTGCAACGGCCAGGGCCAGATCATCAAAGAAAAATGCGGCACCTGCCACGGCTCCGGCAAAGTCCGGACGCAGCGCAAGATCCAGGTCAAGGTGCCTGCCGGGGTGGACGACGGCGCGCAGCTGCGCGTGACCGGGGAAGGCGAAGCCGGCACTAAAGGCGGGCCTCCGGGCGACCTTTACATTGTGATCCGGGTCAAGCCGCACGATTTCTTCGAGCGGGAAGGCGACGACATTTACTGCGAGGTTCCGATCACCTTCGCCCAGGCGGCCCTCGGGGACGAGATCGAGATACCGACGCTGACCGAAAAGGTCAAGCTGAAGATTCCGGCCGGCACCCAGACCGATACGTATTTCCGGCTGAAGGGCAAGGGCGTGCCGCGCATCCGCGGTTACGGCCAGGGCGACCAGCACGTCAAAGTGGTCGTGGTGACGCCCACCAGCCTGAACGAGCAGCAGAAGGACCTGCTCCGCGAGTTCGCGTCGCTGAGCGGCGAACAGACCCACGAGCAGTCCCGCAATATTTTTGAACGCATGAAAAAAGCGTTTCTGGGCGACTAACCGCCGGGGATCACAGCCTCTGCTTCCTGGGCGGCTCCCCGCTCCCGGGCCCGAAAGGCGTGTGGCTCACGAGTCCCCGAAACGGCGTGTGACGCATGATTTCCCGAAAGGCGTAACGGCGTGAGTCCCCGAAAGGCGTATGACGCACGAGTTCGACTTATAAGTTTTCGAAGAGGTCATGTGACGCACGAGTCTCAAAAAGGCGTGAAACTCCACGAGTCCCAAAAGGCGCGTGACGGCACGAGCTCCCGAAAAGGCGTGTGTATGAGTTCCCGAAGAGGTCATGTGACGCACGAGTCCCAAAAGGCGCATGACGGCACGAGCTCCCGAAAAGGGCGCGTGACTCAACTGGCCCGAAAGTGGCTGTTTCACTTGGCTCGAAAAACAAGCATCACCGGGCATCCGGCTTCGCGCTTCATTTGCGCGGGCCGGATGCTTTTTTGTCATTGTAGAGAGACAGCTTTGGTAGTGCTCAGCCGAAGCTTTTTCTGCCCTCTGATTTTAGCGGGCGAGGCGAGAAATTCTAACGGTTGCCACAGCGCTTATTGGCGCGAAAAAGGCTCTTTTTAAATTCTTACGGTTGCCACAGCGCTTAATGAGAGAAATAAGGGCACAAATAAGCCGAAAAGAGGGAAATAAGCTCCGTGGCAACCGTTACATTTTCCGGAGCCTCTTTTTCGGGCAAATAGCCCCTGTGGCAACCGTTAGAATTTCCGGTTCCTCTTTTTCGGAGCGTTTTTGCGCTGCGCAGCCCGGATTCTCGGACGGTTATTGGCAGTTACGCACGATCCAGCTCGGCCTAAGCGATTAGTACAATTAGTAAATCCGCCGTCCGACGCCGTTTACCCGGGGATCCGGTGCGCCGTGACCGCAACCTCCCTTTTTTCCACCGCGGGGGCGGGCGTGTGTTCCATTGGGACCTCGTCCTACACCGGCTCGAACGCCTTTTCCAAACGGGCGGGGGTGGACGGGATTTGCGCCATCAGGGCCAATCCGGGGTTCGCTGTCTTTCCAAACCGCGGGGGCGGGCGTGTGTTCCATCGGGGCCTCGTCCTACACCGGCTCGAACGCCTTTTCCAAACGGGCAGGGGTGGACGGGGCTTACGCCATCAGGGCCACTCCGGTCCTCGTCTTTCCAAACCATGGGGGCAGACGTGCGTTTGCACCATCAGGGCCTAGTCGTGCCTTGGCTCGAACGCCTTTCCAAACCACGGGGACGGCGGGAGTCTGCGCCAAAAGGAACTCGGGGGTCCTCGTCTTGCCAAACCACGTGGCAGACGTGCGTTTGCACTATCGGCGCCTAGTCGTGCCCTGGCTCCAACGCCTTTCCCAATCGCAGAAGCGGACGTGCGTTTGCACCATCAGGGCCTACGAATGGCTCCACGCCATGCTTGCATAACCCGGAAAAAGCACAACGCCGTCGTTTCGCCATCCGCGCATAGCGCTCCAGGCCGGGGATATACTAGGCAAAACAGGGTTGCCAAAGGAGGGAGTGCAGTGCCAGACAGCAACATGCACGATTTGCGCCGGGACGACAAGCTGCCGGTGGCTCATGCCATCGACGTGGAATATTCCGATGAGCTTGCGGACGCCGAGGATGTGGAAGCGGCCAAACGGGCCGATGCGGCCGACCGGCGGGCGGAAGGAGGACCCGGCGATGCCCGATAAAACGATCCTCGCTTACTTCAAGACCCGAGACGAAGCCGAATCTGCGGCAGCCAAGCTGCATATGCTGCGGGCCGTCGACGTGTCCATCGACGAATTCGGCCGGTATCCCGGAGGGGGCTCGACCATGAGTCCCTCCTGGCAGGAGAAAAGCGCAAACGGCCTGGCGGGTCTGACGCTCAATGCGGCCCCGACCTCAAGGGACTCCGGCATCCTGATGGCGGCCGATCCCGTCGCCAGCGGCCTCAGCAACGGACGAAACGATAGCGTAACCGGCCGGAACTACGTGCTGGCGGCCGTGGTGCCCGAAGAAGCGCATCATCAGTCGATGAACGTTGTGGAAGAGGCCGGCGGGTACTTCTGACGGCCGGCCATCCGAATAAACGGCCCCGCTTGCAGGAAGCGGGCCGTTTTTTTGCCCGCGCACCGGTGCTATAGTACAATAGGTTCCATATCCATCGTTGCAGGGAGGATGCCATGCGCTGGCACGAGATTACCGTACATACAACAGACGAAGCGATCGAGATGATCGCGAATTTTTTTCATGAACAGGGAGCGGGCGGGGTGTCCATCGAGGAATCGGGCACGCTGAACAAGAAGCGGGATACCTCGCTGGGGCAATGGTACGAAAAACCGCTCAACAACATCCCGGAAGGCCGGGCCGAGATCAAGGGGTATTTTGAAGAGGGCCGCAATCCGGACGAGCTTCTTGCGGGGCTGAAGGCTCTTTTTGAAGAGCTGGCGGGCTATGGAATCAACCTGACAGACACGCGGACGGAAGCCGCCGTTGTCGACGACGCGGACTGGGCGGACGCCTGGAAAAAATACTTCAAGCCTCTGCGCATCACCGACAAGCTGACGATCAAGCCGACCTGGGAGGAATACGAGGCGGGACCGGAGGAAGTTATACTCGAGCTGGACCCGGGGATGGCGTTCGGCACCGGCACTCACGCGACAACCGCCCTTTGCCTGCGGACCATCGAGAAGGTTGTCCAGCCGGGCGACGAAGTGATCGACGTCGGAACAGGCTCCGGCATTCTGTCCATCGCGGCCGCCAAGCTGGGCGCGACCCGCGTGCTGGCTCTCGACCTCGATCCGGTGGCGGTCTCGGCCGCAAACGAAAACACTGCGATGAACGGCTTGACCGACCGGATTACGGTCCGCCTGAGCGATCTGCTCGGCGTGCTGAAGGACCCCGACGCCGAGACGGGCGTGACGCTGCCTGTGCGCGTCGTGGTCGCCAACATCCTCGCCGAAATCATCCTGACGTTCGTCGAGGACGTATACAACGCGCTCCAGCCCGGCGGCGTTTACATTGCTTCCGGTATTATCACCGCCAAGGAGAAAGCCGTCGCCGACGCGCTGAGCAAAGCCGGCTTCATCATCCGCGACACGTACCGCGATCAGGATTGGGTCGCCATCGTGGCCGAAAAGGGCCGGTGACCCATGCAGCTCGGAAGTATATTCAGCCAGCCTGAGCAAATTCCCTTTCTGCTGCTCGTGCTGATGATTGCGTTTGCCTGCCATGAATTCGCCCATGCCTACACGGCGGACCGTTTTGGCGACCCAACGCCGCGTTCGATGGGCCGGGTGACGCTGAACCCGCGCGTCCACCTGGACGTGCTCGGCACGATCCTGATTTTTCTGGTCGGGTTTGGCTGGGCCAAGCCGGTGCTGGTCAACCCGAACCACTTCCGTCGGCCCCGGCTGATGAGCATTGTCGTCTCGTTCGTGGGCCCGCTCGCCAACCTGATTCTGGTTGCGCTCGGGGTGCTGTCGCTGTATGTGCTCGACGCCTTCGGCCTGTTCGAGCGCATGTCGCCCGGCGTGCTGACGGCGGTCAGCCTGTTCCTGACGATTCACATTGCACTGAACTTGCTGCTGTTTCTGTTCAACCTGCTGCCGCTTCCGCCGCTTGACGGCTTCCGGATTCTGCTCGATCTGCTGCCGCTCGGCTTGCGGATGAAGCTGCTCGGCGTTTCCCAGTGGCTGTCGTTTGTTTTCCTGCTGCTGATCTTTTTACCTCCGCTGTATGAGGTGACTTTGGGGCCGGTCTTTGATTTGCGGTGGACAATGCTTGACGGACTAGACCATTTGTTTGCTTCCCTGTTCGGCTTTTCCTTCGACTGGGGCAAGCTGGACACGACCATTATCCGATAACGCACGCGAGCGGCCGGCGGGGGATTCCCCGGCGGTTTCGCTGGCTTTTTCGCGCGTTTCGGGGTATATTGTAGGTTGGTCCCTGGGACCCTTGATCAAGCGAAACAAGAGGAATGAGCATGCAACGTTACTTTCTTCCGGCGGACCAGTTCCGGGACGGCCGGGTTGTCATTACGGGCGACGACGCCCATCATCTGGGCCGCGTCATGCGGGCCGAGCCGGGCGACGAAGTGATCTGCTGCGACGGAAAAGGCAAATGCGCCCTGGTCCGGCTGACGGCCGTCGGCAAAACCGAAGCGGAGGGCGACATTGTGTCCCTTCTCTCCACGGACGCAGAGCCCGGCATCGACGTCTGGATCGCGCAAAGCCTTCCCAAAGGAGACAAGCTGGAGTCGGTCATCCAGAAAGGCACGGAGATCGGGGCGGCCGGCTTTCTTCCGTTCCAGTCGGAGCGGACGGTGGTCCAGTACGACGCGAAGAAGGAAGAGAAGCGGCTGGAGCGCTGGCGCAAGATTGCCAAGGAGGCGGCCGAGCAGGCGCACCGGGGAGCCGTGCCGGCAGTCGAGGCTCCGGTTGGCTGGAAGGCGCTGCTGGGGCGGGCGGCGGCTGCGGATCTCGCGGTCCTTTGCTACGAGAAGGAAGCGGGGCTTCACCTCGGGTCGCTGCTGAAGCGTTCGGCCGACCGGTGGAAAACCCCGGGGGCGGACGGGACAAAACGCACGATAATGGTCATTGTCGGCCCGGAAGGCGGCTTCACCGAACGGGAAGCGGCCGAAGCGGAAGCGTCGGGCTGCGAAGTCGCGGGCCTCGGGGCCCGCATCCTGCGGACGGAAACCGCCGGCATGGCGGCTTTGGTCGGCATTTTATACGAATACGGCGAATGGGGAGGTTGATTTTTGTGCCTACCGTGGCTTTTCATACCTTGGGCTGCAAAGTGAATTACTACGAAACCGAAGGCATCTGGCAGATGTTCAAGAACGAAGGGTACGAGCAGACCGACTTTGAATCCCCTGCCGACGTTTACGTCATCAACACCTGCACGGTTACCAACACCGGCGACAAGAAAAGCCGGCAGATCATCCGCCGCGCCGTCCGGCAAAACCCGGACGCGGTCGTTTGCGTGACGGGCTGCTACGCGCAGACCGCCCCGAACGAAGTGGCGGAAATTCCCGGCGTGGACATCGTGGTCGGCACGCAGGACCGCGACAAGCTGCTGCCGCTGATCGACCGGTTCCGCGTGGAGCGCGTGCCGATCAACGCCGTGCGCAACATCATGAAGACGCGCGAATTTGAAGAAATGAACGTGCCCGAGTTTTCCGACCGGACGCGCGGGTTCCTCAAAATACAGGAAGGCTGCAACAACTTCTGCACCTTCTGCATCATCCCGTGGTCCCGCGGGCTTTTGCGCAGCCGCAAGCCGGAAAACGTGATCAGCCAGGCGCAGCAGCTGGTGGAGGCGGGCTATCGGGAAATCGTGCTGACGGGCATTCACACCGGCGGCTACGGGGAAGACCTGGACGGCTACGGGCTTGACAAGCTGCTGCGCGACCTCGACCGTGTCGACGGGATTGAGCGCATCCGGATCAGCTCGATCGAAGCGAGCCAGATCACGGAAGGCGTGCTGGAGGTGCTGGGCAGCTCCGACAAGCTTTGCCGCCACTTCCATGTGCCGCTGCAGGCGGGAGACGACGCGGTGCTGAAGCGGATGCGCCGCAAGTACACGACGGCGGAATACGGCGAGAAAATCGCTCGGATTCACGACATTTTCCCGGATGTCGCGGTCACGACGGACGTCATTGTCGGCTTCCCGGGCGAAACCGATGAAATGTTCGAGAACGGCCGCCGGTTTATGGAGCAGATGGCGTTTTCGGAAATGCACGTGTTTCCGTATTCCAAACGGACGGGCACGCCGGCCGCGCGGATGGAAGACCAGATCGAGGAAGACGTCAAGAATGAGCGGGTGCAAAGCCTGATCCGGCTGTCCGAGCAGATGCAGCTCGCTTATGCCGGCAAGTTTGCGGGTCAGACGCTGACCGTCATTCCGGAGGGGCCTTACAAGGAAATGCCGGGCAGCGGCATGATCGCGGGATATACGGACAATTACCTGCACGTCGCGTTTCAGGGGCCTCCGGAGCTTTGGCGGCAGCCTGTAAACGTCCGGATCGTGGAGCCGGGCGCAAGCGTCTCCTTCGGAACGCTCGTGCCTTCTCCGCTGAAAGCTACGGTTTAACAACAGTCGGCAGGAGGATGTTTCGATGAAAGTTATCTCCGCAGGAGGAGTCGTGTGCCGCAAACAGGCGGACGGAGCGGAGGGCTGGGAAATCCAGCTCATTCAGGACCGCTTCGGCAAAATCACACTTGCGAAAGGCAAGCTGGAGGACGGCGAAACGGTGGAGCAGGCGGCGCTCCGCGAGATCGAGGAGGAGACGGGAACGGTCGGCCGCATTATCCGCCCGCTCGCCGTGATCTCCTACGAGGACACCGTCCACCATTCCGATAAAGAAGTGCATTACTATCTGGTGGAGGCCGCGGGCGGCTCGGACAAGGTGCAGATCGAGGAAATCGCGGAGGTCGGCTGGTATACGCCCGAAGAAGCCTGGACGCTGCAAAAACAGTCCGGCTACGGCAACAACGACGAGGTGCTCCGCCGGGCATTCAAAGAATTGAAAGTGGAGGGAAGCTGGCTATGAATTACGACAACCTGACCATCGCATCCTGGATCGACCATACGCTGCTGAAGCCGGACGCAGGAGAAGCAGCGATCGAGAAGCTTTGCTTTGAGGCCATTGCAAACAAATTTCGCAGCGTTTGCGTGAACGGCAAATGGGTTAACTTCTGCGCGGATATGCTCGGGCAGTCGGACGTGAACATTGCGGCCGTCGTCGGTTTTCCGCTCGGGGCGAACCATACGCCGGTCAAGGCCTTTGAAGCGGCGGTCGCCGCGGCCGGGGGCGCCAAGGAAATCGACATGGTGCTGCCGATCGGCCAGCTGCTGGAGGGCAATCTGAAATACGTGGAAGGCGATATCCGCGAGGTGGTCCAGGCCGTGCACGGCCAGGCGATCGTCAAGGTGATTCTGGAAACCGGCTTTTTGAACGACGAGCAAAAGGTCACGGCCTGCAAAATCTCCGAAGCGGCAGGAGCCAAGTTTGTCAAAACCTCCACGGGCTTCGGTCCGGGCGGCGCCACGGCCGAGGATGTCCGGCTGATGCGGAATGCCGTTTCCGCCGGTGTGGAAGTGAAGGCCTCCGGCGGCATCCGCGACCTGGAAACGGCCGTCCGGATGATTGAAGCGGGGGCAACCCGCCTCGGCACAAGCTCGGGCGTGGCGATCCTGCGCGGACTGCAAGCCGAATCGGATTATTAAACGGCGGAAGCGCGCACCGCGCTCCGGAAGGGCTTTTTCGCCTTTCCGGGGCGCGTTTTTTCATTTTGGCGGCCAGGACCGTTATTTTTGGTCTTTTTGCTTAACAATTGGATGAATTTTGTCGAAAATATTCACAATTTCACGCAATATGTAGTAGGCAAAAAGCCTCAGGTTTAGTAAAATAATTAGTATTTAACGGAAATTTTTTGCAAGGGCCGCCCGTACAGAGAAAAAAAGCTTCGTACGAAAGAGAGATCGGCGGCCCGATCATCCATTCGGGAGGAAGCGGAAATGAAGTTCGGTCTGAAGTTTAAACTGCTTTTAATGCTGGGCATCGTCATCGTGGCCGGGAATGCGGCGACGGCGGTGTACTCCGCCCTGGAAATGAAACAAGCCACGGAATCGCAGCTGAAGCAATTCGTGGAAACCAGCTTTAAGACCGGCATGGAACTGTTGGAAGAGAAAAACCCGGGAGAATGGCGGGTGGCGGAAGGAAAGCTGTTCAAAGGCGAGCAGCCGATGAACGGAAACAACGCCATGATCGACAATCTCGTTCCGCGGCTTGGCAACGACGGCATCCGGATTTCCATCACGCAGGACGAGACGGTTGTGGCCACCAATATTGAGGAGAACGGTGAGCGCGCGGTCGGCTCAAAGGTGCAGGAGAAAGTCGCCAAGAACACGCTGCTGAACGGCGAAACCCTCGCCGATTACAACACAATCGGCGGCCAGCGTTACTATTCGTTTACGGCTCCTCTTCAATCCGGAGACGGCACGACGGTCGGCGCGATCATGTTCGCCGTATCCACGGCGGATTCGGACAAGCTCTCCGCCCGCTTCATCTCCAACCTGATTATGATCGGCATCGCCCTGGTCGTTGCGCTTCTGCTGGCCGCCTACTTCTTTACGGGCCGCCTCATCCGCCTCCTTTCGAAAGTCAGCGCGCTTACCAACCGCATCGCGGCGGGCGATCTTCGCGGCGAGCCGCTGCACGTGAAGGCGAAGGACGAAATCGGAGAAGTGGCCGCCTCGGTGAATGTGATGGTGCAGAGCCTGCGTTCCCTGATCGGAAAAGTCGATCTGGCCGCAGAAGAAGTGGACAAGGCTTCGAGCCAGCTGGCCGTCAGCGCGGAGGAAGCGAAGGCGGTCACCGCGGAGATAACGGAATCGCTGAACATGCTGTCCTCCACGTCGGACAACCAGGCCCGGATAGCGGAGGACGGGGCAAATGCGGTTTCCGAGCTGGCAAACGGTGTCCAGGGGGTCGCTTCGGCGGCCGGATCGGTTTACAGCGAGTCGAACAACATGTCGGAACGCGCGGAAGCGGGCATTTTGTCCGTCGAATCCGCCGTGAAGCAGATGGAGGTTATTTCGGTGACGGTGTCCCAAACCTCCGAATCGATCCGGCATTTGAACCGGATGTCCGAGGAAATCGAGCAGATCGCCAGCGTTATCGGCGAAATCGCCTCGCAAACGAACCTGCTGTCGCTGAACGCGGCGATCGAAGCGGCCCGGGCCGGGGAGTACGGACGCGGCTTTTCCGTGGTAGCGGAAGAGATCCGCAAGCTCTCGGGGCAAACGGAAGAATCGGCCAAGCGGATCAGCGGGCTCGTTGCGGAAGTGCTGGAAGCGGCCGGCAGCGCCAACACTTCGATGATGCAAGGGGAAAAAGAATTCGCCGAAGGCTTCAAACGGGTGGAGCGGGCGAGCGAGTCGTTCCGCCTGATTGCGGAAAGCGCGCGCAGCGTCACCGAACGGATGCAGGAGATGTCCGCCTTCACGGAGCGGATGTCGGCCAGCACCGAGGAGGTCGCCGCTTCGGTCGAGGACATCTCCGGCAGCGCCCGCCAGGCGTCCACCGGCGTTCATGGTGCGGCCGCCATGTCCGAGGAGGAAATGGCGACCATGGAAGAAGTGGCCCATTCCGCCCAGGCTCTGCAGGAGCTGGCGGCCGGGTTGCGTCAGGAGCTCGATCAGTTTAAGCTATAAGAAGTCGAACTTTCGGCCGGCGGCGGCTAGAGCCGTCTGGCCGAAAGCTGTTTTTCGGACCGAACGGGACTAGTCCGCCGTCCGCTTGCGGAGGACGGGCAGATAGCAAAGCGGGAGGGCGGCAAGCGAACAGGCCACGTTGAAAATGGTTTGGGCGCGGGCCATCTGGGCGGCCGGATCGAAGCTCATGCCGGCCACCAAGTCCGCCAGAAGCGGAACGAGCGGGTAGAACAACGCGGCGCCGCCGATGTTGAGCAGCGTGTGAAACCAGGCGACGTAAGCGCCGTACCGGCTTCCGCCGATACTGGCGATAAGCGCGGTGATGCAGGTGCCGACGTTGGCGCCGAGAATGACGGCAATGCCCAGCTCCGGCGGGAAGACGCCGGCGGCGGCAAGGCTCATGGTCATCGCAATGGCGGCGGCGCTGCTGTGAATCAGCGCGCTGACAACCGCGCCTGCGAGAATGCCCCACAGCCGGCTTTCCTGCGACTGGCGCACCAGCCAATCGAGCAGGCCGCGGGCCTCCAGCTCCGGCGCGATGCCCTGCATGACGCCCATGCCGAGCAGGACGCAGGCGAATCCGGCGGAGGCGGCGGAGGCGAACCCGACCGTTTGCGCGTGGCGTACGCGGCCGTCCAGGAGCAGACCCGCCACGGCGGCGGCCGAAGAGAAGAACAGGAGCGGCAGCGCGACCCGGCCCAGCTCCAGGCCAAGCAGTTCGGTGGTCAGGCACGTCCCGATGTTCGTGCCGAGAACGACCCCGAGCGTTTGCGAGAATTTCATCAGTCCGGCGTTGACAAGTCCGATGGAAATGACCGTGACGGCCGTGCTGCTCTGCAGCACGGCCGTCAATGCCGAGGACGTGAGCATGCCGCGGGCGGGCGTCCGGGTAAACCGGCCCAGCCAAACCGGCAGCCGCGGACCGGCAGCCCGGTTCAAGGCATATTCCATCGTTTTCATACCGAACATAAACAAAGCGAATCCTGCCAAAATCGGCACAATCAGGTGCTGGAGCATCGGACGGAAGGTCCCTCCTTCGGCCGGACAACCCGGGTTTGTACACTATATGATCAGAACGCCATCCCCATGATAGGAGCGAAGCCATGAACGGAATCTATTTGCAGCGGGCCCGCAAAAAAAGACTGGAAGAAGGGCACCCGTGGATTTTTGAGAATGAAATCGAGCGGGTGGAAGGAACGGCAGAGCCGGGCGACGTCGTCCCGGTTTACAATCATCTGGGCCGTTTTCTGGCGGCCGGCTATTACAACCCGCAATCCCGCATCCGGGTGCGCGTGATCGACTACACCGGGCAGCCGGAAATGGACCAGGCCTTTTTTGCCTCGCGGTTTGCCCGCTGTCTGGAGCACCGCCGGCGTTTTCTGCCGGATGCGGATGCATGCCGGATGGTGTACGGCGAAGCGGATTTTCTGCCGGGGCTGATCGTGGACAAGTTCGCCGGCGTGCTCGTCGTACAGATTCTGACGCTCGGCATGGACCGGCGCAGGGCGGAGATTGTGGCCGCGCTGGCGGAGGTTTTCGCCCCCGAAGGGATCTACGAGCGCAGCGACGTCTCCGTCCGGCAGCTGGAAGGGCTGGAGCCGAAGGTCGGCGTGCTGTACGGTACGGTGCCGGAGCGGGTGCGGATCACCGAGAACGGCTTGCAGATCGAGGTGGATGTGATCGGCGGGCAAAAAACGGGGTATTTCTTCGACCAGCGGGAAAACCGGGCTTCCATCGAGCCGCTGATGAAGGGCTGGGGAGCGCGGAGCGGCATTCGCGTGGAAGAGCGGCAGACGGAAGAAGGGACGGTTCGCGTCCCGGTCAATGCCGGGGGCAAGGAAGTGACCTTTCCTTATTGGGACGGAGCCACCGTTCTGGAATGCTTCGCCCACACCGGAAGCTTTACGCTGCACGCCTGCAAGTACGGAGCCAAAAAGATCACCTGCCTGGACGTTTCCGAGCATGCCATCGAAAGCGCGAAGCGCAATGCGGAGCTGAACGGCTTTGCCGAGCGGGTGGAGTTTGTCGTCGCCGACGCATTTGAATACCTGCGCGCGCAGGTTCAGGGGCTGGACGACCGCAAGGCGCGCGCGGCGGCGGGCGGGAAAAAGGTCGATACCTCCAAACCGCTCGCGCCGGGAGGACGCACCTGGGACGTCGTCATTCTGGACCCGCCCGCGTTCGCCAAAACCCGGGGCGCCGTTGCCGGCGCCTGCCGGGGCTACAAGGACATTAACCTGCAAGGCATGAAGCTGGTAAACGAAGGCGGGTATCTGGTTACCGCCAGCTGCAGCTATCATGTGAGCCCGGACCTGTTTCTGGAGACGATCGCGGAAGCCGCCCGGGACGCGGGCAAAACGCTCCGGCTGGTGGAATTCCGCGCGGCCGGGAAGGACCATCCCCGGCTTCTGGGTGTCGACGAAGGAAATTACTTGAAGTTTGCCGTGTTTGAGGTGCGAAGCAAATAGGCGTCTCCGAATCGAACAACCGAATACCGGTTTGCCTTCGGGCAGGCCGGTTTTTTATCCGCCGCCGACCGAACGCTTGTTCCATTTTTACGCAGAAAGGTCTATTATCTTTTGAAGGGCGCTTGATGCCGGCAGACGGCATTCGGGAGAGACGAAACGGAGATTATGCTAGAATATATAGAGATGCATTTTTGGAGGAGGGGCCGTTTTGGGACTGCATTTTGTGATCGGACGGGCCGGCAGCGGGAAAACCGGCTATTGCCTGGACGCCATTAACCGGCTGTTGGACGAGGAACCGGCGGGAGCTCCGCTTCTGATGATCGTGCCGGAGCAGGCGACCTTTCAGTATGAGCAGGCGCTTGCGGCAAGAAGCGGGTCGGCCGGGTTTATCCGCGCCCAGGTGTTCAGTTTTCCGCGGCTGGCCTGGAAGGGCATGCAGGAGATCGGAAACACCGCCGCCGTACCGATTAACGATTTGGGCAAAACGATGCTTTTGCAGCGTCTGATCGATAAGCACGAAGAACGTTTGGCCGTATTCCGCCAGGCGGACGGGAGACTGGGCGTCGCATCCTCCTTGAACGGGCTTTTTAAAGAACTGCGCCAAAACGGGCTGCCCGCCTCGGCGCTGCAAGCGCACGCGCCGGTCCAAACCGGACGGACGGAAGCGAACGGGACGGGGCATTTGGAGGAAAAGCTTGCGGAGCTGCAGCTGCTTTACGGCGATTATGAACGGGAGCTGGCCGGGAAATACCTGGACAGTGAAACCTTTCTCGACCGGCTGGCGGAGGGCGTGCGGCGGCTGGATTGGCTGAAGGCTGCGAGGGTGTGGGTAGACGGCTTTTTCGGCTTTACGCCGCAGGAGAGAGAGGTGCTTGCGCAGCTGTCCGCCCACTGCCGCGAGGTGCATGTCGCGCTGTGCCTGAACCGGCCTTACCGCCCGGGGGAACGGCCCGACGAATACGAGCTGTTCCATTCGACGGCGCGTGCCATGTCGGGGCTGTCCGAACGCGCGCTCGCGCTCGGGGCGGAGCTGGACGAGCCGACGCTGCTCGACGGCGGCGGGCCGCTTCGCTTCCGTCAAACGCCGTCTCTCGCCCATCTGGAGCGCCGGTTCGAGAGCCGGAGCGCCGCCCGGCGCGCGGTGTACGCCGGAGAACCCGACGGCGGCATCGTGCTTGCGGCGGCCGTCAACCGGCGTGCCGAAGCGGAGGGCTGCGCCCGGGAAATCGTCCGTCTCGTCCGCGACGAAGGCTGCCGTTATCGCGACATGTCCGTCCGGGTTCGCAGCCTGGGGGATTACGCGGATCTTCTGGAGCAGGTTTTTTCGGATTTTCAGATCCCGCACTTCCTGGATCGCAAACGTCCCGTGCTGCATCATCCGCTGGTGGAATTCATCCGCTCTTCGCTGGAGATCGTGAGCCGCGATTGGCCTTATGAAGCCGTTTTTCGCTGCGTCAAAACGGATTTGCTCCTGCCTTTGGCCGCCGAAGGCGAAGCGCAGGAGCAGGCGGACGCTTCCGCGCATGAGCCGAATGCGGACGGCGAAGCCGGTTTGACCCGGCGGAGCATGGACCTGCTCGAAAACCATGTGCTGGAGAGAGGCATCCAGGGCGGCCGCTGGAAAGACGGAAAAGCATGGGAATTCGCGCCTCCTGCGCCGCTTGACGAGCTGGAGGAAGCCGATCGTCCCGCCGCACGTGCCTTCGGAGAAGAAGAGCTGGAGCGGCAGCGCGCCATTCTCGCCGCCCGGGGCCGGATTGTCGGCATCCTCGGCGGGTTCGAGCGCGACATGAAGCGGGCGAAAACGGTGCTCGACATGGCGGCGGCGCTCTATGCGCTGCTGGAGCGGTGCGGCGTGCCCGAACGCTTGCAGCGGCAGGCCGATGCGGAAATGGAACGGGACCCGGAAAAGGCGCGCGAGCTGGCGCAAATCTGGGACAGCGTGATCGACCTGATCGACCAGCTGACCGAGGTGCTGGGAGAGGAGGAAATCGAACCGGAACGGTTCGCCCGTCTGGTGGACGCGGGGCTGGAGGACCTGTGCCTCGCCCTGGTTCCGCCCGCGCTCGATCAAGTGCTGATCGGCTCGATGGACCGCACGCGCACCAGCCAAAAAAGCTACACCTTTATCCTCGGCGCTAACGAAGGCATCCTGCCTGCGAAGCCCCAGGAGGACGGCGTGCTGACGGACGCGGAGAGGCTGCGTCTGGAGGAGACGGGCCTTGAGCTGCCCGGCGGGGCGAGAAGGAAGCTGCTGGACGAGCAGCTGCTCCTGTATGCCAATCTCTGTTCGCCCTCCCGCGCGCTTTGGGTAAGCTATTCGCTGGCCGACGACGAGGGCAAGGCGATGCTTCCTTCCGAGGTTGTCCGGCAGCTCGGCTTGATGTTCCCTTGGGCGAAAGAGGCCGAACGGGTGCTGGAAGCCGGCCCGCCGGCGGGCGCGGACGCGGAGGAAACCGCCGATTACCTGACGCACGGGGAGCGGGCGATTGCCGACCTCGGCAGCCGGCTGCGCGATTACCTGAACGGCGAAGCCATCCCTGGCGTCTGGTGGGACGTGTACAACTGGTTCGCCGCCCGTCCGGAGTGGGCGCCGCAGCTGCTTTCGCTGGGCCGATCGCTGACGTACGGCATTCCGGGCGAGCGGATCGTACCCGCTACCGCCAGGCTGCTGTACGGGGAGACGCTCCGGGCGAGCGTATCGCGGATGGAACGGTTCACGGCCTGTCCGTTCCACCATTTCGCCTCGCACGGCCTTCGCCTGGAGGACCGGAAGCTGTTCCGCCTGGAAGCGCCGGACATCGGCCAGCTGTTCCATGCGGCGCTGTCCCAGGTCGCGCGCGAGCTGCTGTCGGCGGGAGCGGACTGGCAATCGCTGCCGGCGGAGCTGGTCCGGCAGAGCGCCCTTTCGGCCGCCGACCGGATCACGCCGAGGCTGCAGGGCGAAATCCTGCTCAGCTCGAACCGCTACCGCTACATCGCCCGCAAGCTGAAGGACATCGTCGCGCGGGCTTCGGCGGTTGTGGCCGAGCATGCGCGCGGCAACGGCTTTTACCCGGTCGCGCTGGAGCTCGGCTTCGGACCGGGGCAGCAGCTTCCGGCGCTCTCTTTCCCGCTGTCCGGCGGCGCGCGCATGGAAGTGGCCGGCCGGATCGACCGGGTGGACCGCGCGGAAGGCGAGAAGGGCATGTTCCTGCGCGTCATCGATTACAAATCAAGCCCGCACAATCTGGAGCTGTCCGACCTGTACAACGGCTTGTCTCTCCAGATGCTGACCTATCTGGACGTTGTGCTCACTCACTCGGAGCGATGGCTGGGCCAGCCGGCCCAGCCGGCCGGGGTGCTTTATTTTCATGTGCACAACCCGCTTCTTTCCCTTCCGAACGGGCTGGATGCGGCGGCGGCGGAAGCCGAGCTGCGCCGGCGGTTCAAAATGAAGGGGCTGCTTCTCGCCGACATGGAAGCGATCGGGCTGATGGACGCGAAGCTGAAGAACGAAACGGGAGTCTCCGACATTATTCCGGTCGGCATCAAGAAGGACGGCGGCTTCCGCAAAGGCTCGTCCGTCGCTTCCGCCGGCCAATGGGACCTGATGCGCTCGCACGTCCGCAGGACGGTGCGCGGCATCGGGGAAGGGATTATGACGGGCGCCGCGGACATTCAGCCCTACCGGCAGGACAAGAAGCTCGCCTGCACCTTCTGCTCCTACCGGCCGGTCTGCCAGTTTGACCCGAACCTGCCCGGCGCGGAGTACCGCAGCTTTCCCAGCCTGCAGGCCGACGGCGTCTGGCAGTCGATGGCGGGAAGCGAGGCAGCGGCGGCGTCGGAAAGCCGGGAAGTGACCGGCGGACCGGACCCGGCCGGCAAACGGGAGTCCGTGCTCGGATCGGATGCGGCAACGGAACCGGACCTGAAAGCAAAACGGTACATTCCGCCTTCCGCGCGCATGAAGCCGGAGCCGGAAGGCAGATCGGCCAAAGGGGAAGCCGCCGCAAAAGAAGCCGCTCCGTCCATTGGCGGTACGGACGAGGAAGAACAAGCCGGGACACGCGAACCGGAAGAGAAAGGAGGAGACGCGAAGTGACGGATACCAAACGGGGCATTAGCCCCAAGCCGGACGGTGCGGCATGGACCGACGAGCAGTGGGAGGCGATTGCGGCCGGAGGCCGCAACATTCTGGTCGCCGCCGCCGCCGGGTCCGGAAAAACCGCCGTGCTCGTGGAACGGATCATCCGCAAAATCGCCGACGAGGACAATCCGCTGGACGTCGACCGCCTGCTCGTCGCCACCTTTACGAACGCGGCGGCCTCGGAAATGCGCGAGCGCATCCGCATGGCGCTGGAGAATAAGCTGGAGGAACGGCCCGACTCGCGCCACCTTCGCGCGCAGCTGGCGCTGCTTCCGCGGGCGGCGATCACGACGCTTCACTCCTTCTGCCTGGAGGTGATCCGCAGCCACGGGCGCGGCGTCGGCCTGGACCCGGGCTTCCGTATCGCCAACGAAACCGAAGCCGAGCTGATGAAGCAGGAGCTTCTGGAAAAGCTGGTGGACGATTATTACGCAGCCTCCGAGGAGGGCGGCGGCTTTTGGAAGCTGGCGGACGGCTACGGCGGCGAAAAGGGAGACAGCGAGCTGTTCCGGCTCGTGCTGACGCTGTACGAGGCGTCGCTCAGCCATCCTTCTCCGGCCGGTTGGCTGCGGGAAATGGCGGGACGCTTTGACGGGGAGTCGAGCGGAGAGGCTCTGGAAGCGTGGCTGGCGCCCCTGCGCGCCGACGTGCGGCTGGAGCTAGGCGGAGCGGCAGGTCTGCTGCGCGAAGCGCTGCGGGTGACGGAGCTCCCGGGCGGCCCGGCTCCTTACCGGGAAAACCTGACGGACGAGCTCGACAAACTGGACCTCCTTGCGGAGCTTTGCGGCGGGGAATGGGACAGGCTGCACCGGGCGTTTCAGGAGCCGGTTTTCGGCAGGCTGAAAGCGTGCCGGGGCGACCAGTACGAGAAGGAGCTGCAAACGGCGGCGCAGGAGCTGCGCAATGCAGCCAAGAAAGCGGTCGAGAAGCTGCGGACGGAGCTGTTCGAGCGCGACACCGCCGCGTACCTGGAGGAGCTGCGGCGGACCGCGCCGGCCATGCATGCGCTGGTCGAGCTTGTGCTGGCATTCGCCGACCGTTTCGGCGCGGCCAAACGCGACCGGGGCCTGGTCGACTTTTCCGACCTGGAGCATTATGCGCTCGCCATCTTGTCCGGCGGATTGGAGTCGGACGGGTCTCTGATTCCCTCGGATGCCGCGCTCGAATACAGGGAGCGCTTCGAAGAGGTGCTGCTGGACGAGTACCAGGACACCAACCGCGTACAGGAAGCCATTGTCGGGCTGATCGCCCGGCCCGGCGAAGGCAACCGGTTTATGGTCGGGGACGTCAAGCAGAGCATCTACCGGTTTCGGCTCGCGGAGCCCGGGCTCTTTCTGGCCAAATACAAAAGCTACCGCAAGCAGGCGAAGGAAGGCGGCCTTCGGATCGATCTGGCCCGGAACTTCCGCAGCCGCCGCCAGGTAACCGAAGGGGTCAACCTTGTGTTCCGGAAGGTGATGGAGGAGGCGGTCGGCGAAATCCGCTACGACGAAAGCGCGGAGCTGGTGTACGGGGCTTCTTATCCCGAAACGGAGCAGGACCTGTCGGTCGAGCTCGCCCTGATCGACAAAAGCGCGGCGGCGCAGCGGACTCCGGAAGCGGAGGACATGGAGACCGCCTGGCGTGAGGCTGCGGCGGCGAGAGACGAAGCGATCGCGGCGGCGGCCGGCGGGGAGACCGCCCGGGAGTCCGGGCAGGACGACGCAGCGGAGCCGGCCGAGGAGCGGCTGGAGGAGGAAACGGCCAAGCTGGAAGCGAGGCTGATCGCAGAGCGCATCCGGCAGCTGGTCGGAGCGGACGGGGGCCGCCCGTTCCTCGT
This sequence comes from Gorillibacterium sp. sgz306347, assembly GCF_059735245.1. Taxonomy (NCBI): domain Bacteria; kingdom Bacillati; phylum Bacillota; class Bacilli; order Caryophanales; family Paenibacillaceae; genus Gorillibacterium; species Gorillibacterium sp. sgz306347. The sequence continues at coordinate 95,133 of NZ_JCAPET010000001.1, forward strand.
GTCCGGCAAAGGCGGCGTGCCGCCGCGTCCGGCGACCTACCGGGACATCGTGATTCTGCTCCGCTCCACCCAAAGCTGGGGCGCGATTATCGCCGAGGAGTTGAAGAAACAGGGCGTACCCGTATACGCGGAAACGAAAACCGGGTATTTCGAGGCTGTCGAGGTCGAGAACGTCATGTCGCTTCTCAAGGTGACGGACAACCCGTATCAGGACATTCCCCTGGCGGGGGCGCTGCGTTCGCCCGCCGTCGGATTAAACGCGGAGGAACTGGCCCGCATTCGTCTTTCGCGAAAAGCGGGACGGTATTACGACGCAGTTTTGGCCTTTGCCGACAGCGACGACGCCTCGTTCCCGGAAGCGGAGCGGCCGGCGCTGGAAGCGGCGCAGAACAAAGTGCGCCGGTTTCTCGGCCTGCTCGCGAAATGGCGGGAGGAGGCGCGGAGCGTTCCGGTGGCCGAACTGATCCGGACGATTTACAAGGACACCGGCTATTACGACTTTGTCGGCGGCTTGTCCGCCGGAACCGAACGGCAGGCCAACCTGCGGGCGCTCTACGACCGGGCGCGGCAGTACGAGGCGACCTCGTTTCGCGGGCTGTTCCGTTTCCTCCGGTTTATTTCCCGCATGAGGGAAAGCGGGGGCGATCTCGGCGGCGCCAAAGCGCTCGGCGAACAGGAAAATGTGGTGCGCATTATGACCATCCACAAGAGCAAGGGGCTGGAATTCCCGGTTGTGTTTGCCGCCGGGCTTGCGCGTCCGTTTAACCGGATGGACCTGAACGGCGCTTTTCTGATCCACAAGGACTTGGGCTTTGGTCCCCGTTACGTCGACCAGGAGCTGCGCATTTCCTATCCGACTGTGGCGGCGCTGGCCATTCGCCGCCGTCTCCGGATGGAGCTGCTCGCCGAGGAAATGCGGGTGCTCTACGTCGCCCTGACGCGCGCCCGGGAAAAGCTGGTGCTCGTCGGAACCCTCAAGCAGCCCGCCAAGCAGCTGTCCCGCTGGTCGCTCGCGTCGCATGCGGCCGAAGGTCCGCTTCCCGATTACGAGCTGGCCGGAGCGGGCAGCTTTCTCGACTGGATCGGGCCGGCCGTTTACCGGCATCCCGATGCGGAGCCGCTCCGCCGGCTGGCCGGGGAAGGCGCGGCGGCAGCGGAGGACCGTACCTCCGGGGAGCGGGACGGCTCCAGCTGGCGGATGACGGTCCGGCCCGCGTCCGATTTTGCGGTGCGGGAGGACGAAGCGGAAACGGCCGCCGTGCCGGACAGCGATTACCGCCTGAACGCGCTGCTTGAGCTGAAGCCGGTGCTCCACACGGCCTCGGAAGCGGGGCTCCGGGCGCTGGTGGAGCACCGGCTGTCCTGGACCTATCCGCACCCCGACGCGGCGCGGATCATGACCAAAACGAGCGTAACGGAAATCAAGCGGCTGGCCGAGCGCAACGCCCCGATGCGCAATCTCGGGGCGGAGCCCGGCGAAGGAGAGGCCATTCATGCCGTTCCGGGGACCAAGGGCTTTGCCCGGACCGCTTTCCGCCGGCCGCGGTTTGCGGAAACCCGCCGCCTGACCGCCGCCGAACGGGGAACGGTCCTGCATGCCGTCATGCAGCGGCTCAGCCTCCGTCCCGGACTGGATCTGGCGGAGGTCGAAGAAACCGTCCGCCGGATGACGGAGCTGCGGCTTCTGACGCCCGAGCAGAGCGAAGCGGTCGAGCCGGCCCGGATTGCGGCGTTCTTCTCGACGCCGATCGGGCGACGTTTGCTGGCCGCGGGCCAAATCTGGCGGGAGGTGCCGTTTACGCTAAGGCTGTCCGCGGGAGAAATTTACCGGGGCCTGAACGAGTCCGACGGCAAGGAGCCCGTTCTAGTGCAGGGCGTTATCGACTGCTTGTTTGAAGATGCCGAAGGATTGATTTTGCTCGACTACAAAACCGATGACTTGAGCTTCCGTTCGGCGGAGGAACGCGCGGAGCGCTACCGGCCCCAGCTGGCCCTGTACGCCCGCGCCGTGGAACAAATCTGGAAGCGGAAGCTGGACGGTACGTTCGTTTACTTTTTCGACGGCTCGGTTACGGTGGACATGAACGCCGGCGCAGCCGGTTTTTCGGGGAGGATTTTATGAGGATTTTGCATACCGCCGACTGGCATTTCGGCCGTTCGCTCGAAGGGCGCAGCCGGCTTGCCGAGCAGGAGGCGTTCATGGACGAGCTGGTGCGGATTGTCCGCGAGGAAGCGGTCGATCTGGTGCTGGTCGCCGGCGACGTGTACGATACGGTCAACCCGCCGTCCGCGGCGGAAAAGCTGTTTTTTGACGGCTTGGCTCGTCTGGCGGACGGCCACGCCCGCCCGGTGGCGGTCATCGCCGGGAATCACGACAACCCGGAACGGCTTGCGGCCGCTTCGCCGCTGGCCGGGAAATACAACATTCACCTGGTCGGGTATCCCGAGCCGAGGCTGATCGACATCGGCATCGCCCGGACCGGCGAGCGCGCCAAGCTGTTCGCGCTGCCGTATCCTTCCGAATCCCGGTTGAAGGATATGATTTCCGAAGAGGCGGACGAAGCCAAACTCCAGTCCGCGTATGCGGAGCGGATCAAAAAGATCGTGGCCCGGCAGTGCGCAGGCTTTGCGGAGGACACGGTGAATCTGATCATGAGCCACCTGTTTGTGTTCGGCGGGGACACCAGCGATTCGGAGCGTCCCATCCATCAGCTCGGCGCGGCGTATGCGGTCGACACCGATGCGCTGTGCGCGGGCGCGCAATATGTGGCGCTCGGCCATCTGCACCGGCCGCAGCAGCTTCGCGCCCCGTCGCCGATCCGCTATTCCGGCTCACCGCTCGCGTACAGCTTTTCGGAGGCCGGGCAAACCAAATCGGTGGTCATCGCCGACATCGAGCCGGGCAAGCCGGCCGACATCCGGGAGCTTTATTTGACCTGCGGCATTCCGCTGGTCCGCTGGAAGGCGACGGGCGGCATCGGCGAGGTGTACCGCTGGTGCGACGAAGGGAAGGACACGCGGGCATGGGTCGATTTGACCCTGCACCTCGACGACACGCTGTCGATGGAGCAGATTCAGAACCTGCGCAAGCTGCACGGCGGCATCGTGAACATCCGCCCGGTGTTCCCGGAGCGGGAAGCCGAGAGCCGGCTGGAGGCGGGCGAGGCGCTGCCGGTCGACGAGCTGTTCCGCCGCTTTTACGCCCATCAGACCAAAGGCGCACAGCCGGAGCCGGAGCTGGTCTCCCTTTTTATGGACCTGCTTGCGGAAAGCGGCGGGGCGGAAGGGGAAGAAGGCCAGGCGGACCGCGATTTGTCCGGAGAGCAAGGGCGGCGGCACCCGCGCACGGCGGAGCTCGCAGAGGGCATGCGGGAAGCCGCGGCCGGAAAGGAGGGCTGACGGATGCGTCCGATTCATTTGACCCTCGCGGGGCTGCAAAGCTACCGGGAGAAGCAGGAGATCGATTTTACCGGGCTGGAGGGAGCCGGGGTGTTCGGCATCTTCGGGCCGACCGGCAGCGGCAAATCGTCGATTCTCGACGCGATCACGCTGGCCTTGTTCGGCGAGGTGGAACGCGCGCAAAAAGGCACGCAGGGCATCATGAACCATGCCGAAAAAACATTGAACGTTTCCTTTACGTTTGAACTGACGCATGCCGGCGGCGCGGAGCGCTACCGGGTGGACCGCCAGTTCAAGCGCGAGGACGAGGTATCCGTCTCCTCCTCCGTCTGCCGGTTGATCCATATCCGGGACGGCGAGCAGGTCGTCCTGGCCGACAAGCGCAACGAGGTCAACGCCCGGGTCCAGGAAATCCTCGGCCTCTCCATGGCCGATTTTACGCGGGCGGTCGTGCTGCCGCAGGGCAAGTTCGCGGAATTTTTGGCGCTCAAGGGAGCGGACCGGCGAAAGATGCTCCAGCGGCTGTTCCGGCTGGAGGAATACGGCGAAAAGCTGTCCAAGCGGCTGGCGCTGCGGCTGGAGGACGCCCGGCAGGCGGCGGACCGGCTGGCCGCCGAGCAGCAGGGGCTTGGCGACGCCTCGGAAGCGGCGCTGGAGGAGGCAAAACGGCGTTTTTCGGAGGCGGCCGAAGCGGCGAAAGCCTGCCGGGACGTCCGGCTCGAAGCGGAAAAGCGGCACGAGGAGCTGAAGCGCATCCGGGCTTTGCAGCTGGAGGAGGACAGCCTGCGGGATGAGCTTTCCGCGCTTTCCGTACGGGAGGCCGGTATGCTCGAGCGGGAAAACCGGCTGCGCCAGGGAGAGCAGGCGGAGAAGCTGAAGCCGCTGCTGGAGCGGCTGGAAGCGGCCGTCCGGCACCGGGCGGATTGTGAGGCGGCCAGCGCGTCTTCGGAGCGGCTGCTTGCGGAAGCCGGGGCGCGGCATGCGGAGGCCAAAGGCCTGTACGAGACCGCGCGCGAGGAACTGGCCGCCCAGGACGCGCCGCTGCAAGTGCGCTTGGAGCAGCTGGGGCAAGCGCTCGGGCTGCAAAGCGAGCTGACGGACGCCGAGCGCCGGCAGGCGGAGCTGGACGGGCAGCTGCAAGCGGCGGCGGCGCGGCACGAAGCCGCTTTGGCGGAAGGCGCGAAGGAGCGGGACATCCACCGCAAGGCGGTGGCCCGCCAGGCCGAGCTCAAGGAGCAGTTGGCCGCCGCCGAGGTGAAGCGGGCGGACCGCGAGCGGCTGTCCGCCGCCGAGCGCGACCGGCAGGAGCTGGCGGCGGCGGAGCGGCAGGCGGGCGAGCTGGCCGCCGAAGCGGCCGCCGGCGAAACGGCGCTCGCGCGGCTGCGCGAGGACGGGGCCGCTCTTCAGCGGCGGGCGGCAGAGCAGGCGGAAGCGGCGGAGCGGGCGCGGGCCGAAGGGGCCGCGCTCGCCGCCGAGGCGGCGGAGGCCGAGCGCGCATTCGCCGGGCTGCCCGGCGAGTGGACGGCCGCGCTTGCGCGGCTGCGGCACGGCAACGCCGAACGGGAGCGCCGGCGGCTCGCGGCGCAGCTCGCGCTCGGCCTCACGCCGGGCGAAGCGTGCCCGGTGTGCGGCTCGCGCGAGCACCCGGCGCCCGCGCACGGCGCGGACGACGCGCCGGATGAAGCGGCGGCGGAGTGGGAGCGCGAAGCCGGGGCCGCCCGCGAGCGCGGCTTTGCGGCGCAGCGGACGCGCTACGAGCTGGCGGCGCTGCTGGCGCGGCTTGATCCGGCTGCCGGGGCGGAGGGCGCGGAGCCGCTGCGGGCGGCGGAGGCGGACCCGGGGGCGCAGCCTCCGCATAGCGCAGACGGCGGCTTTGCCGCGGCGGAGGCTCCCGCCCTTGCGCATCAGCAGAGCGCGGGCCCTGCCGGCGAGGCGGAAGCGGACGGCATGTCCGCTTCCGCAGGCGACTCCGGCGCAGCGCTTGCCGCAGCGGCGCAGCCCGAGCCGCCCGCCGAAACGGCGGCCCGGCTGCGCGCCGCGTTTGCGGCCGCCGATGCGCGGCTCCGCGCCGCCGAAGGCGCGCTGCCGGCGTTCGCCGGACGCGTGCAGCCGCTGGCGGCCGGGCGCGAGCGCTGCGCCCGCGAGCTGGCGGAGCACGGCGCGCGGCTTGCCGCGTCGGCGGACGGCCACGCGGCACTCGCCCGCCGGGCGGATGCCGCCCGGGCCCGCGCCGCCGAGCTGCGGCAAGCCTGGACGGCGGCACACGGCGCCGGCAGCCTGTCGCCGGAGACGCTCGCCGCGGAGCTGGCCGCTCTTGCCGAGCGCGACCGCCAGGCGGAGGAGCTGCGCGAGAAGCTGCGCATCAGCGAGCCGTTTATCGAAGGAAAGCTGAACGCGATCGCGCGCTTGCAGGAAGAAGCGGATGCGCTCGACAAGGAGGCGATCCGTCTCCGGACGGAACGCTCCGCTTGTCTGGCGCAGACGGAGGAAAAGCGGGCGGCACTCCGGCAGCGGCTCGGTGAAGACCCCCGCCCGGCGGAGGCGCAGATCGCGTTCATCCGCGAACGGCTGGACGTGCTGCGCGGCCGGGAAAAAGAGCGCAAGGACGCCTTGTCCCGAGAGGAGCAAGCGCTGCAGGAGGCGGGGCACCGCGCTGCGGCCGCCCGCCAGGCGCTCGCCACGTCGGGAGAAAGCCTGACGGCAGCGGAAGCTTCCTGGACGGATGCTTTGGCCGCGTCTCCTTTTGCCGGAGTGGAGCAGGTCCGCGCCGCGCTGATCGATCCGGCGCTTGACCGGACCTGGCGGGAAGAGCTTCGCCAGTTCCGGGAACGGCAGTCGCTTGTCCGCGAGAAGCTGGCGGAGGCGGCGGCCAAGCGGGACGGCCGCAGCGTCGGCGAAGCGGAATGGAACGAAGCCGAGGAGCGGCTGCTGCAGGTCCGCAGCGAAGACGAAGCCGCACTGGAGCAAAGAGCGCGCGCGGAGCGCGACCGGGAAGACCTCGAAGCCAAACACGTCATTTGGCTCCGGCTGGAGAAGGCCAAGGCGGTTCTCGGCGAAAAGCTGGAGCGGCTGACCCGGCTGCAAGCCGTGCTGCGGGGCAACGCGTTTATCGACTTTGTCGCGAAGGAGCAGCTTTTGCATGTCAGCCGCGCCGCTTCGGAACGGCTCGGCCAGCTTACCCGCCGGCGGTACGCCATTGAAGTCGATTCGGAGGGCGGGTTCGTCATCCGGGACGATGCCAACGGCGGGATCAAGCGGCCCGTCAACACGCTTTCGGGCGGCGAGACCTTTCTTACCTCACTGGCACTCGCGCTGGCGCTGTCGGCGCAGATTCAGCTGAGCGGGCAGTACCCGCTGGAATTCTTTTTCCTCGACGAAGGCTTCGGAACCCTGGACCCCGAGCTGCTTGACACCGTGGTGAGCGCCTTGGAGCGGCTTCACCTGGACCGGCTGACGGTCGGCGTCATCAGCCACGTGCCGGAGCTGAAGGCCCGTCTGCCGAAACGGCTGATCGTGGAAGCCGCCGAGCCTGCGGGACGGGGAAGCCGTATCTCACTGGATACCATGTAGTAAAGCCAACCCTCAAAGGGACAAGGAGGAGCATGCATGCACGAACCGAAATGGTTGGAATGGGCCAAGCAAATCCAGGCCATCGCACAGGCGGGACTTACATACGGAAAGGACGTCTATGACCGGGAACGCTACGAAACGCTCCGCGCTTTGGCGGTGGACATTCTGGAAAGCTATACAGGCGTGGAGCGGGAACGAATCCGGCTGGCGTTCGCAAGCGAGGAGGGCTACCAAACACCCAAAACGGATATTCGCGGCGTTGTGTTCCGGGACGGCAAAATTTTGCTTGTCCGCGAGAAAATCGACGGCTTCTGGTCCCTTCCGGGCGGCTGGGCGGACATCGGCCTTTCGCCCAAGGAAGTCGCCGTAAAGGAAATCCGCGAGGAGTCCGGCTTTGAAACCGAAGCGGTCCGCCTGCTGGCCGTTCTGGACAAAAAGTTCCACAACCATCCGCCGGAGCCTTACCATATTTACAAATACTTTATTTTGTGCGAGATAACCGGCGGGGAAGCGTCGGACAGCATGGAAACAAGCGAGGTCGGGTTCTTCGGCGAAGACGAGCTGCCGCCGCTTTCCGTGGAGCGCAACACGGAGGCGCAAATCCGGACGATGTTCGAATTTTTGCGCCAGCCGGACAAGCCGGCCATACTGGACTGAACCGGACTGCGGAAAACGCCCGGCATCCGGTTTGCGCGTGCCTCAATAAGCAGCCGCGATTGGCGGACCGGGAGCCGGACCCTTCATTTGGTTTTGCAGCTTCACCCGTTGCACAACCGGTTTTAATCTGGTATAGTACATTACCAACAACCGAACCGATTTTAAATGCCGATGATGAGCATCCAACTCGGAGGCGTTTTCGTCAAGGAACGGCACCCGAGCAGCCTGCCCGAAGGCCAGGCCGCCGCACCGTATTCCCTAAGTTAACCGGACCGCCCGTTATCGCGGAACCAAGTGGTTCGAACCTTTCCGGGTTCGTTCAAGTTGGGTGGCACCGCGAGCAAGCGCTCCTCGTCCCAAACGGATGAGGGCGCTTTTTGTTTTTTTTGCGGCATACGCCGGCCAATCACGAACGGGAAAGGATGTGCTTGACCATGCTAGACCTGAAAACCATCCGGAAAGATCCGGGCAAAATCCAATGGACGGCCGATCGAAAAGGCATCCGTTTTTCGGTCAGCGAGCTGCTGGAATGCGACGAACGGCGCCGCGCGCTGCTTCGTCAAACGGAAGCGGTGCGGCGGGAGCGGAACGAAACGAGCGAGCGGATCGGAGCGCTGCTGCGCGAAGGGAAAACGGCGGAAGCGGAAGAACGGAAGGAGAGGGTCCGGGCCCTGAACCGGCAGTCGGAGGGGCTGGAAGCGGAGCTGGCGGAGGAGGAAAAACGTTTTTTTCGCCTGATGATGCTTGTCCCGAATCCGGTTTCGCCGGATACGCCGGAAGGCGCCTCGGATGCCGATAATGTGGAGCTCCGGCGGGTCGGGGAAGCGGCTCGGTTTGATTTCACTCCGCGCGACCATGTAGCGCTCGGGGAGCTGCACGATATGATCGACCTGGCGCGCGGCGTGAAGGTGGCGGGCACCCGGAGCTATTACCTGAAAGGTGCCGGTGTGCTGCTGCACCGCGCGGTACAGCAGCTGGCGATGGATTTGCTTCTGGAACGCGGGTTTACGTTCTTTGATGTTCCGCTGATGGTGCGCAAGGAAGCGCTGCTCAACACCGGCTTTTTTCCGCTCGGCGAGGAGCAGGCCTACGGTATCGCGGGCGAAGAAAAATGGCTTGTCGGGACTTCGGAGATTTCGCTGATTTCGTATTTCGGCGAAGAGATCGTCGATGTATGCCGTCCCGTGCGAGTGGCGGCGGCGACCTCGTGCTACCGGAGCGAAGTCGGTTCGGCGGGGCGCGACGTGCGCGGCTTGTACCGCGTGCATCAGTTTGCCAAGGTGGAGCAGGTGGTGCTCTGCGAAAACGACCACGCCGTATCGGAGCGGCTTCTTCAGGAGATCACGCAAAACGCCGAAGATTTGCTTGCCCTGCTGGAGCTGCCGTACCGGGTGGTGCAGGTGTGCACCGGCGACATGTCGCAAAAAACCTACAAGCAATACGACATCGAAACCTGGATGCCAAGCCGCGGAACCTATGGCGAAACGCATTCGTCATCAAATCTGGCCGACTTTCAGGCCAGGCGCTCGGACATCCGCTACCGGGCCGCAGACGGAACGCTGCAATACTGCCATACGCTGAACAACACCGCCGTCGCCTCGCCCCGGATTCTCATTCCGCTTCTGGAAAACCACCAGCGGGAGGACGGCACGATCTACCTTCCGCACGCGCTGCGGAAATACATGAACGGCGCGGAGGCGCTGTACCCCAAGCTGCGCCGGGCGGATAGCCTGACGCTTCAATAGACGGAAAAGGCTTATCGACCGGGAGCGGCTGCTTTCTTGATAAAAGATGACTTGCGTGCGGACCTGGTCTCGAGCGGATTAAAGTGAAATTACGCGTACTGCAAGGAAGATGCGGGCCGGTTTTTTTACCGGCCCCGCTTTTTATGTTACCGGGATGATCAACCGTGCAGCCGCCGGCTCGCTCCCCGGCAGATCATGCGTCCTGCTGGCACCGCTTCTCACGGACTGCGGGACTGCGGCAAAGCAATTGATAAGGAGGACCAGAATTGGAACGGCTGTCGCTCCTAATACTACCCTGAAAATAACGCAACTTCATCGTCTGTGGTGCCCGCCAGGGCATGGGTGGCTAACGGTTGCCACAACGCTTATTCGCCCAAAAAACCCCCGTTCCCATTTCTAACGGTTGTGGAAGCGCTTATTTGCTCCAAAAAGACCAAAACGCCCCCTTTCCGAGCCAAATAAGCTCCGTGGCAACCGTTAGTTTTTGAAAAGCCTCGTTTTAAGCAAAATAAGCTCGCTGGCAACCGTTAGAATTTGTCCGGCCCCTTCCGGCGCCCCATGACCAAAGCTCCCGGCGCGTGATGGACATTGGACCACGGCATAGCCAAAAAATCCACCCTGAACTAACGCAACTTTATTTTCATTTTCTGTGGTGCCCGCCAGGGCATGGGTGGCTAACGGTTGCCACAGCGACTAAACCGGCCAAAAGCGTCTTTTTTGCGCTAACGGATGCCACAGCGGCTAATCCGGCCAAAATGGCTCATTTTTTGCGCTAACGGTTGCCACGGCGCTTATTTCAGATGACGGATTGTCAAGCTAAGTGCGACAGTTCTTCCATGAACGACTCGTAAGCCGACTTCCAGCCGAGACATTTGCGGGGGCGATGGTTGATGAGGTGGAGCGCATGAGCCAATTCCTCATCGGTAACCTCAGCAAAATCGTGACCCTTTGGGAAAAAATTCTCTTAACAGACCATTTGCGTTTTCATTGGAACCACGTTGCCAAGAGGAATAGGGATCTGCGAAATACACTTGAATGTCGTAGAGGTTCTCCAACGCCGTATAGCAGGCAAACTCCTTGCCTCGATCGGTTGTAGCAGTCTGAAAGCTCCCTTGGGGATACTGGCTGGCCGCGACACCAAAGGCGATTTCCATGGAGTGGGCGGTGCGGTCAGGCATTTTCACAGCGAGGTAAAGGCGTGTCTTACGCTCAATGAAGGTAGCCGCACAGGCCTTGCTTTTCCCTCGACTGGACACAACCGTATCAAGCTCCCAATGACCAAACGTCGTACGTTTTCGGACTTCCTTTGGGCGCTGACAGATTGGAGTGCCGATAAGGAACCGTCCTCGTGTTTCCTTTGGTTTGCGCAGTTCCATTCATGGGCTTCTTTGTTTTAGCTGTCGCACTTCATATTACAATCCGTCAGATAAAAAGGTTTAAAACAAGCAAAAAATCGAAAACAGGCTCTCTGGCAACCGTTACAATTTACAATCCTTCTTTTTTCGGCAAATAGCCGCTGTGGCAACCGTTAGCCCTCCATGCCAAATCGGACACATCAAATCGAGCTCCCAAACAAACGTCTTTTCGACGGCTTACCCCATCTGCTTTATTGTTGCTATTTTCCAGGCGGAGGAGTATTTTAATACATAGATATACGATGCATAGATTAACAATGCTAGTGAAAAGGAGGAACGGCGTTTGAAAATCAGCAAGGAGTTAATGAAGGGCAGCACCGTAACCCTGGTGCTTACCTTGCTGGACCGAAAGGAGATGTACGGCTATGAGCTATCGAAGGAGCTGGAAAAGCACTCGGCCGGCGCATTTGTTTTAAAGGAGGGCACGCTTTATCCGATCCTGCACACGCTGGAGGAAGACGGCCGGGTGGAAGCTTACTGGAGCGAAGCTGAAGCGAGGAAACGCAAATACTACCGGATTACGGCCAAAGGGAAAAAACTGTTGGAGGAGAAAAAGCAGGAGTGGCGGCTGTTCCGCCAGTCGGTCGATCTGGTTCTGGGGGAGGGAGCGCCGTGAACCGGACTGCGCTGCGTCCCGAATACCGTGACTATCTTGAAAAGATCTGCGGCGGAATCCGCTTGCCGGAAGCGAAAGAATCGGTACGGCGGGAGCTGGAGGACCATCTGGTGCAGGCGGAGGAGAACGCGCTGGAAGAGGGGAAGGCAGAAGCCGAAGCCGTGCAGGAGGCGCTTGCTTCGCTGGGCGATCCCGTGAAGCTCGGCAGCAGGCTGCGCGCGGTGCACAAGCCGAAGGCGGACTGGAGCCTCCTGGCGGTGTTTGCTATTTTTGCAGGCTCCGGTCTACTGCTTGCGTTTTCACTAACTTCGGCTCCGGATTCGAGATTCCACGGACTTCTTGAATGGCGGAAACAACTGACGGGGATCGTCATCGGTGTCCTTTTGGCGGCAGGCTTGCGGCTCTGGGATTACCGCAAGCTGTTGCGGTACTCCTGGCTGATCTACGGAGCGGCCTTGCTGTTGATGGTCCTGGCCTTATACGATACTTATCGGCCCGGCCCATGGATATTTCTTTATTTCGAGCCTTATATGGATTTTTTGGTCAATGTTGCCCCGGTCTCGGCAGTGCTTTTCGCCGTTTCCCTTGCCGGTTCCTTAGCTAAAATTCAGCAAGCAAGCACTTCCCGGCTTCTTGTTATCCTTGACTGCTTTTTGGCGGTTCCCTTGGTCCTGTTTTACCTGCTGGATGCCTACGCCTATTTGGGCGTGTACCTGGCCACAGCCTCCTTTTTGCTGCTGCGCGGACTTACCGCCCGGCCGGCGCGCCGGATCGCGCTGGGAGCGGTCCTGGCCTCCATGGCATGTTTTCATTTTGCCGTGTTTTTTGGGGGGGGATACTGGGCGGAACGAGTGAAAAGCTATTTGCGCCTGTCAAGCGATCCGCTGGGCTTAAGCTATCAGGAGATACAGATGAAAAAGGCGCTTCACTCCGCAGGCTGGTGGGGCAATGGATTTGCATCCCCCTTGGACACGCTTCCGGTTCCGTATGCCGACAGTGCGATCTCCTATTTGATTTACTGCTTTGGCTGGCTTTTCGGCATCCTTCTTTTATTGGCTTTCGGTTATGCGGCCATTCGGGTTCTGCTGCTCTGCCGAAGGGTGAGAAATCCTTATGGCGGGCACTTGGCGGCCGCTCTGGCAGTTCCTTTGCTCCTTCAAGCGTTCTGGAACGCCGGGATGTCGCTCGGGGTCCTTCCGATTGTCGGCATCCCGTTTCCGTTTGTCGGCTATGGGGTTTCGCATCTGCTTCTGGAATTCGGTTGTTTGGGCCTTTTGCTGAGCGTTTTAAGAAGAAGGGGCGGTGCGGGTTCCGAAAAGATAGCCGATCGCAGCCTCGGCGAGAAGGCGGGGTAGCCCGACGTCCCTACCGTCTCAAGTGATTTCTGGCCGTACAGGCAGCCATGCAAAAGCCCGCGGATTTTGCTCGAAAGAGCGAATCCGCGGGCCTTTTGTTTTATCCGTTCACAGCCGTTGTCCGTCAAACCGCCATTTCCTTCACGAGCCAGCTTTGCAGGTCCTCCGGGTTCATCGGCTTGCCTATGTAGTATCCCTGCACTTCGGTGCAGTCCAGCTCCTTCAGAAACTCGTGCTGGGCGGCCGTTTCCACGCCCTCAGCCGTAATCTGGAGCTTGAGGGATTTGGCCATGGCGATGATCGCCCGGACGATGGCCGCGTCATCCCCTTCCCGCTCTATGCCGCTGATAAACGAACGGTCGATTTTAATGACGTCGATCGGAAACCGTCTCAAGTAGCTGAGCGAAGAATAGCCGGTGCCGAAATCGTCAATGGAGATTTTCAGGTCCATTTCCTTCAGCACTTGCAGCATAAGGGCGGCAAAATGGACGTCCTGCATCGCCGCGCTTTCGGTGATTTCCAGCTCCAGCAGAGAGGGGTCCAGCCCCGTTTCCGTCAGCACCTTGGAGATTTGCTCCGGCAGATCCGTCTGGCGGAACTGCCGGGGGGACAGATTCACGCTCATCCGGAATCCGCCGTATCCCGCTTCCAGCCATTTTTTTCGCTGAATGCAGGCGAGCCGCAGCACCTTTTCGCCCAATTGGACAATCAGGCCCGTGTCTTCCGCCAAGGGAATAAACTCGGAGGGGGGGATGAGGCCCAGTTCGGGATGCTGCCAGCGGACCAGCGCCTCCACGCAGACCAGCTCGTCGGTGTGCGGGTTAATCCGGGGCTGGTATAGCAAAATGAAGTCGTCGCGCTCCAGGGCGTGCCGCATCATTGTTTCCATTTTGAGCCGGCGGTGCCCTTTGGCGTCGATTACGGGCGAATAAAACTGGTAGTTGTTTCGTCCCTGCTCCTTGGCCCGGTACATGGCGGTATCGGCGTTTTTCATCAGGGTTTCGGGATCAAGCCCGTCTTCCGGGCAAATCGAAATGCCAATGCTCATGGTCACGAAGATTTCCTGGTTGTTCAGGGGAAACGACTTTTTCATGACGCCGAGCATCGCTTCCGCCAGAATCATCGCTTCGTCGGTATGCTTGATCTTGTTCATCAGGATGGTGAATTCGTCTCCGCCCATCCGCGCGAACAAGGTGTTCTTGGGGAGCACGCTCTGAATCCGCTCCGAGACAAGCACAAGCAGCTTGTCGCCGACGGTATGCCCCATCGTGTCATTGACGTACTTGAATTGGTCCAGATCGAGGAAGAGCACGCCGGTCTGCATGCCCGAGCTCCGCAGATCGTCCAATGCGAGCCGCAGGCTTTCCACAAACACTTGCCGGTTGGGAAGCTGGGTAAGGGGATCATGGTAGGCGAGCCGCTTCAGGCTGTCGGTGCGGTACCCGACAAAAAACGCAATGGCGCCCATGCCGGACGCGATGGCGAGCATTTCGGCCGGGACCAGTTCAATGTCCTGATAACGGTAAAAAAGAAAGAGATCGACAAGTCCAAGGCCGATCATCCAAACGGAATACAAAACTCCGAATTCATAGGCATAAACGGGAACGTAAAAAACAACCAGCCAGACCGGGTGAATCCAGTTCCAGTCAGGCAGGAGGAAGATCGCCGCCAAAAGGGCAAAATCGATGAGCAAAAAGACCCAATAGTTGTTTTTGTTATAAAACATGCTCCGGTTGCAGCGGTAAAACGCCTGCCAAAGAAGAAACAGCGCCCAGAAAAGGGAAAGAAGGGTGACAAGCATGATCCTGGATTTCTCTTGCGAAGGGTCCGCCAAATAAAGCACGGACAGGAGAATCGGAACAAGAAAATGACCCAGGGAAAACGCTTTGCCGCTCTTGAAGCTCATTCAAGCACCTCGAAAACCGTAGTGTTGCTGCCTGCCCTCTAGTATATAGCATTTCTTGACAGGATACTATAAATAATGATCGGAACCGCCGTCGCCCGCCCCGGATAAGCCCGAAACGCCGACGTTCAATCCGCGGGCGGCATCGCCGGGAGCTTCGGCCCGGGCCAAAAGACCTGGCAGGCCCCGTTTTCATTTGACTGCGAAGTGAGGTATGATGGAAGTATTCTGTTTCAGGGGGAAGCCGAATTGTCCTGTATCTTTTGCGATATTGTTCAAGGCAAAAGCCCGTGCAAGCGGATCTACGAGGACGACAAGGTGCTCGCCTTCCACGATGTGAAGCCCGCCGCCCCGGTGCATGCGCTCATTATTCCCAAACGCCACATCGCTTCCCTTAACGACCTGGGAGAAGAAGAGTGGGACCTCGTCGCCTGTATCGCCCGCGCCGCCCGCAGTGTGGCCGAGGAGCTGGGCGTGAAGGAAACCGGCTACCGGCTCGTAAACAACTGCGGCCCGGACGCCGGGCAGGTTGTGTTTCACCTGCATTTTCATCTGCTCGGAGGAAAAAAGCTCGGCCTCACCCATTAAAGTTAAGCCGCTTTCGAAGACGGGAATCTGCGGTTGACACTCCGTTTTGCTTTGGCCTATAATGGAGGTTGATAACCGTGTGTTATTCGTCTTGGACGGTCTGTTCGGAGGGAGGGAAATCTGGTGTCGGAAACAAAAGTACGCAAGAACGAAACCATCGATGCTGCTCTTCGGCGCTTCAAGCGCTCCATCGCGAAGGACGGCGTCTTGGCCGAAGTGAAAAAGCGCAAGCACTATGAGAAGCCTAGCGTCAAGCGCAAGAAGAAGTCCGAGGCTGCCCGCAAGCGCAAGTTCTAAGGAACTGCACAGCCTGGGAAAGCCCCAAGATATGCGATAGAACGAATGCAAGATTCCGCGCGATGATAACCAGGACCTTTTTAAACTCTCCGTAATCCCATCGTTCCTTTGGCGATCAAGCCTATAGAGACCGACCCTTTCAGTTTGGATGACAATGAAGTTTCGGGTATCCTGAAATCGCAAAACAAGCAGCGCTGAAGGCCCTCCGGGAATTTGGGGAGGCGAATCGGGAAAGCCCGGCGGAGCCCGCGAACGCGGGAGCAGCCGCCAAACGCCGAGTCCCTTCCGCAGGCAGGTACGGAAGAAGAAATTCAAGCCATTGTGCGGCAGACCATCCAAATAAACGGCGTTTCTTCCAAAGTAGCGGAGCTGGGCAGGGTTTTCTGCATTCCTAAACAGGCATGGCCGAGCCGTCTTCATCAAATTAGCTGTGCGGTTTTCGTTCGAATCCATAACCGACCAAAAGCGAAAAGGTTGCTTAGACATTTGCTCTAAGCAACTTTTTGTATGGGCGGAAGTCCATTCGGGGACGGGCTTGGGAATATGCAGGGCGTTTGGTATAATAAGGGCTGTGAAAGTCGTGAACAAGGGGATGAACCGAATGTCCATCAAGGAAAAGCTGAACGAGGACATGAAAGCGGCCATGAAGGCCAAGGACAAAAACCGTCTGGGCATTATCCGCATGGTCAAAAACGAGATCGCCAAACGCGAAATCGACGAACGCCGGGAACTGACGGAGGAGGAAGCCATTGCCGCAGTAACGGCATACAAGAAGGTCGTCGCGCAGCAGCTGGAGTTCGCCGAGAACGCCGGCGATACCGAGAAGGCTGACGAATTCCGGGCGGAGCTTGCCGTCGTCGGCGAGTATTTGCCGCAGCAGATGACGGCCGGGGAAGTGGAAGCTTTGGTGCGCTCCCTCATTGAACAGCACGGGTTTGCCGGGGCCAAGGACAAAGGCGCCCTGATGAAGGTGCTGATGCCCGAAGTCAAAGGCAAGGCGGACGGAAAGCTTGTAAACGAAACGGTTACCAAATTGCTTGGCTGACAAGCGGCTTGCGCCGCAAAAAAGACCTTTTTCGCCGGTTCGCCGGCGGAAGAGGTCTTTTTTGCGTTTGCCCGGCGATTCCGGGCCCGCAAATCATATTTCGAACCGGCCGGTCATAAGCATAAACGAACCGCTTGCGGCGAAGTTGTCCGTATCGCGGGACGGAAAAGCGTTGGCTGTTCCGTGCTTTGGAGAGAGAGGGAGGGCGGACGATGGCACGTTGGAGAACCCGGCTGCGCTCCTTAGCCGCCGCCATGCTGGACGTTCCCCAGGATGTGGCCCACGACCTGCCCCGGATCACGATGATCGGGGACCGGCAGCTGTATGTGGAAAACCACCGCGGCGTGCTCCATTTTTCCCAGACCGAGTTGCGGCTGTCGATCAGCCTCGGGGTGCTGGAGGTGCGGGGGAGTGAGCTTGTCATTCGCGCGATCCTGCCGGAAGAAGTGTTTCTGGAAGGGATCGTTCACGATATCCGTTATCTAAAGGAATAGGAGTGTAGCCCGTGCGTAGGTCCATGATCCGTTATTTGAACGGTTCCGTCACCCTTCAGCTGACAGGGGGCCGAATTGCGGCCTTTTTAAATGAAGCGGCGGAGCTCGGATTCCGCTTGTGGGACGTCCGCTGCCCGACGCCCGAAAAAGCGGAGCTGACGCTCCGGCTCGCCGATTTTTTCCGGCTTCGGCCGCTGTTGAAACGGACAGGCTGCCGGACCCGGGTGCTGCGCCGCCGGGGGCTTCCGTTCCTGCTGGTGCGGGCGAAGAAGCGCAAGGCGTTTGGCGCCGGACTGCTCGGCTTTCTGCTGGCGCTGTATCTGCTGACGTCCATGATCTGGTCCGTTGAGATCACGGGCAACGAGAAAATAAACCGGGGGGACATCCTGACTGCGGCACGGCAGGAAGGAATCTTTCCCCATCAATGGCTGTTCCGGCTGCGCGGACTGGACGAGCTGGCACGGGGGCTGCAGAGCCGTCTGCCGGAGGCCGCGTGGATCGGCGTGGAGCGGCGGGGGACGGCCATCCGCATTCGGGTCGTGGAATCGGCCCGGCCGGAAAAACGCGAGCTGACGGGGCCCCGCGACCTGATCGCGGACAAAAACGCGCTGGTTACGCAGCTGTTCAGCGAGAAGGGGAAGCCGCTCGTTCAGCCCAACACGTATGTCCGCAAAGGACAGGTGCTCGTATCGGGCACGCTTGGCGAAGGAGAACGGCAGCGGCTGGTCGCTTCCGCAGGACGCGTTTACGGCCTGGTCTGGTACGTGGCGACGGTGGAGGTGCCCCTGACGCAGACGACCTGGACGTACACGGGCGAGTCGTACGTTCGTTCCTATCTGGTCCTCGGCAAACGGGGGCTTCAGCTGACGGGCTATAATAAGGAAGACTATGCGGCATCGAAAAGCGTCGGGGAGCCGAAATGGCTGCATTTTCGCAACCGTGTTCTGCCGCTCGGGTGGCTGCGGGAGCAGGTGTTTGAGACGTCGTTCAAGCGGCGGACGCTGACGCCAGCGGAGGCGGAGAAAACCGGCCTTCGGCAGGCGGACGCGGAAATGCTCCGCAAGGCCGGGCCGGACGCCCGAATCGCAAGCAAGCGGGTGCTTTCGCGCACCTCTGCCGGGGGCAAGCTGCTCCTTCGGGTTCATTACGAGGTGGAAGAGGAAATCACGGCGGAACGGCCGCTTGCGGCACTGCCCGAGCAGCCGGAAGCAAGTCCTTCGCCCTGAACCCGCCGAAGCTTCCCGGGGCGGAAGCCGCCTGCGGCAACCGGCGGGCCTGCCCGCCCGGTCCGCAAGGGCTGCATGACCGGACTAGCCTTGCATCGGAGCCCCTAAATCATATACACTTGCTTATACGGGACCTATCCGATACATGAGCGAAAGCGAGGAGAACAAGCCTTTTGAATGGAAATCCGGCAACCGTCAAGATCGCGCTGGGCAATGTCGCCGAGGGACTGGCGCTCTTCGGGCCTCAAGACCGTTACCTGCATATGATCGAGCAGGCGAGCGAGGCCACCATTTTTTCCCGCGAGGCGGAAATCGTCATCCAGGGCGAAGCCCGGGAGACACAATCACTGGAGCAGCTGTTTTTGGTGCTGCTGGAATTAATCCGAAACCATTACACGCTTTCCGAACGGGATGTGGCTTATGCCCTGGAGCTGTCCAAGGAAATGAAAGCCGACCAGCTTTTGGAGCTCTTTAAAGGGGAAATCGCCACCACCTACCGGGGAAAGCCGGTTCGCATAAAGACGATCGGGCAGAAGCAGTATGTCAACCAGGTCCGCAAATCGGACATCGTGTTCGGGATTGGACCGGCCGGGACGGGCAAAACCTACATCGCCGTCGTGCTGGCTGTCGCCGCCCTGAAGGAGGCGAAGGTCAAACGCATCATTCTTACGCGTCCCGCCGTTGAAGCCGGGGAGAGCCTGGGCTTCCTGCCGGGCGACCTCCAGGAAAAGGTTGACCCCTATTTGAGGCCGTTGTATGATGCACTTAACGATGTGCTCGGCCCCGAGCAAGTGGCCAAATCGCTGGAGCGCGGCCTGATTGAAATCGCTCCGCTGGCTTACATGCGGGGGAGGACGCTCGACGATTCGTTCATTATTCTGGACGAAGCGCAGAATACGACGCCCGAGCAGATGAAGATGTTTTTGACCCGGCTTGGCTTCGGCTCCAAGATGGTGATCACGGGAGACATCACCCAGATCGACCTTCCGCGCGGCAAGAAATCCGGCCTTGTCGAGGCCGAACGGATTTTGAGCGGCATCGGGGAGATCGGCTTCACCTATTTTTCGGAGCAGGACGTCGTTCGACATACCCTTGTTCAAAAAATTATAACGGCCTATAACCAGGATCAGGACAAGCAAGGATAACAAGGGCCCGTTTCGCGACCCTCCAGCCTCTACGAAACGGACCCGGAAAGAGGGCCAAACGTTCCATGAGCCGAAAAGAAGCAACGCGAAAAAGCAAAACTCCGCAATGGATGAACGGCTGGAAGCAAAGCGCCTTCATCCGCTTTTTTTTATTCGCCCTGATCGGCGTCATTCTGTACGTGTCGCTGATTGATTATGTCGTGCCCAAAACCTTTGATATTCTCCCGGGCACGAAGAGCGAAACAACCATCGTCGCGCCAAAGCAGATCCAGGACGACATTGGCACCGAGCAGGCGCGCGAGGAGGCGGCCCGGAAGGTGCCGCCGGTCAACCGCTCCGTTTCGATGCGGAGCGATGCTTTGGTGGTCGCCCTGTTCGACCGGCTCGAATTTGCACGGGCGGACAGCGAGATGACCTTTGACGAGAAAGTAAGCTATTACGAATCCGCTTTCCCGCGCCTGTACAGCGAGCATACCGAAGATGTGATGAACAACGTCGGAAGCTCCGAGCCGGAAGGCAGCACGTTTGTGGAAGAAATGCAGAATCAGCTGTCCGCGCAGGAATACAGCTTTTCCGTGGAAGCGCTGTTCAAGCTTCCCCGGCTGACGGCCGAGGATTTGTCAGCCATGGAGCCGGTTTCGCGGGATATCGTCAGCAAGCTGATGATGGAGCCGGTGACCGATGCCGCCGCGCCGCGAGCAAAGATTACCCAGCTGGTGAACTCGTCCGCCCTCACCAAAAGCGCGCAGCGCGAGGTCGTGCAAGAAATCGCCCGTTACGCCGTGATGCCGAACCGCTTCTACGATGCGGCGGCGACGGAAAAGGCGCGCGTCGAAGCGCGCGAGAACACGGAAACCGTCTACATCAACAAAGGCGATATTCTGGTGAGGCAGAACCAGGAAATCGATCAGGCGCTTTATGACCGGCTGGAGAAGGCCGGGCTGCTTCAGACGAATCAGAACTACCGGCCGTATGCAGGCCTCGCCATTTTCACGCTGCTGGCGGTCGTGCTGCTGTTCATGCAAACCCGCCGCAGCTTTGCGGGAGCGGCCAATCCGAATGTCCAGCTGCTGATTCTGACCATTCTCGTGTTTGTAACCGTTTTGAGCATGCGCATCGTTTCGCTCGGTCAAAGCCTGGAATACCCGATGGTCGGTTACCTGGCTCCGGTGGCCGTCGGCGTGATGCTGGCGGTGATCCTGCTGGACACGCCGCTTGCCGTTTCCCTGGCCATTGTTACAAGCTTGTTAACCGCTGTTATTTTCAACACCGATCCGGACGATCTGTTCGATTTCCGGTTCGGGTTTGTGGCCCTGACGAGCTGCCTGACCGCGGCGTATTCCTTCCGCCGGGCGAGCCAGCGGGCCACAATCCTGAAGGCGGGCGTTTTGAGCTCGCTGGCTTCCTCTCTTGCCGTGCTGGCCGTAGCGCTGATGGAGAACGGCTTTGACCGCATCGCGTATTCGTTCGCCTTTTCGGCAAGCAGCGGGATCATTACGGCGATTCTGGTTTACGGGCTGATCCCGTTCTTCGAGACGGCGTTCGGCATTCTGTCGCCGCTCAAGCTGATCGAGCTTTCCAACCCGAACCACCCGCTTCTGCGAAAGCTGCTGACGGAAACGCCCGGCACGTATCACCACAGCATCATGGTTGGCAACCTTTCCGAGGCGGCGGCCGAAGCGATCGGCGCAAACGGGCTGCTCTGCCGGGTCGGGTCCTATTACCATGACATCGGCAAAACGAAGCGGCCCAGCTATTTCATCGAAAACCAGATGAACATGGAAAATCCCCACGACAGCATCGATCCGGGCCTCAGCGCGTCGATCATTACGGCGCATCCGTACGACGGCGTGGAGATGCTGAAGGAATACAACATTCCGAAAGCGATTCGGGATATTGCCGAGCAGCATCACGGGACGACGCTTCTGAAGTATTTTTATCACAAAGCGAAAAAGCAGGAAGGCGAGCATCCGGAGAAGCCGGTCTCGGAAGCGGATTACCGTTATCCCGGACCGAAGGCGCAGTGCCGCGAAACGGCGATTGTCGGCATTGCCGACTGCGTCGAGGCGGCGGTTCGCTCGCTCCGCCATCCGACGATCGAGCAGATTGACAACATGGTCCGCAAGATCGTCAAAGACCGGATGGACGACGGCCAGTTCGACGAATGCGATCTGACCATCAAGGATCTGGACACGGTGGCCAAGGCGCTGAAGGAAGCGCTGCTCGGCATTTTCCATTCCCGCATTGAATACCCGGCCGACCTGCCCGCCAAAGACGGCAAGCAGCCAGCGGCCGAAACCGGGCTAGAACCCAAAGGAGGCGCGTGAAGCGTGGCATTGCGATTGGTTTGGTCAAATGAACAGGAGCAGGTGCAGGTATCGGAGGAGCTGGTCGGCCGTCTGGAGCGGCTGCTGGAGATCGCCGGGGAAATGGAAGAAATCCCAGGCGGCGAAGTGGCGCTTACCTTTGTGGACAATGAGGAAATCCGCCGGCTGAACGCGGAATACCGCGGCATTGACCGGGCGACCGACGTGCTGTCCTTTCCCTTGTTCGAGGAGGGGATGGAGGAGCCGGAAATAAATTACGCCGAGCTTGAAGAATTGGCGGAGGAAGACGGAGAACCGGCGGAGGATTTCGACGAAGAAGAACCGCTCGGCGATATTGTCATCTCCGTGGAACGCGCCGTCCAGCAAAGCGAGGAGTACGGGCATTCCGTCGAAAGGGAAATCGGCTTTTTGTTTGTGCACGGATTTCTTCATCTGATCGGCTACGATCACGAAACCGGCGAGGAAGACGAGAAGCGGATGTTTGCCCGCCAGGACGAAATTCTCGAACGGGCCGGTCTTTCGCGGTGAGAGCGGGGCCGCGCTTTTTCCGCAGCCTTCGCTTTGCCTACGAAGGCGTCAAATATGCGCTGGCCACCCAGCCAAACATGAAGTTCCACTTTTTCGCTTCGTTTGCGGTGCTGATCTCGGCTGTGTTCTTCCGCCTGTCGGGGCTGGAGATTTTGTTTCTTTTGCTGGCGGTGACGCTGGTGATCGTGACGGAGCTTATCAACACGGCGGTGGAAAAGGCGGTTGACCTGGCGATGCCCGAGCGGCATCCGCTGGCCAAAATCGCCAAAGACACCGCCGCGGCCGCCGTGCTTGTCGCGGCGGCTTTTGCCGTCGCGGTGGGCATTGCCGTGTTTTATCACCCGATCGAACGCTGGCTGCATGCGGCCCAGAAAACGGGCGGCGAAATTACAGTGGAATCGGTCTGGGTGTACCTGCTGCTGGTTCTGCTGACCGTGATTGTGGCGGAAACGAGGTTCGGCCGTTCGGTGTTCCTGCGGCCCAGTCTGCTCTCGGCAGTTGCGGTTTCGATGGCGACCCTCATTTCCATTGCGGCGACCAGTCTGGTGCCGGTGCTCTTATCCTATTCGATGGCTTTCTTGTTTTTGGTTATCCTATACCGGAGAAAGAGCCGCACCGTGCCCGGGCTGCTCTTTGGCGCTCTCGTGGGAATCGTGATCACGCTGCTGACGTATTACCTGAACATCCTGCCGCTGGCTCCGTAATTTATTCGGCGGACCCTGCGCGGGCATAACGGCCTTTAAAGGAGACACGCCCATGTCAAAAACAATGGAACCGGAACTGATAAAGCTTGTGGAAGAAGCGAAAACGGCCATGCAGAACGCCTATGTTCCTTATTCCAACTTTTCCGTAGGGAGCGCGCTGCTCGCTTCCGACGGCACGATCCACCACGGCTGCAACATCGAGAACAGCGCCTACGGGCCGACCAATTGCGCCGAGCGCACAGCGCTTTTTCGCGCGGTGGCCGACGGTTATGCGCCGCGTTCGTTTCGCGCCATTGCGGTGACGGGCGATACGAACGGCCCGATTTCGCCCTGCGGCATCTGCCGGCAGGTCATGGCGGAGCTCTGCGCGCCGGACATGCCGGTCATCCTGACCAATCTGCAAGGAGATGTCTCCGTAACTACGGTTGCGGAGCTTTTACCAGGCGCTTTTCAATTGAACCGTGATGCAGCAGGCGGCAACCGGGGTAAAAAGGAGTAGGATGATTCGATGAAAAAACCATACAAATCCGGCTTTGTCGCTATTGTTGGACGTCCCAATGTCGGAAAATCGACGCTGATGAACCAGGTGATCGGCCAAAAGATCGCCATCATGTCGGATAAGCCGCAAACGACGCGCAACCGGATTCACGGGGTGTACACGACCCCCGACATGCAGATAGTCTTTCTCGATACGCCGGGCATTCACAAACCCCAGTCGAAGCTGGGCAATTATATGGTCAAGGTTGCCGAAGGCACCTTGCAGGAGGTCGACGCGATTCTCTTTTTGGTCAACGTGACCGAAGAGCTTGGCGGCGGCGACCGTTTTATCATCGAGCGGCTGAAAGCGGTGACCACCCCGGTCATTCTGGTGCTCAACAAGATCGACCAGGTGACGCCGGAGCAGCTGCTTCCGATTATCTCGACCTATAAGGATCTTTATCCCTTTGCCGAAATTGTGCCGGTCTCGGCGCTTCTCGGGAACAACGTGGAAACGCTGCTCGCCCAGGTTGGCCGTTACTTGCCCGAAGGCCCGCAGTATTATCCGCCGGACCAGGTCACCGATCATCCGGAGCAATTTGTTTGCGCCGAGTTGATCCGGGAGAAAATACTCCAGATGACCCGGGAGGAAATCCCGCATTCCATCGCCGTCGCCATCGAGGACATGAAGGTGGAGCAGAGCGGCATGGTGCGGATGTCCGCCGTCATTTACGTCGAGCGTGATTCCCAAAAGGGCATCATCATCGGCAAAAACGGTGCTCTTCTCAAAGAGGTAGGCAAGCAGGCGCGGGAAGACATCGAACGTTTGCTGGGTTCGAAAACCTTTTTGGAACTGTGGGTCAAGGTGAAAAAGGACTGGCGCAACCAGGAGCGGGTGCTCCGCGATCTCGGGTTCCGCGAGGAGTAAGCCGTACGCTGAACGATACCGGCCGCGCGACCGGACAGGTGCATAAATCCTCTTTCGGGTTTATGGACAGGTACATAAAACGCCGTCGCGCCGGCTGGAAGCCGCACCAACAATTGCATGGCAAATGCAGGGCTAAACCGTCCGGATCATCCAAATACTATGGGTCAATCATCACGACATGGGGAGATGGGAACAATGAAGGAATTTTATTGGAACTATTTTCATAACACCGGAAACGTGGACGCTTACCTGTTGTATAAGAACCGCCTGACGGAAGAAGAGATGCCCGACCAACGCTACGACGAAACGCTGGACGCGGCGGAGACGGGGGACGCGGAATCGCCGTACCTCTGACCGCCGGCGGGGACCGCGCCGGGGAGAGAGAACGATGGTGGAGCAAACGCAAGGAATCGTCATCCGGAGCATGGATTACGGGGAAGGCCACCGGATCGTATCGCTTTTGACGGACCGTCTCGGGAAGCTCAGCGTAATGGCCCGGGGCGCCAAGAAGGCGAAAAGCCGGCTGGCCGCCGTAACCCAGCTTTTTACATACGGGGAATACGTGATTTTCCTCGGCGGCGGGCAGATGGGGACCTTGAATCAAGGCGACCCCATTGAATCCCATCAGGAGCTGCGGGAGGACCTGCACAAGGCGGCTTATTCCGCCTATATTGCGGAGCTTGTCGACCGTCTGGCGCCCGAGCGGGAGCCGAGCGCAATGCTGTTCGAGCAGCTGAAAGCGGCGCTCGCGGCGGTCGAGGAAGGCAAAGACGCGGAGATCGTCATGCCGATCATGGAAATGAAGATGCTGGCTTTGGCCGGTTATTTGCCGCAGCTGGACGAATGCGTTTCCTGCGGCGGGGATACGGAGCCTTTTGTCTTGAGCGTGCAGCAGGGCGGCGTACTCTGTTCGCGCTGCCGGCTCCGCGACCCTTCCGCGATTGCTATCTCGCCAAAAGCGCTGCGGCTGTTGCGCGTGTTCCAGCGTACGGACCTGCGCCGGCTGGGCGCGACGGACGTGTCCAAAGAGACCAAAGCGGAAATCAAGCAAGTCATGCGGTCGTTTATGGACATTCACATGGGCACCCGCTGGAAGTCCCGCGATTTTCTCGATCAGATGGAGAAATACGGGATTTAGGCGGAGCTTCCGCACGACGTGCAGGTTGCTGTGCAGTGCGCCTCGGTTGGCGAAATGAAGCGCCTGTGAAATCATCGCCGCGACCCGTACGGTCCGGTTTGGAGTTAAGGGAAAAGTCTAACTAGAGCTGGTGCGGTTAGTTTTCCCTTTTACCGCTGGAAGATAACTGCTAGTATAATATTTAGCTCTACGTGACGAAGAACGTCCTTCATTCCTTTTGCGAATGAGGGACGTTTTTTTATTTTATATAAGGAGTGGTTAAAATGAGTTTTGCGGAAGCCCATGAACGGTTCCTGAGGGAGCATCTTCAGAAAAGAACGGGAGAACGGAAGGGGCGATTGGAAAGAGGACATGGCGAGGCGGAAAGGCTTTTCTGTGAGCAGGTGTGGTGGCCTTTAGTCGGCAGCTTTCACGGCTTGCACCCGGAGTACGAAATATTGGACTGGCGAGGGCGCTCGTATTTTTGCGATTTTGTCTGGCTAACGGATGCCGTAAAGCTAGTCATTGAGATTAAGGGCTTTGGCCCCCACGTCCGCGACATGGACCGGCAAAAGTATTGCAACGAATTGAACCGGGAAACGTTCTTGACCGGGATGGGGTATGAGGTCATTTCCTTTGCTTATGATGATGTCGCGCATCGTCCGGAGCTTTGCGTTACGCTGCTGCGGCTGGTGATGAGCCGCTACCGGTTGGATGACGCGTCGGCGGGCTTGAGAAATATAGCGGAAAGGGAAACCATGCGGCTTGCCTTTTTGCTGGGGCGGCCGCTGCGCCCGATCGACGTGCAAAAGCATCTCAAGCTCAGCCATCGCACGGCGGTTCGAACGCTGCGTTCGCTTTGCGGCCAAAACCGCCTGTCAGCTCGCATGGGACCCAGCGGAACGTACGCAGTGGCCTACGAACTTTGCTCCGGAACAGGAGGCCCGCTTGGGCTTTTCAAGTAAAGGACACCCATGCTAAAAGGCTGACGGGTGTCCAAAGAGCTTCACAAGCACAGTACGGAAAAGGTGCGAGCGGCCGGGTGCTTAGCAGAAACTCAATCGGAGCCCAACTGGAGCCTACCGCCTACAAGGAACAGAGCGCCACAGAGGCTGAATAGGTGCTTAGCTGGAGCCTCGAAGGGAACCCCATTAGGAACATTGCGCAACAGGAGCCGAGCGGATGCTCACGGGAACTGATGCTAAGAGGAGTCTAAGAGGCGGCACACAGGCGCTCAACTTTTTTCGGATTATTGTTTTTTCTGCTTTTTCTGAGGGGATGTTTAAACCAGCTGGTTATGTTGGAATTTCAAAGATCGTTCCTTATATCTAAGCTCGCCGTGAAGTAGAGCTGCTTTAAAAACGGAGACCATCTCTGTAACCGCTGAATGATGCAAAAATGCAGGATATTTCAATGATTTGCGAGGATAGCGGGATGATTAATGCAAATGTGCAGGATTATTAGCCGCAGAAGCTTATTTTGCGTCGCCGGAGAAAATAATGATGCACATTTGCAGGATTAGATCTTAAAGTTAGGAGGAGGGTAAAAGAATAATGCACAAATGCATCATTAAATAACTGGAGGACGAGGACAGGGCCGGGTTTATATTGGACGAAGAAAAGCCGGATTGAAAACACACTTTACACGTTTAGAAGGCGGAGTGTGGAATAAAACGTATACGGTCCCGACATCCGACCGATCGGAAGGAACCTTCAATCCAGTCCGAATGCCCGCTAACCGGAAAGTGCTTTTCTTCAGCAATATGTTTGATATACGATGGCTCACAGTTACCTTATCCAAAGCGGGGGCTTTTCGTTCGCAACTTCGGACATGGGAAGCAAACCGCGGCGCTTCCCAGGGAGCCAGCGGAGCGCCACCGTCCGGCTTCCGGCTTGGGAAGCAAACCGCGGCGCTTCCCATCAGGGAGCCAGCGGAGCGCCACCGCCCGACTTCCGGCTTGGGAAGCAAACCGCGGCGCTCCTCATCCGGAAGAACCCACGGAGCGCCACCGCCCGACTTGACAAGCAAACCGGCCGTGTAGTAGCATAAGTACCACGATTGCCATAGTTGGCGCCATGAGGGAAAGTAGTACGCGAAAGAAGCGGAGTCAAGCGAGCCGGGGGCGGTGGAAGCCCGGTCTCACGCGTTCGGGGAAGGCGTTCCGGAGTGCCGATACGTTTAAAAAAGAGGGCCGGCCCGTCAAGCAGCCGGTCAAGTAGGGTGGAACCGCGGGAGACGACGCTCCCGTCCCTATGTCCGGTCGCACGGGCATAGGCGACGGGAGCTTTTTGCGCATTGCACAAAAAAACGGAGGGGATTTTGTGAATTTCCAGCAGATCATTTCCACACTGCAGCAGTACTGGGCGGAGCAAAACTGCATCATCGTCCAGCCGTACGATACGGAGAAAGGGGCGGGCACGTTTAACCCGTCGACGTTCCTCCGCAGCCTCGGCCCGGAGCCGTGGAACGTCGCCTACGTGGAGCCGTCCCGCCGGCCGGCAGACGGCCGTTACGGGGAAAACCCGAACCGGCTGTACCAGCATCACCAGTTCCAGGTCATCATGAAGCCGTCGCCGGACAACATCCAGGAGCTGTACCTGGAAAGCCTGCGCCGCCTCGGCGTCGATCCGCTTCAGCACGACATCCGCTTTGTCGAAGACAACTGGGAAGGCCCGACGCTCGGCGCGTGGGGACTCGGCTGGGAAGTGTGGCTGGACGGCATGGAAGTGACCCAGTTCACCTATTTCCAGCAGGTGGGCGGAATCGACACGTCTCCCGTTTCGGTGGAAATCACGTACGGGCTGGAGCGCCTCGCCTCCTACATTCAGGACAAGGAAAATGTCTTCGATCTGGAATGGGTGAACGGCGTGACCTACGGCGATGTGTTCAAGCAGCAGGAATACGAGCATTCCAAATACACGTTTGAAGTGTCCGACGCCAAGATGCTGTTCGGACTGTTCAACACTTACGAAGAGGAAGCCAAGCGGGCCCTGGAGCAAAACCTGGTGTACCCGGCTTACGATTATGTGCTGAAGTGTTCGCATACGTTCAACCTTCTTGACGCGCGGGGCGCGATCAGCGTGACCGAACGGACCGGTTACATCACGCGGGTGCGCAACCTGGCGCGCAAATGCGCGGGCACGTACCTGGAGGAGCGCGAGCGCCTAGGATTCCCCATGCTGAAAGAGAAAGGAACGGTGCAACATGGCTAAGGATCTGCTTCTGGAAATCGGGATGGAAGAGGTTCCGTCCAAATTTGTGCGCGCCGCCTCCGGACAGCTGGCGGACAAAGTGGCCGCATGGCTTACGGAATCCCGCATCGGATTCGAACAAATCGACCGCTACGCGACCCCCCGGCGGCTGGCCGTGCTGGTGCGCGGCGTTGAAGAACGGCAGCGCGACGAAAGCGCAGAAGCGAAGGGTCCGTCCCGTAAAATCGCTGTCGCTGAAAACGGCGAGTGGAGCAAGGCAGCGCTCGGTTTTGCGCGCAGCCAGGGCGTAGAGCCGGCCGATCTGTTTTTCAAGGAAATCGCCGGCGTCGAATACGTGCATGCCGTCAAAAACCAGGTGGGCGTCGATACCGCCGAGCTGCTGGGCGCAGGCTTGACGCAGCTGGTGCAAAGCATGAGCTTTCCCAAAAACATGCGCTGGGGCAATCACGAGCTTCGTTTCGTGCGGCCGATCCGCTGGATCGCCGCGCTTTTCGGCAGCGACGTGGTAGACATGGAAATCGCCGGAACGGTCTCCGGCCGCACCACCCGCGGACACCGGTTCCTCGGCCAAACGGCCGAGCTGGCATCCCCCGCTGATTACGAAGCGGCGCTCAAAGAGCAATTTGTCATCGCCGATTACGACGAGCGCCAGAAGCTGATCCTGAACCAAATCGAAGCGCTGGCAGCGGAAAAAGGCTGGGTCATTCCGGTCAAGGACGATCTGCTGGAAGAGGTGCTTTTCCTTGTCGAGTACCCGACCGTGCTGTTCGGCTCGTTCAATCCCGACTTTCTGCACATCCCCCAGGAAGTGTTGATCACTTCCATGCGCGAGCATCAGCGGTATTTCCCGGTTCTCGACGCGGCCGGCAAGCTGCTGCCGCATTTCGTTACGGTCCGCAACGGCAATGCCGAGCATCTGGAAACGGTAGCCCGCGGCAACGAGAAGGTGCTGCGCGCCCGGCTTTCGGACGCCCGCTTCTTCTATGAAGAGGACCAGAAGATGTCGATCGAGAGCGCTCTGGAGCGGCTGAACACCATCGTCTTCCAGGAAGAGCTTGGCACGCTCGGCGACAAGGTGCGCCGCATCGTCGCCATCTCCGCCGCCCTCGCCGGCCGGATCGGGACCGACGCCGCTACTACCCGCCATGTGGTTCGCGCCGCCGAAATCTGCAAATTCGACCTGGTCACCCAAATGGTCTACGAATTCCCCGAGCTCCAGGGCACGATGGGCGAAGATTACGCGCGCAAGCTCGGCGAAGCGGAGGAAGCGGCCAAGGCCGTCAACGAGCACTACCAGCCGAGATTTTCCGGCGACGCCGTTCCGCCTTCCCTGACCGGCGCCATTGTGAGCCTGGCCGACAAAATCGACACGATTGCCGGCTGCTTCTCGATCGGCATTATCCCGACCGGTTCCCAAGACCCTTATGCGCTTCGCCGCCAGGCCGCCGGCATTGTGCAAATTTTGCTGGAGCACCGGCTTCCCGTCGGGCTGGGCGACCTGTTCGACATCGCCCTCACGGTGCTCGGCGAAGCGAATTTGCTGAAACGGGACCAGGGGGAAATCCGTATTACCTTGTATGACTTTTTCAGTCTGCGCATGAAAAACCTGCTGTCCGAGCGCGGCATCCGCTACGACATTGTGGACGCCGTGCTGGGCGCGGGATTCGATAGTATCGCCGGAGCGGTCAACCGGGCGGATGAGCTGGCGATTGCCGTGCAAAACCCGGCCTTCAAGACCGCGGCCGAGTCTTTCACCCGGACTGCCAACCTGGCCGCCAAGGCCGAAAGCGACGAGGTTCACGCCGACCGGTTCGAAACCGAAGCCGAGCGTGAGCTGTACCGGGTATGGCAGGAAACCCATCCCGCCGTCAGCGCGCATCTTGCCAATACGGAAGCGGCCGCGGCTCTCACGGTGCTGCAGGGCTGGGAGCAGCCGATCACCGCTTTCTTCGACGCCGTTATGGTCATGGCCGAAGATCCGGCCGTCCGGGCCAACCGGCTGGGCCTTCTGTCCAGGCTCGCGTCCGATGTCCGGCGCTACGCCGATTTTTCCAAACTGGTCTGGTAGGTGAACCGCATGGGAGAAGAGCAGCGCATTCCGACCGTTTTTGTCGTTTCGGACTCGGCCGGAGATACCGGAGAAGCCGTCGTCCGGGCGGCGGCGGTGCAGTTTTCGCCCGCCGTCGTCGCCATCCGGCGCATTACCTTTATCCAAAGCCGCGCCGCGGTTGACCAGGTCATCAAGGCAGCCGCGGAGGTTCGCGGCATGATCGTCTTTACGCTGGTCGTTCCGGAGCTGCGGGACTACTTGCTGGAGCAGGCATTGATGCGCAAAATCGTGTGCATCGACCTGCTCGGCCCGATTATCAGCAACCTGGAAAGCTTGCTCCATACCAAATCCCGGCATGAGCCCGGCATGATCCACGAGCTGGACGAGGACTACTTCAAGCGGGTGGAGGCCATCGAATTCGCCGTCAAATACGACGACGGGCAGGATTCGTCAGGCGTGCTGAAGGCGGACATCGTGCTGGTCGGCGTTTCGCGCACGTCGAAGACGCCGCTGGCCATGTACCTGGCCAACAAAGGCTTCAAGGTGGCCAACGTGCCGCTGGTGCCTGAGCTTAAGCCGCCCAAGGAGCTTTTTACGATCCCCAAGCGAAAAATCGTCGGGCTCCGCATCGGGCCGGATAAACTAAACGCCATCCGCAAGGAACGCCTGAAGGCGCTCGGCCTTCACGGCGAAGCCAATTACGCCAAAGCGGAACGGATCGAGCGAGAGCTTGATTATTCGGCGGAGATTATGAAGAAGCTCGACTGCGTGGTGCTGGACGTGACGAACCGCGCCGTCGAGGAAACCGCGAGCCTGATTCAGGACATGTTCCGGGCGAGCCACCAACATTTTACGGACCGGTAAGCAAACGGGCAGGATTTTTTTTCAATTGGGCGTATATTAAGTAGTAGCAATTCAAACCAGACGCAGGCGGTTAATAACATGCAGAACGCTTCTCGCAAAATTCTGGTGGATGCGGACGCTTGCCCCGTCAAAAAGGAGATCGTCCGGACCGCCGGAAAGCACGGCGTGCCCGTATGGATGGTCGCTTCGTTCGATCACCGGCTTGAGCCGGCCGAAGGCGTTTCTGTGTTTCAGGTCGACCGGTCCGACCAGTCCGCCGACCTCTTTATTGCAAACCGGATAGCGGCGGGCGACGTGCTGGTAACGCAGGACTTCGGCCTGGCCGCTCTCGGCATTGCGAAAGGGGCGACCGTGCTCTCGAACCGGGGGCAGATCTACTCCGACCGGACGATCGATTTTTTGCTGGAAAAACGGAACGAAAGCGCCAGAACCCGGCGCGGCGGAGGAAAAACAAAAGGCCCGAAGCCGTTTACGGATGCGGACCGCGAAAAATTTCTACAAACTTTGACAAAAGTTTTATCCAGCTAGCAGGAGATATTCCTCACATACGCGAATACGTTAATACGTGTCCATGAGATGCAGGTGATGGCAAATGAGCTACGGGCGCATTCCCGACGAGGTGATCGATTCCGTCCTGAAGCGTCTTGACATCGTTGACGTGGTTAGCAAGCATGTGGCCCTGAAGAAGCAGGGAAACTACCTGAAGGGGCTTTGCCCGTTTCATTCCGAGAAGACCCCGTCGTTTACGGTCAATCCGGAAAGGCAGATTTATCACTGCTTCGGCTGCCAGGCGACAGGCAATCTCATTCACTTCGTCATGGAAATCGAAGGGTATACGTTTCCCGAAGCGGTCCGCCAGCTGGCCGAGGATGCCGACATCCCGTTCGAGCGGGAGGGGGAGCCGGAAGAAAAAAGCCGGGAGCGCAAAACCCGGGACGTTCTTTATGCGGCGCATGAATTTGCCGCCCGGCTGTACCAGCACATCCTCACCGGAACCAAACAGGGCCAGAAGGCGCTGGATTATATCCGGTCGCGGGGGCTGACGCAAAAGGAAATCGACTTTTTTCAAATCGGCTGCGCCGCCGACAGCTGGGATCTGCTCGCCCGGCAGCTGGAGAAACGCGAGTTTTCCCTGCCGCTGTGCGAACGGGGGGGGCTGGTGTCCGCGAAGGCGGACGGAAGCGGCTACCTCGACAAGTTTCGCGACCGGCTCGTATTTCCGATTCACGACATGACCGGCAAAGCGATCGCGTTTGCCGGGCGGTCGCTCGGAGATGCGCAGCCCAAGTACCTGAACAGCCCGGAATCCCCGCTTTTCAACAAAAGCCGGAGCCTGTTCAATTTTCACCGTGCGCGCCCGGTGATCCGCAAAAAGGGACAAGCCGTTCTTTTTGAAGGATACATGGACGTTATTAAAGCATGGGTAGCGGGGGTTGAAAACGGGGTCGCCACGATGGGAACGGCGCTTACAGACGAGCACTGCGCGATATTGCGGCGCAACGCGGACGAAGTGATCGTTTGCTACGACGGCGATTCGGCCGGCCAGAACGCGGCGTTCAAAGCGCTCTCGATCCTGGAAAAAGCGGGGCTGCAGGTGAAAATCGCCATGCTCCCGGAAGAAAAAGACCCGGACGAGTTCATCGCCGCTTACGGACCGGCGCGGTTTATGCGGGAAATCATCGAGGGGGCGGTCAGTACCGTGAGGTACCGGCTGCATTACGTCAGAAGAAACTTCAATTTGCAAAGCGAAGACGGGCGGCTGCGTTACCTGGAGCTGGCGGCCCGCATTGTGGCCGAGCTTCCCTCGGCTCTGGAGCGCGAGCATTACGCCAAAGAGCTGGCCGGGGAGTTTTCCATCGGCTACGAGGGGTTCAAGCAGGACATGAACATGGCCCGGCAAGATTTCCTGAAAAAGACAGAAAACAGGGATAAGAACGAAAAAACGTGGAATAATGGTAGGAATAACGGGAACGGTGCGGGAAAACACCCCTCTCCGGGGCGCGCTTATCATCATGCCGAGATCCGTTTGCTGTCCGCCATGATGCACGACCGCGAGATCGCCGAATACGTCCAGGAAAAGCTGGGCGACGAATTCGTGACGGAGACCCATGCGGCCCTGGCGGCTTATTTGTACGCTTTTTACGCCCAGGGAAACGAACCCGATGCCAGCCGCTATCTGGCCGCCCTTCAGGACGAGAAGCTGGAATCCGCGGCGGGCGTCATTCTGATGCTGGACTATCCGGGCGTCAGCCAGCAGGTGCTGGACGACTACATCCGGGAAATTCAAAAATATCCCCGGCAGCAAGCCATCCTGCAAAAGAAAGAAGAGATGGTTCGGGCCGAGCGGACGGGAGATATCATACTCGCGGCGCGAATCGCAAGCGAGATCATAACCCTGGAAAAGCAGCTGAAAGCTTACGGACATGACACTGACCACGCGTGACCGATTCCGGGGAGGAGGGAATAGAGAATGGCAAACGACCAGCACACCAATGTCGAGACGGAACTGACTCTTGACCAGGTGAAAGAGCAATTGATCGAGCTCGGAAAAAAACGTTCATCTCTCACGTACAAGGACATCATGGAACGGCTTTCTCCGTTTGACCAGGACGCCGACCAGATCGACGAGTTTTTTGAGCATCTGGGCGAGCTCGGCATTGAAGTCGGAAACGAGAACGACGACGACGAAGATATGCCGATCAGCCGCGAACGGGACGAGCAGGATGGCGACGATTTCAATTTTGACGACGATCTGTCGCTTCCTCCCGGAATCAAAATCAACGACCCGGTTCGGATGTACCTGAAGGAGATCGGACGGGTTCCGCTTTTGTCGGCCGAGGAGGAAGTGGAGCTGGCCAAGCGGATCGAGAACGGGGACGAAGAAGCCAAGCGGCGGCTGGCGGAAGCCAACCTGCGGCTGGTTGTCAGCATCGCGAAGCGGTATGTCGGTCGGGGGATGCTGTTTCTGGATTTGATCCAGGAAGGAAACATGGGGCTGATCAAAGCCGTGGAGAAGTTCGACCACAAAAAGGGCTACAAATTCAGCACCTATGCCACCTGGTGGATCCGGCAGGCCATTACCCGCGCGATTGCCGACCAGGCGAGAACGATCCGGATTCCCGTGCATATGGTGGAAACGATCAACAAGCTGATCCGCGTTTCCCGGCAGCTCCTGCAGGAGCTGGGGCGGGAACCGGCGCCCGAGGAAATCGCCAAGGAAATGGAGCTCAGCACCGACAAGGTGCGGGAGATCATGAAGATTGCGCAGGAGCCGGTTTCGCTGGAGACCCCGATCGGCGAGGAAGACGACTCGCACCTGGGGGATTTCATCGAAGACCAGGAGGCGCTGGCGCCGGCCGACGCAGCCGCCTATGAGCTGCTGAAGGAGCAGCTGGAGGACGTGCTGGACACGCTTACCGAGCGGGAAGAAAACGTGCTGCGGCTCCGCTTCGGGCTGGATGACGGAAGAACGCGCACGCTTGAGGAAGTCGGCAAGGTGTTCGGCGTTACCCGCGAGCGCATCCGGCAGATTGAGGCGAAGGCGCTGCGCAAGCTGCGGCATCCGAGCCGAAGCAAGCGGCTGAAGGATTTTCTTGAATAAAGGAAGAACGACCTTTTTCTTTTCCGGGAAAGGTCTTTTTTTCCACATGGGGCTTTCGGATAGGCCCGCTCCCGATTTTACAAGCTTGGAGGCGAAGCCGCGTGGATCATGAGAAACGCGCCGTAATTGTCAAAGAAATCGAGCATTGGCGGCGCAACCGCGTGCTGTCGGAGCAAAACTGCGACTTTCTGCTGAACCTGTACCGGGAAGAAGAGACCGGCAAACGGATTATGGGCATTCCCGCCGAGAAGATCGTGGAATTCCGGCTGCAGAACTGGCTTCTAATCATGTCCTTGTTTGGAATCATTTTCTACATTGGTTTTCATTTTATCTCTTTTCCCTTCCCGATGCAAATTGCGGTTTCCGCTCTGGCCGTTCTTCTTCTGTATGCTGTCGGGGTAAGGCAGCGGCTGAAGCGGCCTGCCGCGTCGTTTGCCTGGCTTTGGGCCGGAGCGCTGCTGGCCAGTGCCGCAGGGCTCTACTTGCTGGCGTCGACCGATGCGCCGCCCGCTGCGTTTGCCGGCTTTCTCGGAGGCGTTGCGCTGTTCTGGTTTGCCACCGGTCTCACCTCGCGCTTCGCCTCCTTTCAGTTCGGGGGCCTTGTCGCGGTGCTGGTGCTGTACGGCTGGCTGTTCAGCCTGACCGCGCCGAGTCCCGACTGGATGGCCTTGCAGCTGGGCTGGATTCCGCTTGGCGGGATCATCGCCTGGATCGGCTTCCGGCTGCGGGAGGCGGGAAACCGGAGCGGCCCCGCTTACATGGGCGCAGGCGCTCTGATGGCCATCGGGCCGGAGATCTACGGGATCGCGCTGACGCAGCTCCCCGCCGGCTGGCTGGAAGCGCTGCTCGGGCTGAAGCTGCTCGCGGTCGGTCTTCTTTTGTTTGCGACAAGAAAAAAATGGACGGTGTGGTTAGCCTAAATGGTGACATTATCAAAACGGTTGGAAGCGATCGCGAAGCGTGTGCCCGAAGGCAGCCGGCTCGCCGATATCGGCTCGGACCACGCCCTTTTGCCGGTCTCTCTGGCACAGCGGGGGAGAATCGTCTGCGGCGTGGCCGGGGAACTGAACAGCGGTCCTTTTCAAGCGGCGCTTAAACAGGTCAGGGAAGCGGGACTGGACGGTGTCATCCAGGTTCGCCAGGGAGACGGGCTGACCGTCCTCGAACCGGGGGAAGCGGATGTGGTTACGATCGCAGGGATGGGCGGCAGCTTGATCCGCGACATCCTGGCGGCAAGCCCGGACAAGCTCGCGGGCGTCTCCCGGCTGGTGCTGCAGCCGAACGTCGGGGAGGACCAGCTTCGCGCGTTTCTTCTGGACACCGGCTGGTGGCTCGAGGACGAGGAGCTGCTGGAAGAGGACGGCAAGCTTTATGAGGTTTTAACGGCCGTCCGGCATCCGGAGGCGGAGCAGCGAAACCAAAGCCTCTATGCGGATCGCCCGCTCGGGAGCATTGTGGCCGGCCAGGAGCTGCTGCTGCGCATGGGTCCTTACCTGGTGCAAAAAGGCGGAGAGGTGTTCCGGCGCAAATGGGCGGGGGAGCTTGCCAAATGGGAGCGGATTCTGGACCGGCTTGCCTCCTCGGACCTGGAATCGGCCCGGCAGAAGGAAGAAAGCGTAAGGCGCGACATCAAGCAGGTTACGGAGGTGCTGCAATGCTTGTCAACGGACAAACCGCAATCGCCATGATGGACCGGCTTGCGCCGAAGCATCTGGCGGAGGAAGGCGATAAAATCGGCCTTCAGCTCGGAACGCTGGAAAAAGAAATCACGGGCATTCTGGTGGCGCTGGATGTGAACGACGAGGTCGTGGAGGAAGCCATTGCCAAAAACTGCAACCTGATCATCGCCCACCACGCCATTATTTTCCGCCCCTTGCAGCAGCTCCGGACGGATATGCCCGCCGGCCGGCTGTACGAAAAGCTGATCAAACACGACATCGCCGTCTACATCAGCCACACGAATCTGGACGTGGCCGAAGGCGGCATGAACGACTGGATGGCGGAAGCCGTCGGCATCGATACCGGCAAAGTAACGGCGATCAAGGACATCCATACCGAACAGCTGTACAAGCTGGTGGTATTTGTGCCCAAGGACCATCATCAGAGGGTGCTTGACGCGGTCTTGAACGCCGGCGCGGGCTGGATCGGCAACTACAGCCACTGCAGCTTTAATATCGAAGGATACGGAACCTTTATCCCCCGGGAGGGGACGGACCCGTATCTGGGCGAACAGGGCAAGCTGGAAAAAGCGGAGGAAATCCGCATCGAGACCATCGTGCCCATGTCCATCCGGAGCAAAGTGGTTCAGGCGATGCTGAAGGCGCATCCTTACGAGGAAGTCGCTTATGATCTGTACCACATGGATTTGAAAGGCCGCGCGTTTGGACTCGGCCGGGTCGGCCCGCTCCGGACGCCGGTCTCGCTCGCCGAGTTTGCGGAGACGGTCAAGCAAGGGCTGAACGTCAGCCATGTCCGTGTCGTAGGCGATCCAGACAAGCTGCTGCGGAAGGCGGCCGTGCTCGGCGGCTCGGGCGGCAAGTTCTGGCAAAGCGCCGCCTTCCGGGGCGCCGATGTGCTGGTCACGGGCGACGTCGATTACCACACCGCACAAGACGCGCTGGCCGCCGGAATCGCTCTGATCGACCCGGGGCATAACGCGGAGAAAATCATGAAGGCAAAGGTCGCCGATTGGCTTCGCGAAAAATTGCAGGAGAAAAAAGCGGAGACGGCCGTATTCGCCTCCGAGGTGGATACCGAGCCGTTCCGGTTTCAATAATTTCTTCGCCGGCCAGCGTTTCCCGGTTGCGCTTCCGGGCTGCGGCCGCTATAATTAGTACTATTGTTCGGGAAGTTTGACAGACAATCGCCGGCGGCTTCGGCCGCGGGAGGAAAGTCCGGGCTCCATAGGGCAGGATGCTGGATAACGTCCAGTCGGCGCGAGTCGAAGGATAGTGCCACAGAAACGGACCGCCGATGGCCGGTTCTTCGGAACCGCGCACAGGCAAGGGTGGAACCGTGGTGTAAGAGACCACGAGGGACTATGGTGACATAGCCCCTGGTAAACCCCATCTGG
Source organism: Gorillibacterium sp. sgz306347 (assembly GCF_059735245.1). Classification (NCBI taxonomy): domain Bacteria; kingdom Bacillati; phylum Bacillota; class Bacilli; order Caryophanales; family Paenibacillaceae; genus Gorillibacterium; species Gorillibacterium sp. sgz306347. Next base: position 133,469 of record NZ_JCAPET010000001.1, read on the forward strand.
AGCAAGACCTAGGAGGGACGCAGGGGAGCGGGAAACCGCGCCCAGCCTTAGCCCGAGGCGCGTCCGGGTTGGTCGCTGGAGCCGTGCAGCAATGTACGGCCTAGATAGATGATTGTCGCTTCAATGGCGGGAGGGGAGACCCGATCGCACCGCCGGAAGTACAGAACCCGGCTTACGGCAAGCTTTCCGACAACCGCAAAAGCCCGTATGGCGATTACACGCCATGCGGGCTTTTGCGCGTCTTTTTGCGTTCAACGGAAGCCGGGCGGATAGTACCCTTGCGGATAAAAGCCCGGCACGGTCACGGTGCGTTCGCTGACTGTGTAGTAATGCTGGTAAACCGGAACGGTATGGATGCGGTTGATCACTTCGACCGGATGGATGACCGGAACGACCTGCGGGCGGCAGAAGTCGCGCGCGATGACGCGGGGCTCGCAAACGATCGGTTCCACGGCGGCAGGCTTCGTTTCCGGCTTCACTTCGGGTTTGCCGTTGGAATAGGCCATGCTTGGATCGGCTCCTTTACGGTTGGGATCGTGGTGCATTTCCCTATACCATATGTCATCCGGCCATACCGGGCCTGTGCGTTTGTCCGGGATGCGTCCGCCCGGCCCGCCCAAACTGCATCAGGCGGAGTGACGGTGAACGGCATCCCCGATCCGGGCGATGACGAGTCCTTCGCGGAGCGGGACGCCGTCGTCGGGAATGCCGTCGCGATAGGCGCCGTACGGCACTCCGTAAGGGAGGCGGACCCACTGCTCGATTTCCTTGTATCCCGGAGCCACGATAATATCGGACAAGAAAGCGGGGAGCATGCTGCCCGGCCGGCGGTTCCGGTTAAGCGTAGCCACAATTTGTTCGGGCGGGACGATGCCGATGCCATGGCCGAAATAGCGGCCGTCCTCCATCTTGACGGCGTTTTCCCCGATCCACCACGGTGTAAGAGGGGAGACGTCGGGATTTTCAAAATAAACGACATCGCCGGGAAAAGCGCCGTGCGCGGGATCGATCCGGCGGAGATGCAGGTCGCGGTCATAATCCCAGTCATACAGGACGAGACCGGCAAATTTTTGGTTGAATACTGCGTCTCCCACCGTTTCCAGGATGCCCATGTACAGCACAATGACCATCGCCGTGGCGCATTCGAAGGCATAGAGGTACCCATTCCGGTAAATATCCCGGATGGCGTCGGCCGGCGTCGCGCCGGGCGCCAGGCGGAAGCCGCCGTTCGGCTGGCGGATCCAGAAGGCCGGGTTGCAGACGGATTTGGCAAAGGTGGCGAATCGCGCACCGCTTGACGCCAGCCGTCTGGAAGCCGATAAAATGTTCGTCCGCATGGTCAGCTCGAATTGCAAGGAGGCGGGAGTGGCATAGCGAAAAACAGCGGGCGACGCCAGCTTTTGCTCGTAAATAAGCCGTTGCGGAAAAGGGAAATTCTCCGGGGGAACCGGCGGCGCTCCGTCCGCGAAAACAATCATGGGTCATACCTGCCTTTCCTGGGCGGATGAGATAGTCCATGATATGTGCCGATCGGGAAAATGCCACACGGATTCCGTGAAGGTTCCGGTAAGACAAACGATTCCAGCAGAAGAGCGTTCAGTAGGCGCGGAAAATGGAGCGGAAGAAGCGCATGAATGCGCCGCCCGCCGTGCTGCGGCCGGGAACCATCTCCTCGCTGCCGACATCGGCCTGCGCCGTGCCCCGGGCGGCCAGAAGCGCCTGGTCGACCGCGATTTCCCCATGCCCGAAGTAAGCATCCGGCCCGCCGTTTCCGAGATCAACGGCCGTATTGCGCATGATGTCCATCACTTCGGTGTTCTTCAGGCCGGGATTGGCCGACCGGATCAGCGCGGCTAGGGCGGCGACATGCGGGCTTGCCATCGAAGTGCCGGAGAGCGCCGCAAACTGGCCGTCGGGGTAGGTGCTGGCGATGTTGACGCCCGGAGCGGCCGCATCGATGTAATCGCCGTAGTTGGAGAAAGACGCCCGGTTGTTCGCGTTGTCGGTGGCGGCAACGGCGAATACCTCGGGATAGGCCGCCGGATAGCCCGGCTTGTTCGTGTTATCGTTGCCGCTTGCGGCTACCAGCACTACGTCGCGGTCGTAGGCATACTTGATCGCATCGTGCAAAAAGTCCGCTTGCGCATAATTGCCCAGGCTCAGGTTGATCACCTTGGCACCATGGTCCGTTGCCCAGATGATGCCCTGCGCCACATTATAGGCATTGCCCGCGCCTGAGCTGTCCAGCACCTTCACCGGCAGAATGGGGTTGTTCCAGGTGACGCCGGCGATGCCGAGCTCATTGTTGACGGCGGCCGCGATGATGCCGGCCACGTGAGTGCCGTGGCCCACGTCGTCCTGCGGAGCGGCCGTCTCGTCAATCGCGTTATACCCGGAGAGCAGCCGCCCCTTCAGGTCCGGATGGTTCAGGTCCACGCCGGTGTCGACTACGGCCACAATGACATCGGAGCTGCCCTTGGATGTCCGCCACCCGGATTCCGTGTTGATCAGGGGCAGGTTCCACTGGTACCGGCTGTACAGGGTATCGTTCGGCAGCTCTTCTCCTGCGGGAGCCGTTTCGTTGGTCATGTACAGGTAATGCGGCTCGGCGTAATCCACATTGTGCTTGCGGAAATAGCGCTGCAGCCGCTTAAACGTCATGTTCTTGGACCGGAACACGTAGCTGTAGCCCATCCGCTCGAAGCCGGACGCGCCGATTTCCTTTTGAATCTGGAGCAGCTGCCGCTCCGTCGGGGCCTTTTTGAACTTAACGATGACTTCGTTATCGTAGTAGTGGCTTTTGCTCTGGTTTTGCTCCGCGCTTTTGACGGACGTTTCCCTTCCGGGGGCTTTGCCCGCTTCGGCTGCGCGCATACCCGGTTTGCGGGCCGGATCGGGATAAATGATCAGCCGCAGGCTGCGCCGCGATTCCGCCTCCACCTTGGACAGAATGTCACGCCGAAAGATACCGAGCACGCCCTGCACGCGGTCTCTGGACGGAAAGGCGATGGCGACCGCCTTGCTGCTGCCGCTTGGAAGCGGCTCCGACCGGTACGCCGAGCCTTTGCGCATCGCTTCCCGAGCATTGGCCAGCACGCGGGCGCGGTCCTTTTCCGACAGCTCCGCATTTCCGACGCTGAACGCCCGGCCTTCTTTCAGGACATCGAGCCAAACGAGCTGCTTGATGCCCGGATGGGATTTGAGGCTGTTTGCGAGCAAGGCTTCCCTTTGCTCTGCGTCCGCCTCGAAAAGCCGCTCGGCGAGTTCGCCGAGCTCGGTCAGGTTCTGCCGGTCGGACAGCTGCTGCGTCAGGTTGACGTCCTGCTGCACCACCAGCGTTTTGGCCGTTTTTTCTCTGTAGAGCGCCGCCGTCCGTCCGGTGCGGTCGGCATCGCGGTCGGCGCGTGTGACCAATAGCACTCCGGCGAGCAGAAGCAGGGCGGCGGCCCAAGTCCATTTTCTCATCACATAACCCTCCCAGGTGGAAAAAGCGCGTTTTGCGTTAGCTTGGAAATCCGTCCGGGCTTTTATGCATGCGCTGTTTTACCGGTACCGTTTGTGTTGAAATTATGGTAGGATGAGTATGGTTCTTTGGCGATGAATGAACATCGTTTTGCGTATAGCCGACGAACGGATGCCTGAGGAGGAGCGGAAAGATGGTCATGTCCAACACAGTGAAAACGTTAGCGGAATCGACAAGGGCAAAATTGAAGGAAGCAATTGCCAGACTGGAGCAGTTTTTGAACGAGCACGCTTTGAAAGACCTTCTGCAGGGAGAGGAAAACCCGGACATGATCGAGTTTTACCGGGCGTACCTGCAGGATGCGCGCCATTTGCTGGTGTTCTGCGAAGTGGCATACGAACGGCTGGGCGTCAGTCTCCGAAGGCCCCAATTCCAGGACGCTTACGCCGAGAAAGTCCTGTATGAAATCTATCACAACTGCATCAACAACTTTTTCTACCCGAAAAACGAATGCTATTCCGAGGACGGCCGGTATGCTTATACCGGACAAGACGCCCTTCGCTTCCGGAAAAAGCCGGTGCGGGCAGTCCGCGATCTGACGGTCGAGCTGTCCAAAGTTTTTGAAGTGCTGCGGGAAGACCTGGCCTATTACGAATCCGATTACATCAACCAGAAACGGATGCAGGGCGAAAAAGTATAACCGAGAAAATAATCAGCCGGAGCGGCATGCCGCCCCGGTTTTTTTACGCCTGAAATTGGACGGACGGCGCGGAATACGGCTATTGGCCAGCGGGGAAACTGAGCAGAAGGAGGTGAGCCACGATGCCCGAAGTAAAGTGCAGCGTGTCCAACTGCAAATATTGGGCCGAAAACAACAATTGCGCCGCCAGTGCCATCATGATCGACATTGACAAGCACGCGGAAGTGAATTACGACGCCGAATTCGCGAACGACTTTGACAGCAAGGAGCACAAGGACAGCGCGAAAAGCAGCAAAAATACTTGCTGCCATACGTTTGTTCCCAAACAGTAACCGCACCTGGAGCCTGGCCAAGGCCGCAAGCAAATCAGCCGCCGCGCTTCGCCGCGGCGAAAGAAGCGAAAGGGGTGCCAGTAGCAATGGAGGAAAACAGGAACAACAGCCGGTTTCCTTCGTGCGGAACTCCTGATGTTTCCTTGGAGAAACGGCAGGAGGACTACCGGAAGCTGCAGCAGCAGATGGAATCCGGGCATTTTGACGGCAGGGACACGGAATTCGCCGCCGAGCTTGCGGCCAACCGGCAGCAGGCCGCAGCCGGCAAGAAGACGGCCGGGCCGATGCGCGCATACGGCTGGTATGCGGCGGAGGACCAGAACGCCCGGCGGGCGGCGCTGGGAGTGGAAAACAAACCGTCCGACCAGAGGCTTCAGCGGGCGGAAACACAGGACCGCGAGCCCGCAGTTCCATCGCTTGCGTCCGATACGATCGTCGGCTGGATTGCGCTCACCGTCGCCATTCTTTCCTTGTTTGTTTTGCCGGCCCCGCTCGGCATGACGGCCGTGCTCATCGGCGCTTATTCCGTCATCCGGGGCAACCGGGCGCTTGGCTCCTGGGCGGTGCTGATTGGTTTCGTCAGCTTTGTCATGAGTTTTCTGACGTCCTTTTATTGACCCCCTTACGGGGAATGCGCCGCATGCCGGAAAATCCGGCTTCTGGTACCGGGGAAATAGGCCTAAATAAGGGTGGAAGCCAGGCTAAAAAGCATGTACAATAAAAGCAACATCCGCATTTGAAATGAGGCTTAAACGTTATGAGCATGGACCCCCGCATTCTGAGCCAGCTTCTCCGGATGCAAATGAACAGCTCGTCATCCGGGCTGCCGCTCGGCAATACCGGTTCGGCCGGAAACGACAATGTTTTCGGTCAGCTTCTGGATACGCTGCTCGCTTCCGATTCCTTGTCTTCTTCCGGCAGTCAGGGTATGATTCCCGCGGAATACGCATCGTTCATGATGCCGGGCAGTCTTTACCCGGACAGTCCTTCGTACGGAGCGACCGGCGATTATGGTTCGCTTTCCGCTGCGGGAGGAGACGCGCTTAACGGACCGCTGGCTGCGCTTGGGCGATACAGCGTCCCGGCAGCGCTCAGCTCGCCGAGCGCATACGATCCGATTATCCTGAACGCTTCCGAACGGTATGGCGTTCCCGTCCCGCTGATCAAAGCGGTCATCGACCAGGAATCGTCCTTTAACGCAAGCGCGGTGTCTTCCGCCGGCGCGAAAGGGCTGATGCAGCTGATGGATGGCACGGCCGAGGGGCTAGGCGTAACCGATTCGTTCGACGCCGAACAGAACATTCACGGGGGAACCAAATTCTTGTCTTACCTGCTGCAGAAGTACGGCGGCGACGAGCAGATTGCTCTGGCCGCGTACAATGCCGGTCCCGGCCGCGTCGACCGTCTCGGCATTGCCAGCCGGGCCGACCTGATGGAAAAATACGGCCAGCTGCCGCAGGAAACGCAAGCTTATGTACGCAGCGTGATCGGGAAAGTGCCGCAGTATCAAGCGGCCGTGTAAACCCGCGCGGATTACGATTTGACCGTAAAAAGCCGTCCTTGGTGAACAAGGACGGCTTGTCATGTGTGGAGACAAAGGAGGAAAGGCCCGATGCTGTATCTGGATCACAGCGCGACCACGCCGCCCCGCCCCGAAGTGGTGGATACGGTGGCGGAAGTCATGCGCCGGCATTTCGGCAACCCGTCGTCCGTTCACGGACTGGGCGCCGAGGCCGAGCAGCTGGTTTCAAAAGCGCGCGCCGTCATCGCCCGCGCGCTGTCCTGCCAACCGGGCGAGCTTGTCTTTACGGCAAGCGGCTCGGAAAGCAACAATCTGGCGATTAAAGGAACGGCGCTGCGGCGCGGGAAAGGGCATCTGATCGCCAGCGGGATCGAGCATGCATCCGTTTACGAAAGCTGCAAGCAGCTGGAGCGGGCGGGGTACGAGGTGACGTTTCTTCCCCCCGATGATACAGGGGCCGTGCGGGTGGAAGACCTGGAGCGCGCGATTCGAAAAGATACGTTTCTCGTCAGCCTGATGATGGTTAACAGCGAAACCGGACGGATTCAGCCGGTCGCGGAGGCGGGCCGGCTGCTGAAGGCCCATCCGCGCATCCTGTTTCATGTCGACGCCGTTCAGGCTTTCGGCAAGCTGGAGGTGGACCCCGGGCGGATCGGAGCCGACCTGCTCAGCTTGTCGGCCCACAAAATCCGGGGGCCCAAAGGAGCCGGCGTCCTTTACGTGCGCGACGGACTGGTGCTGGAGCCGCTGGTGGCGGGCGGCGGGCAGGAGCGCGGCATGCGCTCAGGGACGGAAAACGTCCCGCTCATTGTCGGCATGGCGAAAGCATGCCGAATGGCGGAGGAGGCACGCCCCTCGGCCTGCGAGAAGCTTGCCCGCCTGCGCAGGAGGCTGGTCGCTGCCTTGGCCGGTATGCCGCAGGTACGGGTAACCGGCAGCGCGGAAGAGAAGGACATGGCGCCGCATATTGTGCATTTCACTATCGAGGGCACCCGCTCGGAGGTTCTCGTTCATGCGCTGGAGGAAGCCGGCATCTACGTGTCGACCCGTTCCGCCTGCGCGTCCGGCTCGGTGGAGCCGAGCCGGGTTTTGCTGGCGATGGGCATGGACGCGGAACGGGCCAAAAACGGACTCCGGGTCAGTTTCTCCGACGAGCAGACGGAGGCCGACATGGACCGGCTGGCGGCCGAGCTGGAGCGTGCGTTTGTCCGCCTGCGGAGAAACTGACCGGGCTTGATTCTATAGAAGATCGGGGTTGATGACATGCAGCCGGAGGCTATTATTGTCCGGTTGGGGGAACTGACGCTGAAAGGCCGAAACCGCCGCCGGTTTGAACAAAAAATCGCCCGGCAGATCGCCGGGCTCCTGACGCCGTATCCAAAAGCGGCCGTCCATGAAGAATACGGGCGGCTCTACATTGTATTGAACGGCGAGCCCTATGACGCGATCGCGGCGGGGCTGGACCGGATATTCGGGCTTGTCTCTTACAGCCCGGCTTTTATCGCAAAACCGGAGCTGGACGACATCCGCGAGAAAGCGCTGCTTTGGCTGCGCGGACGCGACCCGTTTCCGCGTACCTTCAAGGTTTCGGCCAAACGGGGCGACAAGCGGTTTCCGCATACCTCGCATGAGCTGGGTCATCTGGTGGGCGGCTACCTGCTGCGAAACGAAGACGGAAGGCTGAAGGTGGACGTGCACCGCCCGGAAATGGAGCTCAAAATCGATATCCGCACCGGAGAGGCGTTTGTCTTCTCCGATTCCGTTCCCGGAACAGGCGGCTATCCGGTGGGGAGCAACGGCAAAGCCATGCTGATGCTGTCCGGGGGGATTGACAGCCCCGTCGCCGGCTGGCTGGCGATGAAGCGGGGGCTGGAGATCGAAGGGGTGCATTTTCACAGCTTTCCGTACACCAGCGAACGGGCGCAGCAAAAGGTTGTCGATCTGACGCGCAAGCTTGCACTCTATTCGCCCGACCGTATTGTTCTGCACATGGTGCCGTTTACGGAAATCCAGACCCGATTGAATCAAAGCGGGAACGACTCGCTTCTGATCACGCTTATGCGCCGGTCCATGTTCCGCATTGCGGAGAAGCTGGCCGCATTTCGCAGCGCCGGCGCCATCGTGACCGGCGAGAGCCTGGGCCAGGTGGCGAGCCAGACGCTGCCAAGCCTGCACGTGATCGGCCACGGCACCAATCTTCCGCTGCTGCGCCCATTGATCATGAGCGACAAAAACGACATCATCCGGCAGGCGGAAAAGATCGGAACGTACGATATTTCCATTTTGCCCTACGAGGATTGCTGCACGCTGTTTGTGCCGAAATCCCCCGCAACCAGTCCGAGTCTGGCCCACGTCCTGCGGATCGAAAAAGCGCTGGACTGGCTTCCCGAGCTGGAAGAGCAGGCGGCTGCGGCTGCGGTCCGGCAGTATATCCGGGAGCAGGAGGAAGACAAGTTCGACGAATACTTTTGATCAAAGGGGAATACGTTTAAGCAAGAGCGCGGGGTTGTCCGGCGGAGCCGTTAACAAAGGGAACCGGCAAGGCCGTCGATCCGTTCGGCGAGCAAAAAATCTTTGCCGGTAACTCCGCTCTCGCCGGGGGTGGACAAGGAGACGGTCAGCGTATCGCGGCGAAGGAGCAGCTCGGGATAATGCGCTTCCTCCTCCGCCAGGCTCCCGATCCGGGACGCGAGGTCGAGCCCCTTGGCGTAGGCCGGGCAAGAGAAGGTTCGGGTCAACCGCCCGCCTTCATAATCCCAGCCGTCGAGCTTGCCCAGGTAAACGGCAATTTGTTCTTCGGTGAGCGCAGTCATGAGAAACACCTCTTTCATAGTTGTGGATACGCAAGACTTCAGCATTTATTACCCGGCCGGAGTGCGGTATACGCAGGGAGGGAGCGAACGAAAGCATGACGGACTGGCTCTTGCTTTTTCTGCAAATTCTTCTGATCAATGTCGTTCTGAGCGGGGACAATGCGCTGGTGATCGCCATGGCGAGCCGTAACCTGCCCCCGGAGCAGCAGCGCAAGGCGGTGTGGTGGGGGGCAGCCGGAGCGATCGGTCTGCGGATTGTGCTGACCGGCATCGCCGTGGTGCTCCTTTCGTATCCCTTTATCAAAACAGCCGGGGCGGTCCTGCTTCTTTATATTGCGGTCAAGCTGCTGGTGAGCGACGACGGGCATAACGCGGTCCGGGAATCCGCGACGCTGGGCAAAGCGGTCGGAACCATTATTTTGGCGGATCTGGTCATGAGCCTGGATAATGTGCTGGCAGTAGCCGCGGCGGCGGGAGACAACCTGCAGGTCGTCATTTTGGGGATCGGCTTGAGCATTCCGCTGATCATTTGGGGCAGCACCGTCGTCATGCGGCTTCTTGCCCGGTTTCCCTTCTTGATCTATCTGGGAGCGGGGATTCTCGGCTATACGGCGGGCGAAATGGCGCTCACCGACCCCGGGCTTTCCCGCTTTGACGGGTTTGCCGGGCTGTCCCACTCCATTCCCTATATGGCCGCCGCCCTCGTCTTTCTCGGCGGGCTGCTGTACAAGCGGCTGACTCCGGCCCCCGCCGAAAGAAAATGAGCCGGAAGGGGAGAGACAATCAGGGCGTAAACCCGCCGCCATTCCCTTTGTCCTCCTCTTCGCAAGCTTTTCTTTTTCCAAAAAATGAATGAAGCGGCCTTGGCTGAGCATTTCATCGGACTGGGGCCGTTTCGTTTGCTTTCGTAACCGCCGGGCCTTTGACCGCGCCGGGAACACTAGCCTTTGCCCGAGGTTTCCGCTAAACTGAGAGAGTATCGTTATCGGATCGTATGCTGTCAGGCGTTTGGAGGCTGTTTGGACATGAAGACGAAACAAGTGCCGGCGGTGCTGTGGATTGCTGCGGCCGCCCTGTTCCTTTTGCTTGGAAAACTCGGCGTTATCGCCTTCCTGCTGAAGCTGCTTTGGCCGCTTCTTCTGCTGGCGGCGGGCTTGGCCGCACACGCCGCCTATTTCCGCAGAGGGTGGCCGGCGGCGGTGCTGCTCCCCGGAGGCATTCTGATTGTTTATTCGCTGCTTTTTCTGTATGGCGGGTTGTTCGGCTGGCATTCGATGGCGTACCTTTGGCCCCTTTTTGTGTTCGGCATCGGCGCGGGGCTTTACGAATGGGCCTATTTTTCCCGAGGAAGGGAAACGGTTCCTTCCTGGGTAAACCCGGCCGGAATCATTCTGGCGGCGCTTTCCGTGGTGCTTTTCCTGCTGGTGCTGCTGACCCTGAACGTGGTCTTCTTCGCTTTTCTGTTTTTGGCTGCGGCCTTGACGGTTTTGATCCTCCGCTGGAGCCGGAACTAGGAGCCCCGCTGCGGGCTTCGCCCGACGGCTTCCATGAAAATGAGAGTTGCGTTTTCATACGGAATCCGATACAATATTATGTAATGTACAAGCGTCGGATATCCGGCGCTTCTTTTGTGGCTATTCCCATCATAGAAAGGATTTTAAACCGCATGCAAGCTAGGGATAAAATACGCAACATCGCCATCATCGCCCACGTTGACCACGGCAAGACGACCCTGGTGGACAAGCTTTTGCAGCAATCCGGGACGTTCCGGGAAAACGAGCATGTGCAGGAACGGGCGCTCGATTCCAACGATCTGGAACGGGAACGGGGCATTACGATCCTGGCGAAGAACACCGCGATTCACTATAAAGACTACCTGATCAACATTGTCGACACTCCGGGCCACGCCGACTTCGGCGGGGAAGTGGAGCGGATTATGAAGATGGTAGACGGTGTGCTGCTGGTTGTCGACGCCTTCGAAGGCTGCATGCCGCAGACGAAGTTTGTTTTGCGCAAAGCGCTGGAGCAAAACCTGAAGCCGATCGTCGTTGTCAACAAGATCGACCGGCCGAACGCCCGTCCCGCCGAAGTGGTGGACGAGGTGCTGGATTTGTTCATCGAGCTGGAGGCCAACGACGAGCAGCTGGAATTCCCGGTTGTTTACGCTTCGGCGCTTCAAGGCATCTCCGGTCTTGATTCGGACAACCTTGGAACGACTATGGAAGACCTTTACGATACGATTGTGGAGCGCATCCCGGCTCCGACCGAAAACCCGGTAGAGCCGCTTCAGTTTCTCGTCACGCTGATGGACTATAACGAGTATCAGGGCCGTATCGCCATCGGGCGCATCAACCGCGGGACGATCCGGCAAGGGCAAACAGTGGCCGTCATGACCCGCGAGGGCGGAATCAAGCAGGCCAGAATCGACAAGCTGCTCGGCTTCCAGGGCCTGAAGCGCATCGAGATTGAAGAAGCGGCCGCCGGCGACATCGTGGCCGTGTCCGGGATCAAGGACATCAACATCGGCGAAACGATTGCCGACCCGACCAATCCCGAAGCGCTGCCGGTGCTCAAGATTGACGAGCCGACCATGCAGATGACGTTTCTGGTCAACAACAGCCCCTTTGCGGGCCGCGAAGGCAAGTGGATTACCTCCCGCAAGCTGCGCGAGCGCCTGATGAACGAGCTGGAAACGGACGTCAGCCTGCGCGTAGAGGAAACGGACAGCCCCGACGCGTTCATCGTTTCGGGACGGGGCGAGCTTCACCTGGGCATCCTGATCGAAAACATGAGACGGGAAGGCTATGAACTTCAAGTCTCCAAGCCGGAGGTCATCGTCAAAGAGATCGACGGCCAGAAGATGGAGCCGCTGGAGCGCCTGATCATCGATGTGCCGGAGGACAGCATGGGCGCCGTTATGGAGAGCCTGGGCACCCGCCGGGCCGAAATGGTGAACATGATCAATAACGGCAACGGGCAGGTCCGGCTGGAATTCCTGATTCCGGCGCGCGGCCTGATCGGATACCGGACGCATTTTCTGACGCAAACCCGCGGTTACGGCATCATGAACCATGCCTTTGACAGCTACGGTCCTTATCAGGGCGGAAATGTCGGCGGCCGTCACCAGGGCGTGCTCGTGGCGAGCGAATCCGGCGTTTCCACGCTCTACGGCATGCTTTCCGTGGAAGACCGCGGCATTCTGTTCGTCCAGCCCGGCACGGAGGTTTATGAAGGCATGATTGTCGGCGAGCATACGCGCGACAATGACATCATCGTCAACATCTGCAAGGAAAAGCAGCTGACCAACGTCCGTTCCGCGACAAAGGAGGGCACGGTGACGATGAAGGTGCCGCGTTTGTACAGCCTGGAGCAGGCACTGGAGTATCTGAACGACGACGAATACTGCGAAATTACGCCGAAATCGATCCGCATGCGCAAAAAGCTGCTCGACAAAAACGAGCGCGCACGCGCCGACAAGCACCGGAAAATGCAGGAATCCTGATTGGCGGTATAAAAACCGGTAGCGCCCCGCGGGGCCTGCCGGTTTTTTGATTGATCATGACCCGTCTCCGGGCGTCATAGGAATACAGAGAGCAAGTCGTAAGACAAAGAGGGGCGAATGCCGCGCTGGTTCCGATTTGTCCACCTGTGGTATACTATCCGTGCAGGCCACTTCCCTACACGAGGAGGAAACCAAGCCTATGACCCAACAAGGCTCCGTTTTATCCGAGCGTTTGTTTTCCCTGCTGCAGAAAGAAAAGCTGGTATTGCTGTCCACTGTCGATGCGAAGAGAGGTACTCCGCACACGAGCGCGATCTCGTGGATGTATGCGGCCGTTCCGTCCCGGGTCCGCTTTGCCGTGGATGCCAAATCCGCGATTGTCGCGAATTTGAAGGCCAATCCCGGCGCAACCTTGACGTTTTTCGGAGAGGGCACGGTAAATGTGCTCTATGGCTCCGCGCGGGTATCGGCCGATCCGCTGGAGGGCCCGCCCATGGAATTGACCTGCTTCGATCTGGAGATCGAAGAAGTCCGCGACGGTATGTTTTACGGCGCACGGATTACCGCGCAGCCGGAATACGAGAAAATTTACGACAAGCGCGCCGCCGACAAGCTGGACGTGCAAGTCTTCGACGCCATGACCAAAGCCTAGCTCCGTCCCTGCGGAGCTAGGCTTTGCTGCTTGCAGGCTTTTCTTCCGCGAGGGGTTACCGCGCGTTCGCTCCCGGCTGCTGCGGAAGCCCGGCGTCGCCCTCTTGCTGCGCGGTATCGCGGGGCAGCTGGGGAATCAGCCGGCCGAGAATGTCGCCGAGCTCGCTGGTAAACGCGTAGAGCGGCTGTCCGTTCTGGACTTTGCGGCTGATGTCCCGGATGTTTTGGGTCAGATCGAGGTCGGCCGTCACCAGTGCATTGGCGCCGTCCGGGTCCTTTTTCAGCGCTTCCGCCACGGAATATTTAATGCTGTCGACGCGCGAACGCTCCAGGTCCGGGGCAACGTCAAGCGCTACAATGGCCAAATTGCCGAGCGTCAGGCAGTAGACGTCTTTTACCTGGGGATTGCCCTTCGCAATCGCCGCCAGATGGGACGCTTTGCTGTTGGCATCCTGTCCGGACTGGGATTCGCCGCCGGAGGCGGCATCATCCAGAATCCGCATTCCTTCATTGGCGGCTTGCTGGGCCGTTTGCCCGGCCTGCTGCCCGGCCTCCTGCATCCCCTCGCGCGGGGTTTGACCGCCGCCGCAGGCGCTGAGGAGAAGGATAACGGCCAAGGGGATCAAAATCGCTCTCATCGAAATCTTCCTTTCTTTTACCGGTTTCCCTTAGCTTGGACCGCCGGAACGATTTCTATGTATCAAACGACGGGAGTGGTTGGGATGAAGAAAATCTTTGTGCTGGATACGAATGTTCTTCTGCATGACCCCCATGCGTTGTTTGCTTTTGAAGACAACGAGGTGGTGCTGCCTGCGGCGGTACTTCAGGAGGTGGACTCCAAAAAACGGCTGGCTGACGAAATCGGCCGCAATGCCCGCCGGGTGTCCCGCCTGCTGGACGGCTTCCGTTCGGACGGCAAGCTCCACGACGGCGTCCCGCTGGAAGGCGGAGGGACGCTGAAGGTGGAGCTGAACCACAAGAGCTTTCAGAAATTGCAGGAAACCTTCAGCGAAATGTCCAACGACAATCTGATCCTGGCCGTCGCCCTCAATTATCATTTGGAGGAAAAAGCAAAGCCGGAGCCGCGTCCGGTCATTCTGGTCAGCAAGGACACCCTCGTCCGGGTGAAGGCGGATGTGCTGGGCATCCGTTCGGAGGATTATTTGTCGGACCATCTGGTACCGGCCTCCGATATGTACACCGGCTGTGTGACGCTGACGGTGCATCCTTCGGTAATCGACGAATTTTATTCGAACCGCCGCTTGGACGTTGCTACGCTCGGGCTTCGCACGCGTCTTCAGCCGCATGAGTTCGTTATCTTGAAGGATGAACTGGGAACGACGAAATCCGCCCTGGTGAAAGCGGACCGCGAAGCCAAGCGGCTGGAGCCTCTTTATACAAGCAGCGAAGCGGTATGGGGCATCAGCGCCCGGAACGCCCAACAGCGGATGGCGCTGGAGCTGCTGCTGAATGACGATATTCCGCTGGTGACGCTCACCGGCAAAGCGGGCACCGGCAAGACCCTGCTCACGCTGGCCGCCGGGCTGCTTAAAACCGAGGATGAGCACAAGTACAAAAAGCTGCTCATCGCCCGTCCGGTGGTGCCGATGGGCAAGGACATCGGGTATCTGCCGGGCGAAAAGGACGAGAAGCTGCGGCCGTGGATGCAGCCGATTTACGACAACCTGGAGTATCTGTTCGACACCAAAAAGGCGGGGGACATCGATAAAATTCTCGCCGGCATGGGGAGCATCCAGGTTGAAGCCTTGACTTATATCCGCGGGCGGTCCATACCGGGGCAGTTCATCATTATCGACGAAGCGCAAAACCTTTCGCGCCATGAGGTGAAAACCATCGTCTCCCGTGTGGGCGAAGGCAGCAAAATCGTGCTTCTGGGCGACCCCGCGCAGATCGACCATCCGTACCTGGACGCTTCCAGCAACGGCTTGACTCATGTCGTGGAGCGGTTTAAGGATCAGGCCGTGAGCGGCCACATCACCCTGGAAAAAGGCGAACGCTCCAACCTTGCCCAGCTGGCGGCGGATTTGCTGTAGTGCGCAGCCGTTCCCATCCCGGCTTTCGCCCGGTCTCTCCGACCGGGCGTTTGCTATATTCAGGACCGCAATTGGTTCGCCTCGCCGGGTTGTTTTCTGCTATGATAGGGGCAGAGAGAAGAACGGGAGAGGGGCAACACCGCGACAAAGGAGAGTCATTTGCTTGAACCGAAGAAGAAGCCTGTTCGCGACGGTTACGATTCTGGTGCTTGCGATTTTGCTGTTTATTCCTTTTATGAGCGCAACGGAGAGCAATCCTGTCCGGGTGGCGGGTCCTGAGAGCAATCAGGTGGACAAGCCGGGAGCCGACGAAGAAGGGGAAGCCGAGACGGAGCTGACGGTTTCCGTTTCCCTGACGGAGAATGAATTCGCCCTTCTGCAGAGCTTGAGCGACGACTTCATGGCAGAGCACCGGAATGTGAAGGTGACGCTTGCCAATACGGCGCCTAGCGAACAGTACGGCCAGCTCAAAAAAGCCTCGCAGATGGGCGAGGCACCGGATTTGATGCTGCTGGAGAACGGCTGGCTTCAGGAGTTTGCCGCCCTCGGTTTTCTTGCGCCCGTAAGCGAGTACTTCACCACCGACACCCAATCGGAATATGTGCCCTCCGCGCTGGAGCAGGTCAAATGGAACGGGTTTTTGTGGGGCGTGCCCAAGGATGTAGATCCTTATATCCTGGTCTGGAATGAGAAGAAAGCGCTGGAGCAGCAGTGGACCGCCGCACCCTCCAACCGTCAGGAGCTGCTGGAATGGAACCGGGCCTTTATGAAGCCGGAAGCCGATTCCTATGGAATTTATTTTGACGCAGCGGATTATTATGCGGCTTTGTCGCTTTATTCGGCTTTTGCGGAGGAGCTTCCGGACGCGGAGCGTCCGCCTTTTGCGGATGCCGGTGTTCCCGACGTGCTGCAGGAGTTCGGCGAGTTTTTGGTACCTCAGTCCAAAACCTGGGACCCGATGCAGTACGCCAAGAACTACCCCGCCCGCTCCGACCGCTGGGACCCCTGGGAGAAGCTGCGGCAGGGCAAGCTGGCCGCTATGGTAACGACGGTTTCCGCCTATGAGGCGAATTTGCATGAGGATTTGAAGCTGGCTTCGCTGCCCCTAACGGCCGGCGGCGACGTCGTTGGCTCCTGGCTGAAGGGGAGAAGCTACGCCATGTCCGCCCAAAGCGAAAACTCCGCGGCCGCCATGGAATGGGTGCGCAAAGTAACGGACCCCGGTCTCCTGGAGCGGCAGTGGACGCTTTCCCGCCGTCTTCCCGCACTTCTTTCGGGATACTCCGACACATCCTTGCTCCAGGAAGAGAAGTACGCTTCGTTTACCTGGCTCGTGCGGCACGGCAAAGTGCTGCCCTTTACAGCGGAAGAGGAGGAGCGCAACGAGCGTACAGCTCAGGCGGCGTTCTCCCTAGCCAGCGGCGCGCTTGACCTTCGGGGTTATCTCGAGGCGGTCGCGGAGGCAGCGGATTAGCCTGTTTCCTTCCCCCATATGAAAACCGCAAAAAGAGCAAGCATTCAGGCAACCATGCCCGAAGCTTGCTCTTTTTCGTTTGGCGCCGGATGCTCCATTGTCCCGGCTTCCCGTCTTTTAAAACCGGATGGAGAACTTGATGGTCAGCTTGCCGTCGTCGAGCGAGACTTCCTTGGCCCGCAGCATGGAGACGACGAGACTGGGCGTGAAGCTGAGGTCGTAGTCCCGCTCGAGCGTCCGGCACGTCGTATCGTCCAGCGGAAAGCCGTTGTATTCCAACGACTCCACATGGAACTGGAGCCGGTTGGGCTCTTCCTCCACCGTATAATACCCGACAATGGTGGCAAACACGTCGTCTTCCACGCTTTCCGCGCGGAACCGGTTGTCCGAGAAGGTCAGCGTCAAATTGGAGAGCTCGGGTTTGTCTTTTTTGAGCAGGCGGGTAAGGTCGGTGTCGCGGATGGTCAAGGCATTCCCGGACAAAAAGCGGTTCTCCTTGTCCGCGACGATCTCCCCGGGCAGCTTCTGCATCGAATCGGCCATGGCGTTAAAATACTGGCGAAACAAGGGCAATCCGCGCTCCTGCCAATCCTGCTTGAGCTCATCCATTTGCTGCGCGAGCAAATCGGCCGTATCCGGGTAATCGGCGAGCGCCTGATCGATTTCCTTCTGGAGGCCGGTCATGCGTTCCCGCTGGAGGAGGAAATCGTTTTTGAGGGAAGCCAGCTCGTTCATCGTGTTCTCCAGCTGCTCCCGGCTGCTGCGGAGCTCGTCGTATTCCTTCTTGTACAAATCCATGGCGGTATTGTCGCTTCGCGTAATGTAAGCCATGTACCGGTAGACGGACAAAAGGCGGGAGAAGGAACCGGTTTTGAATACGGCCAGCCACAACCCGGCGCGTTCGCCCTTGTAATAGGAGCGCAGCACTTTGCCCAGCCGTTCGCGGGTTTCGCCGAGCTTTTCTTCTTGGGCCGTCATGTCCGCTTTGCTTCTGGCGATTTTCAGGCCGACCGCCGTTTGCTCTTTGGTGATTCTTCCGATTTCTTCGTCAATCTGGGCGACGGTCAGGCTTTTTTGGAGCAGCGCGCGGGTTTCCTCCATGCTCCGTTCGGAATAGGCGGGCGACGAACCCGCCAGGATCAGATACAAACTCAGATAGGCCGCAAGCAGCCTCCTTGCCGCTTTTGCCACACGGGCACCCCCTCGGCTGGATTTGTCCCTTTCCTAACCTATCGCGGCTTGGCTCCAAAAATGACTGCCGGAGAGCCGCCCGGAAGCGCGAAACATCCGGCTGCGTTTCACGGCCGTTTTACTTCTTGGCTGCGCCGGCGGTCAGCAGCTCCAGCACCTCTTCAAACGGGCGGACATTTTTGGGGGTGTCTTTCCGGAAGGCCGGTGCCTCGTTGATGGCATGAAACGTTTGAGTGTACCGGATATGACGGCTTTCCGCCGCATCCGCGGAGCCGGTATACTGCACATCGATCGTTTGAATGCGGATAAAGCCCTGATCGTCCAGCGCAAGCTCAAACGAACCTCCGGTCACCTGAAAGGATGCCTGCGCCGCCGCTTTGAAGCTTTCCGCTTGCGAGCTTGAGAGCAAGCCGTCCTTGGACAGGCTGTCCGCGATTTCAGGAAGCTTTGCCTGGATCGTATTCTGGACCGCTTCCCGGTTTTTCTCGGTGATCTCCATCCGAATGACGCGCCCTTCGGTGCCGTCTTTTAACGTCACCTTCTCCTTTTGCTCGCGGAACCATTTTTCCTCCAGGTCGCCGAGCAGCGTTTGCAGCGAATTGGATACGGCCTGGTTTACATTTTTCAGCCCCGACGTGCTTAGGGCCGGACTTTGGCCTTCCGGTGCGAGCTTTTTCATATCAAAGGAAAAATACTCATCTTTTTTGTTCAGCAAGGGAATGCTCATATAAATGAGATCGTCTTTAAAAAGAACCGGGAGGGTGAACGAGGCGGACGACCCGCCCGGCGCCAGCTTGAATTCCGCTTCGACACGCAGCGGATCGGCGGCGGAAAGCCCTTCCCAAATTATTTTGCTGTTGCCGAACATGGCCAGCAGATCGCCGGTTGCCGGGTTGCTTCCCTCGGCGGCCGGTGCGAATCCCACGTTCAAATCGGCTTCTCCGGAGAATGCGTATTGCTTCATTTCGCTCTGCTTCGCCAGAGCGGCAAGCGTTTCTTCCTTTGCTTTGCTGTTATCGGTGCATGCCGTTGCGGCAAGCAGCGCCGTGGCGGCAAGAGAGAGAAGCATCGTTCGTTTCACATGTTTTTTCAATGGATGGTCTCCTTTTGGTTAGTCGTCTCTGGGCTTGATAGCGCCGTCTTCGGAAAAGAGACGAATTATATTATAGCATAGTTGCAAGCCGAAACGGGAGGGCGGGCTGAATGCACTTTTGCCGGATTTCCCTTTCCGAAAAGGCTTTTCCGTTCGGAGCGGACGTATGAGGAACGAAGAATTTGGTTATACCGGATAGTAACAAATAGATTCTATGAACTCTACCACAGGCATACAGATAAACAAACGGCAGAGTTATGCCCTGACCCCGCTTGGCGGCAGGCCATTATAAAGCGTAGGAGGAATAAAGATATGTCGGCTGTTAGACAAGACGCATGGACAGATGAAGACGATCTCATTCTGGCGGAGGTGACCCTCCGCCATATCCGGGAAGGAAGCACGCAGCTTACTGCATTTGAGGAAGTCGGCGAAAAAATCGGACGGACATCCGCGGCTTGCGGGTTCCGCTGGAACAGCTTCGTCCGTAAAAAATATGAAGCGGCTATTCAAATCGCGAAAGCCCAGCGGCAAAAAAGAAGCCACAGCCGGAAAAGCGGCGGCGCTGCCGTAAGCGCGCTGGCGGGCCTGGAAGGCTCGGAGCCTTCGCTTCAGCGGGGCGAAATAATGAGCGAGGACGGGATTTCGGTCGATTCGGTCATTCGCTTTCTCCGGCACTGGAAATCGGCCTTTCAGGAGCTGACCCGGCAGGCCAAGCAGCTTGAACGGGAGCTTCAGGAAAACCGCCAGGAGCTGCAGCGGCTGAGAGAGGAAAACGAGAACCTGGACCGGCTGGTCAACCATGCCGAAACGGACTACCGGACCGTCAATGACGACTATAAAGCGCTGCTGCAGATTATGGACCGGGCCAGAAAGCTGGCGTTTCTCGGCGAAGAGGAAGAAGAAAGCAAATCGCGGTTCAAAATGGACGCGAACGGCAACCTGGAACGAATCGAATAAGGAAACGCGGACAAGAGCCGGAGGAGCGGATTGCGAGCCCCGGCTTTTTTTGCCGTTGAAGAGAAAAGAGACTGTCCACTATAATATAGAAGGAAAAAAGCGAGAATGAAAGGCGGCGGTCGGCAGCATGCGGATTCACATTGTCGGAGCCGGTTCGCTCGGCATGCTGCTTGCAGCCAAGCTGGCCGGGCGGGCGAGCGTGGTGCTTCGCCCCCGCAGCGGTGCGCAGGCCGCTCTCCTGAAAAAGAACGGCATCCGGCTTGCCGGTCGGGACGGGATAGGAGAAATTCGCCATTTGACGGCAGTTAAGCTGACAGAAGAAGATAAATCACCCGCAGAAACGCCGGAATGGATCTTTCTTTGCGTGAAACAGACCGATATTTCCGAGTTGCTTTTGCGCCGGCTGGAAGCGGCCGCAGGGCCCGAAACGCGGATTTTATGCTTCCAAAACGGCATCGGACATCTGGATTTGCTGAAAAAAGGGCTTCCCGCCGGCAGGCTCTGGATAGCGGTGACGACGGAGGGGGCGCGGAAGCTGTCGCCATGGGAAGTATACCACGCGGGAGAGGGCGTTACCCGGATCGGTCCGGCCTTTGAAGCAGCGGAAGAGGAGGGCGGCTGGAGAAAAGCCGGTGAAGAATTGGCTCTTCTAATGAAGAATGCCGGCCTGTCCGCCCATTGCGAAAGCGGTATCGGGCAAGCCGTGTGGGAGAAGCTGGCGATGAACGCAGTCATTAATCCGCTGACGGCTTTGCTGCGGCTGCCGAACGGCGCGCTGCCGGAAACGGAAGCCCGGCTGGGACTTATGGCCCGCCTTCACGAGGAAGCGGCCCTGGTGGCGGAAGCGGAGGGGAGGCCGCTCCCGGCGGATCATTTTGCGAAGACGGTGGAGCTCTGCCGGCAAACGGCGACCAACCGCTCATCTATGCTGCAGGACCTCGAAGCGGGAAGAAAAACGGAAAACAACTGGATCGGCGGGGCCGTCCAGCGCGGGGGAAGAACGCACGGCATCCCGACTCCGGCAACCGATCTTGTGGCTGCGCTGCTTGAAGCGGCGGAGCGGGACGGGGAAGAAAGATAGAGCCGTGTTTGCCGGTTTTACGCTTTGCCGCGTGACAGCTCTACTTAGATTAATATTATTAATGGTACGTAAAAAAATATTAATACTACAAAGTCGTAGATTTTATTAACCAATGGTTGTATAATGGGTAACAAGTTGCAGATGAAAACAAGCGATTCACGGCAGATAATCTCACATGGAAAGTTTGCTTGTTTCACTTCGAACTTCTTATGGGTAAGTTTATTAGTCGGGGACAGCTTGTTGTAGTCTTGTACTAGAGAAACCATATCATTATTGGGGAGGCTTTTTATGAAGATGAAGAAGCTTTGGACTTCTGCCGCTGCCGTCGCTTTGATCGGCGGAGTAGTAGCAGGATGCAGCAACGACAAAGAAGCAGAAGGCTCCACGTCTCCTTCCGGAAGCCCTAGCGCGACGGACGGCACTGCGGCCAGCGAAGCGCCCGCAACGGGCAACAAGCAGATCACCATTCTGTACAGCGCTGAACCGCCCGATCTTGACAGCTCGAAAGCGACCACCAACGCCGCTTTCACCATGATCAACGCCTTGAACGAAGGTCTGTATCGTCTGGACAAAGACGGCCAGCCCCAACCGGGCCTCGCCGCCGAGCTTCCGCAAGTCTCCGAAGACGGCCTGACCTACACGATCAAGCTGCGCGACGGAATCACGTTCTCCGACGGCTCGCCGGTAACGGCAGCGAACTTCGTCGAAGCGTTCCAACGCACGGTTGACCCCAATACGCAAGCGCAATACGGCTTCATGATGGCATGGGTTAAGGGCGGCGACGCGGTCATGAAAACCGATCCGGCCGATACCGCTGCTATCGAAGCGGCCAAAGACGCCATGGGCGTTAAGGCTCTCGACGAAAAGACGCTTGAAATCACGCTGGAGCGCCCGATTGCCTGGTTCACCCAGCAGCTGGCCTTCCCGCTCTTCTTCCCGCAAAAGCAGGAACTGGTTGAATCCACGGGCGTTGAATACGGTAAAGACCCCGACAAAGTTATCGGCGCCGGTCCTTTCATTCTGAAAGAATGGAAACACGACCAGCAGCTCGTATTCGAGAAAAACCCGGGCTATTGGGACGCCGCCAACGTGAAGCTTGACAAAGTTGTCATCAACATTGTTAAAGACCGCGCGACGGCCGTCAACCTGTACGAAACCAAACAAGCCGACCTGACCGACCTTGCCGGCGACTTCGTTCAGAAGTACAAAGGCAAGCCGGATGAGCAAATCAAACGCGAGCTCACGAACGCGTACCTGATGTACCAAACGAAAAACGTTCCGGCCCTCGGAAACGCGAAGATCCGCTCGGCTCTGACGATGGCGATCAACCGTCAACAGCACATCGACATCGTTCTGAAGAACGGCTCCGCTCCTTCCACCGGTCACGTTCCGATCGGTACCTCCGACGGCAACGGCGGCGACTTCCGCACGACGGCTGGCGACACGCAGCCGGCGTTCAATCCGGAAGAAGCCAAGAAGCTGCTGCAAGAAGGTCTCGCCGAGCTCGGCCTGAGCGCTCTGCCGGAAATCAAAATCCTGGCCGACGACACCGAAGGCGCGAAGAAAACCCTTGAATTCATTCTGGCGCAATGGCAGCAAAACCTCGGCGTTAAAGCAATTGCCGACCCGGTTCCGCACGAACTGCGCGTAGAACGTCAGCACAACAAGGACTATGATGTGGTTATCGCTCTGTGGGGCGCCGACTACAATGACCCGATGACGTTCCTCGACATGTGGACGACGGAGAGCGACTTCAACGAAACCGACTGGTCCAATGCCGATTACGACAAGCTGATTACGGATGCCCAGAACGAAACCGATCTGGCAAAACGTACGCAAATGCTTGTTGACGCCGAGAAGATCCTGATGCAGGAAATGCCTGTTGGTCCGCTGTACTTCCGTACGAAAGTATATGCGCTGAACCCGGCTGTCAAAGGCCTTGTATTCCCGACCTTCGGTTCGGAATGGGAACTGAAATACGTCGATATCCAGTAATCCGGACTTTTGCCTGAATAGCACCATAAAAGAGGGGCCGTTCCCGCACCTTAAGAACGGCCCGTTTTTTACTGGGGAAGGGCGGTGGTCTAAACAAAATCGATTCGGGTGGTGCCTTAATGATTAAGTTCATCCTTCGCCGATTGATGTACATGGTGATTACACTATGGATCATCATCACGGCTGTTTTCTTTTTAATGAAAAATTTGCCCGGCGATCCTTTCGGAGAAGCCTCTCTGAAAATGTCAGACGAAGCAAAAGAGATTCTAATGAAGCAGCTTGGCCTCGATAAACCCTTGTGGGAGCAATATGTGAAATACTTGGGCAACGTGCTTCAGGGCGACTTGGGCCGTTCCTATCAATTCCCGACCACGAAAGTTACCGAAAAAATCGCGCAAGGCATTACCGCATCGGCGGAGCTTGGCATGTGGGCTCTTATCATCGCCATTATTGTCGGCTTGACGCTTGGTATTGTAGCCGCATTGAATCACAATAAAGGACTGGACTATGGCGCGATGTTCACCGCCGTTGTAGGCGTTGCCGTGCCTTCGATGGTGCTTGGACCGCTTCTTTCCTATTATGTCGGCGTTAGGCTTCCGGGACTTGGTTTGCCTCCGGGGCTCTGGGAAGGACCGCAATACCGTGTTCTGCCCGCGATTGCCTTGTCATTCGGGACAGTCGCAATATTAGCCCGTCTAATGCGCGCTTCCATGCTGGACGTACTTAGCCAGGATTATATCAAGACCGCCAAAGCGAAAGGTCTTTCGAGAGGAACGACAATCTGGAAGCATACGATCCGGAATGCCATTCTTCCCGTTATTACCACGCTTGGCACCATTACGGTCAACCTGATTACCGGCACGCTGATTGTCGAGCAGGTTTTTGCCGTTCCCGGCTTGGGCAAAGCTTTTGTACAGTCCATCACTTCCAACGACTACACGATGATCGCGGGGCTGACGATCTTTTACTCCGCGCTCCTTATGATAGCCTTGTTTATTGTTGACATTGCCTACGGTTTGATTGATCCGCGTATCCGGATTGCGAAGGGGAGGAATTAAGCTTGGAAGAGATCACCAAAGCGCAGTTTACCCCGGTCATCCGGGATCAGCTGGGAAATGAGAAAATTGTTCGTCCGGCGCTTAACTACTGGAAGGACGCCTGGCGGAGATTGAAAAAGAATAAAATGGCCATGGGCGGCTTGGTCATCCTGATTGTGCTGGCCATTGTTTCCATTGTCGCCCCGTTTCTGACGAGCCATACGTATGATTTCCAGGATTACAACTCGGTGGATCAAAGCCCGAATAAAAATTTCTGGTTTGGCACCGACGAATTCGGCCGCGACATGTGGACCCGGGTTTGGTGGGGCACGCGTATCTCTCTGTTCATCGGTGTTGTCGCCGCGTTTGTCGACTTGGTGATCGGCGTCCTTTACGGCGGGATTTCCGCTTATTTCGGCGGCCGCGTTGACGACATCATGATGCGTATCATGGAAATTATCTACTCCATTCCGTATCTGCTGATTTCCATCCTGCTGATCATGTTCCTCGGACCGGGCGTGACGACGATTATCATCGCGTACTCGATCACCGGCTGGGTCGGCATGGCGCGTCTTGTGCGCGGCCAGGTTCTGCAAATCAAAGAGCAGGAATTTGTTCTTGCGGCCCGTACGCTCGGGTCCAGCCCTTGGCGGATCATCCGCAAGCACCTGATCCCCAACGCGCTTGGCATCATCATCGTACAAATTACCTTTGTCGTGCCTTCGGCTATCTTTGCCGAAGCGTTCCTGAGCTTCCTCGGGCTCGGCATCAAAGCGCCGCTCGCTTCTCTCGGGGCGCTGATCAGCGACGGCATCAACGCTTTGCAGTTCCACCCTTACCGTTTGCTGATTCCGACGGTCATTTTCAGCCTGATCCTGCTCAGCTGCAACCTGCTGGGCGACGGCCTGCGTGACGCGTTCGATCCGAAGCTCCGAAAATAAGGAAGGAGATCCGAACATGAGTGAGAAGACACGGATTCTGGACGTCAACGACCTGACGGTATCCTTCCGCACCTATGCGGGGGAAGTACAGGCAGTTCGCGGTGTGACGTTCCATTTGGATAAAGGGGAGGTTCTGGCGATCGTAGGCGAATCGGGCTGCGGAAAATCCGTTACGGCCCAAACGATTATGCGCCTTGTTCCGACGCCCCCCAGCTTTATTAAGAAAGGCTCGATCCGGTTCAACGATTCGACCGAGATCACCAAGCTGTCCGAGAAACAAATGCAAAAAGTGCGCGGTTCCGAAATGGGCATGATTTTTCAGGACCCGATGACTTCGCTTAACCCGACCATGACGGTCGGCAAGCAAATTTCCGAAACGCTGATCAAGCATCAGAAAATGACGAAGCAGCAAGCGCTGGCACGTTCGCTGGAAATGCTGAAGCTCGTCGGCATCTCCAACCCGGAAGGCCGGCTGAAACAGTATCCCCACGAATTGTCCGGCGGGATGCGTCAGCGGGTTATGATCGCCATCGCGCTTGCCTGCAATCCGAAGCTTCTGATTGCGGACGAACCGACCACGGCGCTTGACGTAACGATTCAAGCCCAAATCATTGATCTGATGCAGGAGCTCAAGGAAAAAACCGAGGCCTCCATTATCCTGATTACCCACGACCTTGGCGTTGTGGCGGAAATGGCCGACCGCGTCGTCGTCATGTACGCCGGCAAGATCGTGGAAGAAGGCACGGTGGATGAAATCTTCTACCAATCCCGCCACCCGTACACCTGGGGCCTTCTGCGTTCCGTTCCCCGTCTCGACGCGGAGAACAAAAGCGACCTTGTTCCGATTCCCGGAACGCCGCCCGATCTGTTCGCCCCGCCCAAAGGATGCGCGTTCGCCGAACGTTGTCCTTACGCCATGGAAGTGTGCATGGCACACGATCCGGAGAAATTTGAACTCGGCGGCAATCACCGCGCGGCATGCTGGTTAAACCACCCGGATGCACCCAAGGTCGAGCAGCCTGTCGATGGGGGAGGCGCAGTCCATGTCTGAACAATCCGAACAATTCATTCTTGAAGTGCGCGATATGAAGAAGCACTTCAATATCGGCAACAAAAAGCTGAAGGCGGTCGACGGCATAACGTTCAGCGTCAAGAAAGGCGAAACGCTGGGCATCGTCGGAGAATCCGGCTGCGGAAAATCCACGGCCGGCAAAACCATCATCGGTCTTTACGGCATCACCGACGGCGATGTGGTTTACAACGGCAAGAGCATCAAGAACATGAGCGCCAAAGAGAAGCGCAACTATACGCGCAGCATGCAGATGGTCTTCCAGGACCCGTATGCTTCGCTTAACCCGAGAATGACCGTTGGCGATATCATTGCCGAAGGGATCGATATCCACGGTCTTGCCAAAAACCGGGAAGAACGCCGCCAGCGGGTTTTCGATCTGCTGGAAGCGGTCGGTCTGAATCCGGAGCATGCAGGACGGTTTCCGCACGAATTTTCCGGCGGCCAGCGCCAGCGGATCGGGATTGCCCGCGCCTTGGCGATTGAGCCGGAATTCATCGTAGCGGACGAACCGATTTCCGCCTTGGACGTTTCGGTACAGGCGCAGGTAATCAACCTGTTCCAGAAGCTGCAAAAGGAACGCGGGTTGACCTACTTGTTCATCGCGCATGACTTGGCGATGGTCAAGCACATTTCCGACCGGATCGGCGTTATGTACCTCGGCAAACTGGTCGAACTTACGACCTCCGAGCAATTGTATGCCAAACCGCTCCATCCTTATACCGTTTCGCTGCTTTCCGCGATTCCGATTCCCGACCCGGAAATCGAACGCACGCGCGAACGGATTATTCTGGAGGGCGAAGTTCCGAGCCCGCTGAATCCGCCGAGCGGATGTCCGTTCCGGACCCGCTGCCCGCATGCGATGGAAGTGTGCGCCAAAGAAATGCCGCCTTTGAAAGCGGCGGAAGACGGCCACTTTGTTGCATGTCATCTGTACTAATTCGCAGTCTGCATAGGCAGGCGAGCAAGAGAGCCGTTCAACCTTCGGGCCGGACGGCTTTTTTTTGCGGAAAAAGTAAAAATATAGATTTATTAGAAAATAGAGATATAGTAAATTGTCTTATGGGTTATTGACAGAAAAAGGCATTTGCAATAGGATAGAACCAGAACCTGTCCGCTCTTGTCGCAAGACAAGCTGCTGAACAAGAATCTTTTGGCTACGCCGGCGATGTTTCGGCTCACGGCGTACTGGAAGAGGACATAGGATACGATCGGGTAGTGCGGCTGCTTTCCTGCATGAAAGGGGGAAGGTATGCCCAAAAATAGGAACATTCATAGACTTCAGGAAAAGACAGCTGACAAGCTGTTTTTTTGTTTCCGAGGGGAGGAGGCTGCTATGAAGTGGTACGCCCTTTACGTCCGGACAGGCTGCGAGGAAGTCATCAAGGAGCTGATTTTGCGGAGAATGCCTGCGCCGGGAATGGAATGTCTGGTTCCGAAAAGAAGAGTTCCCGAACGAAAAAACGGTGTGGTGCGCACGGTGGAAAAGCTGCTTTTTCCCGGGTATGTGCTGATCAAAACCCGGATGAATGCAGCTCGGTACTACCAGCTCAAGCAGATCCCCGCCGTTTTTCAGGTTTTGCATCCCAGCCGCCAGTACTGCTCCACCTCTTACCGCGAACAGGAGGAATTGTACTACCAGGAAATCCCCGACGAAGAGATGGCGGTCCTGCTGCGGGTTTTGGATGAAAGTGGGGTTCTGGGCTACTCAAAGGTCTGCTGCCGCGAGGATGGGGTGGTCGTGGAGTCGGGGCCGCTGTTTAACCGGGAGGAATGGATCAAAAAAATCGATCTGCGCAAGCAGCGCGCCAAAATCTCGTTGGGGCTGCTCAACCGGGAAACGGTGGTGGAGGTTGGCATCGAAGTTACCGGAAGGAGGGAAATGAAAAAACGGCCCTGCCGGATTCAGTCGAAGCGGGCGGGGGCAGCCGTAAATTATTGCGTAAACGGGAAAGAGGAGGCGGGTTATGAGGATTGTGGCGTGTGTCAAGCAGGTGCCCGATATGCAGCGCTCCTGGGAGCCTTCTGACCCCGGCGCGGACCGGGGAAAGGCCGGGCTGATCAACAACCCCGCCGATCTCCACGCGGTGGAGGAAGCGCTCCGGATAAAGGAGTCGTTAGGCGGAACGGTTACCCTGTTGTCCATGGGCCCGCCCGCCTGCGCCAAAAACTTGCGGGAGCTCGCCGCCTTCGGGATTGACCGGGCGGTGCTGTTAACGGACAAGGCGTTTGCCGGTGCCGATACCCTGGCCACCTCCCGTACGTTGGCGGCGGCGGTCCGCAAGCTGGGCGGAGCCGATCTGTTTTTTACCGGCAAGCAGGCGATGGACGGTGATACCGCGCAGGTAGGCCCGGCTTTGGCCGAATTTTTGGCGCTGCCTCATCTGACGCAAGTGGTTGCGATAACGGAGGTGGACACCGCCAAACGGGAGCTGACGGTTCGCAAAACAACCGAGGAGGCGGAATTGACGCTTCGCCTACCATACCCGGCGCTGCTTGGCGTCACCCGGCCGATTAACGAGCCGCGCAAGCCCACGGTGGGCGGACGGGCGAATGCCCGTCTTTTTGCTGTCGAGGTCTGGTCGCTCGCGGACTTGCCGCTTTCGGAGGAGCAAGCAGGGATAAAGGGGTCAGCGACAGTCGTGCTCAAGACAAGCCGAATCCGGCCGCAAACCGTCTGCCGGACGGTGGAATACGGCAGGGAACCCGGCGGGCTCACGGAGCTGCTCGGGGAAATCCGCAGGATTGCAGGGAAGGAGGGCAAGCATGATGAGCGGCAACCGGCCGGAAGTTTTCCATAAGCGGACCGATAGCGTCCGGCCGGAGGAGGAGAGCATCCTCCTCTACGTGGAGGCGAGGGAAGGCCAGCTGCCCCCGGAGGCGCTGGAGCTGGCCGGCATCGGGAACAGCTTGAAGCAAAAGCATGGATGGCCGGTCCGAGCCGTTCTTTTGGGCGAAGGCTCGCGTTTGCCGGCCCAAGCGCTTGCGGCCTACGGGATGGATGAAATGCTTGTTGCGGACCGCCCCGGTTTGTTTTGCTGGCATGAGGATGTTTATGCCCGTCTGCTTGCCGAGATCGTGGCAGCTCATCGGCCTTCGGTTTTGCTCGGCATGGCGACGGTTCATGTCCGTTCGCTGTTCCCCCGGCTGGCGGCCCGGCTGGAAACCGGCCTCACGGCGGACTGCATCGGCATCGAGCTGGACCGCTCCGGCGGGCTGCTGGCTTCCCGGCCGGCCCTCAGCGGAAGCTGCATCGCCCGGATCGCAACCCCCTGGCACCGGCCGCAGATGGCGACGGTCCGGCCGGGCGTATTTGCCCCCGCCGTCCCGGCGTCCGGCCCTCCCGCCATCGTGACGGAATGGCCGGACGCCGCAGCTTCCGAGTCTTCCGTCTATCGGCTGGAAGCCCTGAAGCCGCTGCTCGGCGCCGCTGGCGGCGGCAGGATCGAAGAGGCGGAGATCGTCGTCACGGCCGGCATGGGCGTGGAATCCCGCGACCGGCTGGAGCTCGTCCGCGTGCTGGCGGACAAGCTTGGCGGCCAGCTTGGCGGCACCCGGCGTCTCGTCGAGGAAGGCTGGCTTGAGCCGGCGCGGCAAATCGGCTTGACGGGCAAAACCGTCGCCCCCAAGCTTCTCATCGCCTGCGGCGTGTCCGGCGCCATTCAGCATCAGGTCGGGTTCGGGAAAGCGGAGACGGTGGTGGCCATCAACCGCGATCCGGACGCCCCGATATTCGGAAGAGCGACGCACGGGATCATTGGCGATGTCGGGGAGGTCGTTCCCGAGCTTTTGCGAATGCTGTGAAGAAGCCGTTTACGGCTGTGGAAGCGAAGGAACGATTAACCGGAATAATCGAACTGGCGACATACGGCAAGGCACAGAATCATTCCTGGAGGAGGAAACGGATAAAATGGCGGATACGCAAGCGCTGCGCGAAAGCGCCCTGGATACCATTCATTCCATGATCGAGGAAAAGGTGATTCACCGGCTGGACCTGAACCGGTTTGCCGAAAACGGCGCGGAAGACGAGCTGGAGCCCGAATTCATCCGGCAGGAAACCGAGGCCTGGTACCGGGCCATGGGGATCGAGTATATCCTGGGCCGGCCGTTTCAGCTGAAGCTGCCGTATTTTACGAAAGAAGAGATGCGCGAAGCGAGGGACAAAGGCGAACTGATTCTTTGCGTGCCGCAAGGGTTAACCCGCAGGGAACTGGGCCGGCTGTTCCATCTGGACAGCTGGGCGCTCACCGACGAACTGGCCGGGAAAGCGACGGAGGCGGAGGATTTCTGGTTCAAAACCGCCAAAACTCCGGCACCGGAGCATCTGGACAAAAAAGGACAGGAAATCGAGCGCATCTACCAGCGGGACGGAAAGCTTGCCATGAGCCTGGAGCGCTATCTGGTGTTTGCCGCCCGGATGCGGCATCTGACCGGGGAGCTGCCCGACCGCCGGCACCGGACCTGGATCACGCTCGGCAAATACGACGGCAAAGGGATGCTGATCGCCGGGTTCGACAAGCAGAACCGTTTGTCCGTGCACGGCTGGCTGCCCCAGTTCCACTCGCCGTTCGCGGGCGGGCGGAGCGTCGAGATCCCGGATCATCTGTACCAGTAATCATGAGCGAATCCTACCCTATGCTGGAAAACATTCGATTGGTGCCCGGCGCCTCGGGAAAGCCCGAAGCCGCCGTGGCGCCTTTTTGCGCCGATCCCGGAGCGGACGGAATCCTGCTTCGCGTGGTGCATACGCTGACGGGCTTGGACAGGGAGCAAAGCCTGCTCCGGGAGCTGACCGAAAAAGGGCCGTTTGCGGACCTGAACGGCTATGCGAGCGTGGCGGTCGTGGAGCAAAAGGGCGCGGACTTTCCCGAGCCGGGCATCCGGCCGGGAGACGTGCTGCTGCTTCCGGCTCTTTATGAAAAATTCGTCCGGCTGTCGGCCGAAGCGGTTGCCCGCTGCCGCAAAAAACTGCTGGTGCCTCTTCCGCCCGGCCTGGATAAGGCGGACGCTTTGCTTTTTCCCCTGGTGACCGCCGCGCTGTGCGCGGTGCAGGAGCTGCAAGGGGAGGAGGCGGTTGTGCTGCACGGCTGCGGCTTGCTGGGGGTAACGCTGCTGCGTTTGCTGGACCGGGAAGCAAAGGAGATCGCCGTGTGCGCGCCAGGTCCGGTTCCCGCCGCTTTCCTGCGGGAGTGGGGAGCAAGCCGCGTGGTCCGGCGGCTGGAGGAACTTGACGGATTCGGGGACGCGGCGGTGATCCGGCTTGCGTCTTCTTCGGTGGAAGCAGCCGGTTCCCTTGAATCGGAGAGTCAGGCGGCGGAGGTGCCGGAGGACGCGGACGATTCCTTGTTTCCGGCGCTGGATTTGACCGGCGCGGACTGGCTGGCGGTTGAGCCTTGGAAGCAGTACGACGTTCGGGCGGATGCTTTGGCCCTGTTGGCGGAGGAAGGCCCGGCGCTGCGCGAGCGGCTGATCGCGGTTCATGTGCACGCGGAAACGGTCGAGGCCGTTTTGGCCGCACACGGCCGGAACGCTTATAAGGGAAAAGCGGTTGTGTTCGATTGGTGATTCGATTGATAAGGAAAGGGGAGCGGAGATGAACATTGCGCCTTTGAAAATCCGGTTTGGGGACGACGAACGGGCGGAAATCCTGAAGCGAATCGAAGAAAGCCTCCTGATGGGCGAACTCAGCCAGGGCCGCCGAGTGCAGGAGCTGGAGGAGCGCTTCGCCGCCTATACCGGCGTGCGCCACGCCATTGCGGTCAACTCGGGCACAAGCGCCATCGAGATCGCCATGCGTTATTTGAACGCGGCGGGCGGGGAAGTGCTGGTGCCGACGAACACCTTTCTGGCGACGGCTTCGGCCGTTTTATTCGCCGGAGGCACCGTCAGGCTGACGGATACCGATCCGGCAACGCTGTCCGTCAGCCTGGAGGAATTGAAGAAACGCCGGACGGAGCGGACCACCGGCGTGATTGTAGTCCATATCGGCGGCATCATTACGCCGGAAATCGAAGCGATCCGGCGCTGGTGCGACGAGAACGGCCTGTGGCTGTTCGAGGACGCCGCTCATGCGCACGGAAGTACATACGGCGGCCGGGCCGCAGGCAGCTTCGGGACGGCGGGCAGCTATTCCTTCTTCGCCACGAAGGTCATGACGTGCGGCGAAGGGGGCATGATCGTGACCGACGACGACGCCCTGGCCGCCGAAGCGCGCCTGATCCGCAATCACGGCAAACCTCAGCCCTGGGTGACCCTGAGCACCACGCTCGGTTCAAACTGGCGGATGAATGACATCGTGGCGGCCATCGCCTTGACCCAACTGGAGCGGCTGGACGCGGCGATTGACCGGCGGAACGAAATCGCCCGGCTGTACAACGCCTGCCTGAAAGAAGCGATGCCGGAGCTGACGCTGATTCTTCCAGAGGGAAAAGGAAACGGGTACAAATACACCGTTTTGCTGCCGGAAGGCGTGGACCGGGAGCCGCTGAAAATGCGGATGAAGGAGAAAGGAATCGGCCTGCAGGGCGAAGTGTACGCCATTCCGCTGCACCGGCAGCCGGTAGCCGAGCAGCTCGGCTTTGCCGGCGCGTTCCCGCAGGCGGACCGGGTTTGCGCCCGGCAGGTCTGCCTGCCCATCTATCCCGGTCTTTCCGATGAGGAGGTCCGGTATGCGGCGGAGAACCTTGTGCAGGAAATCCGGGACAGCCTGGCTTGCGCCGGGGAGGTTCTGGCATGAGCACGCAGACGGGCGAGCGCTATACCGTTTTTTTTCAACGCGCCCTCGAACGCTTTGCGGACCGGCCGGCGCTTCGCATCGGGGACCACGCGCTGACTTACTGCGCTTTGGCGGCCCGCATCGGAGAGTGGAAGGCGCATCTACAAGCAGTCGGGGTGAAGCCGGGGGAGCGGTTTTTGCTGGTGACGGATCACCGCATCGACTTTATCGCCGTCTGGCTGTGTCTATGGGAGCTTGAGGCGGTACCCGTTCCGCTGGAGCCGACGGTAAGCGCCGGCGAGCTGGCCCGGGCGCTGGAAACCGCCAAAGCCCGCTGGCTGCTCAGCGAGAAGCCGGCGCACCGCGAGGCGCTGCCGGCCGGCCCTGCGCCGGCGGATACCCTGCGGGCGGGCTGGCTGCTGGCCCGGCTTGACCCGCAGAACGATGAGGGCGCCGCTCCGGACAGCGCCTTTTTTACTTACACCTCCGGGACAACCGGGCTTCCGAAATGCGTCATGTACGAGCACCCGGCGGTGGCTGCGACGATCGATTCCCTGCTGGAGGCGTACCGCCTGACCGAGCGGGATGTGGTGTTTACCCCGCTCACTCCGTCGCTCCCCGCGACACTGTTTACCGCCGTGCTGCCTGCGCTGGCCGCCGGCGCCTGCCTGGAGCAGACGGAAAAGCCGCTGCCCGGCCAAGTGCTGAAGCGGATTTCCTCGGGGGAGGTCACGGTGTTCTTTGCCGTTCCGTATTTTTACAACCTGCTGCTTGACGCCATGCGGGTGCGGCCGGACGCGGACTGGAGCGGGGTGCGGCTGTGCCTTTCCACCTCGGCGTACCTGACGAAAAAGACTTTCGTGGCCTTTTACGAAGCGGCCGGACGGGCCATCCATTCCATGCTCTGCACCTCGGAGGCGATGTACTGCACCTTTCCGTCCGGCGACGATCCGGTCAAATTGTGCGATTCGGTAGGGCGTCCGCAAAAAGGCGTTTTGATTCGCATCGTCGATCGGGACGGCCATGAGGCCGGTCCGGGGGAAGAGGGCATGATTCTTATCTCGGGCACCCACATGTCGAGCGGGTATTTCCAGCGGCCCGACCTGCAGGAGCAGGTGTTCCGGGACGGCTGGGTGCGGAGCGGCGATCTGGGGTATCTGGACGCCGAAGGAAAGCTGACCATTACCGGCCGGCTGTCGGAAACGATCAACGTCGGCGGGTATCTCGTCAACCCGCAGGAAGTGGAGGAAGCGCTGCTGGAGCATCCGGACGTGGCGGAAGCGCTCGTCTTCGGCGAAGCGGAGCCCGCCATCGGCGAAACGGTTGCGGCCCGCGTGGTGATGAAGCCGGGAACGGCTTTTTCCGCCGAAAGCCTGATCGCCCATTGCAAAAGCAAGCTGTATCATTACAAAATTCCGAGCCGTATCGAGCCGGTCGCGGAGCTCCCCAAAAAGCGCTACGGGAAGGTGCGCCGGATGAACCGCGCGGAAGAACAGGCGGCCGGCGCCGAATGACCCCGGCAGACGGCCGGGAAAGGGGGGCCCGCATGTCCGTCGTGCTGCTGGAATGGCGGCCGGTGAAATCGCTGCACAAGTGGAATTCGGTCGGCCTGGAGTACCTGGCGGCCGCCCTGCGGCAATCCGGACGCGAAGCAAAGGTTTTTGTCTTCGAGGCGGAGCCGTTCGACGCGGTCGTAGCGGCCGTTGCGGCGGAGCGTCCGACGCTGGTCGGCATGCCGGTGTTCACGGAAACCTGCGAGGAAGCGTTCCAAATCCTCGAGGGAATCCGGGAAGCGCTGCCCGGCGTCCATGTCGCGACAGGCGGGCACACCGCCACGCTGTACGCAGCCAGGCTGATGGCCACCCGTCCGGTGCTGGACAGCATTATTTGCGGAGAGGGAGAGGAAGGCATCGTCGAGCTGTGCGAATGCCTGGAGTCGGGCTGGCCGCTGGATCGGGTAAACGGAATCTACTTCCGCCGGGAAGGCCATGTGTTCCGGACCCCGCGCCGGCCGCAGAAGGATAACCTGGATGCCCTGCCGTTTCCCGTGCTCGATACCGTCCAGGCCAAAGCCTCCGGCGGCGGAGACGCCGTTTTTGTGTCGGTGTCCACCTCGCGCGGCTGCTTGGGCAACTGCGATTTTTGTGTCGAGCACCGGGTGACGAAGGGCGAGGGCGGCTACCAGTGGAAGGGACGTTCGGCCCAAAGCGTGATCGAGGAGCTGAAGCGGCTGGTCGGCGCGTTTCCGGACCGGCGGCTCGTGGTTCATTTTGTCGACGGGGCGATGGAGGACCCGTACCCCAGCGACAAGCGGCGGTTAAAGGAGCTGGCGGACGGCCTGGAGCAGGAAAAGCTGCCGCTCGCTTTTTCCTTTTTGACGCGCGCGGAATCGTGGACCGAACGGGATGGGGAGCTGATCGAACGGCTGCGCCGGGCGGGGCTTTTCAGCGTGTCCGTCGGATTGGAAAGCGGGTCGGCCGGCAGCCTGCGGGCCTTCAACAAACGGGCGACGGTCGAGGACAACCTGCGGGTCAAACGGCTTTTTGCCGAGCGGGGCGTTCAGGTGTACGGGTTCCTCATTCTGTTTCAGCCCTATGTGACGCTGGAGGAGCTGCGCCAGACCGCGGATTTTCTGCTTGCGACCGGAAACGCCCACCGCCCGGAGGTATGGTCGCACGCCGTTTATGTGTATCCCGATACGCGGCTGTTCCGCCGGATCGCCGCCGACGGGCTGCTGACCGGAACGGACCGGACGGGCTTTCAATACGAATACGCTTATGAGGACGGACGGGTGGGCGAGCTGTACCGGTATCTGCGCAAGGTGGAAGAACTGGAATCGGCCGGAGCCTTTTACCGGATGCATGACAAAATACTGCTGGAGCTTGGCCTGTTCGGGGTTTGGGAGACGAGGCACGCCGGGCTGGCGGAGGCCCGGGAGGAAATGGACCGGCACCGGACCGTGTTCGAAGAAACGCTGGCGCGTGCGGGCAAGGAGCAGCACGCGCTTTTTCTCCGCCTCCTGGACGCCGCGGAGCGGGGGGAGCTGGCCGGGACCGGCGAGGCCGCGGTCCGCGAATGGGACCGGCTGCTCGACGACTGCCGCCGGACCCTGGATGCGGAATGGATGCGCCGGACGGTGCGTCTGGCACGAAGCCGCATCCGGCTTTTATAGCCCGCCGGATCGGCAAGAAAGGGGGAGAAGAGCAACGCATGAAACCGTTGCGGATAGTGCTGCTGGAATGGCGTTTCGTCAAGCGGTTCGAAACGTATTCCCTCGGCTTGAATTACATCGAAGCGGCATTGAAAAACGCCGGCTTTGCCGTCGATACGCTGCTCTTTGAAGGCACGCCGGAGGAAGAGCTTTGCGAAACGGTGCTCCGGCTCGAGCCCGATGTGGTCGGGATCAAGTTTTACAGCGAAACCGCGGAGACGGTTTTCCGGATCGCCCGGCTGCTCAAGCGGCGGAGGCCGGAGCTGACCCTGATCACCGGCGGGCATACCGCCACCTTGTATTCCTCCTCGGTGCTGCTGGACGAACCGGCGCTTGATGTTGTCGTCCGGGGGGAGGGAGAAGCGACCTTTGTGGATTTGTGCGGCCGCCTCTCCCGGGGAGAAGGGCTGGAGGATTGCCCGGGCATCGTGTACCGGAAAGGCAGCCATGTATTCAAAAACCCGCCCCGGAATCTGATCGAGGACCTCGATGCGCTGGCTCTGCCGGATGCGGAGGTATTCGGGCGTCCGGGCGACGGAGCGACGTTTCTGTCCTACTCGATTTCCACCTCCCGGGGGTGTACGGGGAACTGCGTATTCTGCGTCACCAACCGGGTGTTCAACGATTCCGGCAAGCGGCGCTGGCGGGGCATGTCCCCGGACAAAATCGTCCGCGAGCTGGAGGAGGTGGCCCGGCGGTTTCCGGACAAGCGGCTGAACGTCAAGTTTGTCGACAGCACCTTCGAGGACCCCGACCCGGTCGGCAAAAAACGGGTGCACCGGCTGATGGACCTGCTGGAGCAATCGGGCCTCCGTCTGGCCTTCTCGTTTTTCACCCGTGCGGAATCCTGGAGCGGAAAGGACGCGGAGCTGATCGCCCGCATGCGGAGGCTTGGGCTGTACAAAGTGTCCGTCGGCTATGACGAAAGCCGGATTCCCTACCCGGCCGAGGAATTCAGCCGGATGGCGGTGCGCGAGCAGCACCGGCAGGTGAGCGGCCTGTTCCGGCGGCAGGGCGTCATTCCGATGAATTATCTCATTTTGTTTCACCCGTTCATTACCATCGAGCAGCTTCGGGACATGGCGGATTTCATCAACCACACCGGAGACGCGCATTTCCCCGACGCCTGGACGCACGAAGCGATCGTTTATCCCGATACGCGGCTGTTTTACAAGGGGGTCGAGGAAGGGCTGCTGCTCGGCAGGGATGAAACGGGCTACGGCTTCCGCTGTGCGTACAAGGACGACCGGGTAAACGGGGTGTACGAAACGATGCAGGCGATCAAAAGCCGGCCGGAATACGATGCCGTCCGGTTCGCCCTGAGCAAGGTCGAAGCGGATTTCGAGCTTTATCAAGCCTGGCGGGGGCGGCTGGAGGAATACGACCGCATTGCAGATGAGATGGAGGAGTATCGGCAGGAAATCGGCCGCTGCTACGCGGGGCTTGGAGACCGCCAGACCGAGCTGTTTCTGGAGCTGCTGGACAGCGGCGGCGCGGCTGCCCGCGCGCGCGTAGAGGAAGGCTGGCGGGAGCTTTACGCTTCGGCCGCGCCACGGCTGGAGCGGGAATGGATGAAACACGTCGTCAGGACCGGACGCAAAAAGGTCCGTTTTCAATCCGTATGATTCTACAGGAGAGAAGGGTTGGATCAACGTGAGCGAAGTATGCCATCCGTCGGAATACCGGATCGTCTTGTTTGAATGGAGATTTAACCAGAGCATGTACAAATACACTCTTGCCCTTCATTACCTGACGGCTTCCTTGCGGGAAGCGGGCTTTACCGTCTTCGATCTTTTGTTTGAAAAAGAGACCGTGGAGCAGGCCATCGAAAAGATCATGGACCTGCGGCCGAACATGATCGGCATCCATTACTACCGGGAGATCGAAAAGGAGACCTTTGCCTTCGCCCGCCTTGTCAAAGAGCGGGACCCGTCGATTCAGATGGTGCTCGGCGGGCATACCGCCACCCTGTATGGCGCTTCCCTGCTGACCAAATGCGAGGACCTTGATTTCGTCGTATACGGAGAAGGCGAAGCCACGATCGTCGACCTGTGCCAAAGGCTGCTGGAGGGACGGGAAACCGACGACTGCAAAGGGCTCTTTTTCCGCAAAAACGGCAATGTGATGAAGACGCCGGAGCGCCCGCTGCTGCACGATCTGGACCGGCTGCCTTTTCCCGCCCTGGACGTGCTTCAAGAGAACAACCGGCTGGCCAAAAGCGTGTTTGCGGCCATTTCCACCTCGCGCGGCTGTCTGGGCAAATGCGGCTTCTGCGTGACCAACCGGGTGTTCAAATACCCGGACGCCAAAGGCTGGCGGGGCCGTTCGCCGGAAAGCGTGGTCGAAGAGCTGCTGTACCTTCAGGACAGCTTCAGGGACAAGCGGCTCGTATACCGGATCATCGACGGCTCGTTTGAAGACCCGGACCCGGTGGAGAAGACGCGGATGAAGGAGATCATCAGCCTTTACGAGCAGCACAACATCCGCATCCCGTTTACGATCCTGACCCGGGCCGAGTCCTGGTCCGAGGCCGACGAGCCGCTGATTCACCGGCTGAAGAACGTCGGCATGTACGAGG
The DNA here is from genome assembly GCF_059735245.1 of Gorillibacterium sp. sgz306347. Classification (NCBI taxonomy): domain Bacteria; kingdom Bacillati; phylum Bacillota; class Bacilli; order Caryophanales; family Paenibacillaceae; genus Gorillibacterium; species Gorillibacterium sp. sgz306347. The sequence goes on from NZ_JCAPET010000001.1 coordinate 171,848, forward strand.
TGGCGATCGGCTTCGAGGCCAGCACGCCGGAGTCGCTGAATGTGTTCAACAAACGGGCGACGATGGAGGACAACTTCCGCGTATACAACCTGTTCCGCCGGAACAACGTGCAGGTGTTCGGCTTCCTGATCATGTTCCATCCTTACACCACGCTGGAGGAGCTGCGCTCGAACTGCGACTTTTTGCTGGAGATGGACATGGGGTACCAGCCGCAGGCCTGGTGGTCGGAGCTTTACCTGTGGCCCGATTCGCGCATGCTTCCCCGGCTGGTGGCGGACGGCCTGTTCCTCGGCACCGAGCCGCAGGGCTACCAATGCCTGTACGCCTTCGAGGACGGGCGGGTGGACAAGCTGCATAAAGCGCTTCACCGTATCCGCGACAACCGCAGCAACCTCGACTACCGGGAAAGCATCGAAAAGATGCGGATGGAAACCGTGCTGTACGACATCTGGAAGCATGACCATCCGGAGATGCGGACGATCGAGGACGACATGGAGGAGTACCGTACGTTTTATTTGAACGAGCGGAAAAAGATGGGCGAAAAGCAGTACGAGATTTTTGTGGCGCTGATCGAAGCGGTAGAGCGTCCGGATTTCGAGGAAACAAAGGAAGCGCTTCTGACCGAATGGGGGGAGCTGCTGGAATACGAGCACCGGTATATCGAACGGGAGTGGGTGCGCTTCCGGATGAGACTGGGGCGCAAAAAAGTCATTCTGATTTAAGGGGGGCGGCTTATGCAAACGGCTTCGCTTGTGGAGCGGCTCCGGGAAAGCTTCCGGCTCCACGCCGCACGAACGGCGATTGATTACGAAGGCGTGCGGCTTACGTATTCCATGCTTGGGGAGCAGGCCGGCGGTTTGGCCCGGCAGCTCCGGGAAGCGGGCGTCGTTCCCGCCTGCCGGGTGCTGCTGGCGCTGGTCCGCCCGGTGGATTTTATCGCCGCCTGGCTGGCGGCGTGGGAGCTTGGAGCGGTGCCCATCCCGCTCGGCCCTTCTGCAGGTGCGGAGGAAATCGGCCGGGCTTCGCGGTCGGGCGCATGCTCTTATATTCTGGCCGACGATAGCACGGAGCTGCGAGGGCTTGAAGCCGCGGCGTCCGTTCCGCTCGGCGGCTGCGTGCTGTACCGGCTGCCCGAACCGTGCATGACGGAGCCGCAAGAGGTAAAGGCTGCGGCGGCCGGGGAGCCGGCGCTGTTCTTCTATACCTCGGGCACGACCGGCCTGCCCAAATGCGTCGGCTTCGGACATCCGGCCATTGCGGACAACATCCTGTCCGTCGCCGAGGCGGCCGGGCTCGGCCCCGAAGATGTGCTGCTGACGCCGCTTGCGCCCAGCCTGCCGGCCGCGCTGACCACCGCCGTACTGCCCGCGCTCGCCTGCGGGGCGGAGCTGGTGCTCGCGGCACAGCCGATTCCGGGCAAGCTGCTGCGGAAGCTCGAACAGGCCGGCGTCACGGTATTTTTTGCCGTGCCCTATCTGTACGAGCTTCTGTGCGAAGCCTCCGAGCTGCGCGGCCGGGAGGTTTGGCGGAGCGTTCGGCTCTGTCTGACCAGCTCGGCGTTCCTGGAGCCCGAGCTGTTTGACCGGTTCCTCGCCGCATCCGGCCTGCCGGTCCGCTCGATCTACTGCTCCTCCGAAGGAGGGGCGATCACGTATAACGGCAGCGACCGTCCGGAGCTGATCCGCGAGTCCGTCGGACAGCCGCTGCGCGGGGTCCGGCTGGAGCTTCGCGACGCCGAAGGCCGCCCGGCCGGGCCGGGAGCGGCCGGGGAAATCTGGGTCGGCGGCACCCACCTGGCCGGCGGCTATTTCCGTCAGCCGGAGCTGACGGCCGAGGCGTTCCGGAACGGCTGGGTCCGCACCGGCGACCTGGGGCGGCTCGACGCGGACGGCTTCCTGTTTCTGGAGGGCCGGCTGGCGGATACGATCAACGTCAGCGGCCATCTGGTCAACCCGCGCGAGGTGGAGGCCGTGCTGCGCCGGCATGCGGAGGTTGCGGACGCCGTCGCGTACGCCCGCCGGGACCCGATGCTCGGCGAAACGGTGGCGGCCCGGGTAGTGCTCCGTCCCGGCTGCGACCAGGCGGAGGTCCTCGCCGCGCTGCGGGAGCTGTGCCAGCGGGAGCTTCCCGCCCCGAAGCGCCCGCGCCGGCTGGAAGCGGCCGACGAACTGCCGGTCAGCCGCTACGGCAAGAAGGTTCGCGTCTTCCGCGAACCGGCGGAGGAGCCGGTATGATTCTGGTGACTGGTTGCACCGGGTACATCGGCAGCCGGCTGGTGCGCCGCCTGCTGGCGCGGGGCGAAGCGGTGCGCGGGCTCGTGCTGCCGGAGGAAGCCGGCCGGGCGGAGACGCTTGCGGAAGCGGGCATGGAGACGGTATTCGGCGATTTGTGCCGGGCGGAGACGCTTGCGGGCCTCGCGGACGGCGTAGAGACGGTGTATCACCTGGCGGGCGGCCATTCCTCCGTCCGCCGGATGACGGAGCTGTACGTAGGCGGGACGCGAAACCTGATGACCGTTTTCGCCCGCCGCCCTTCGGTTTTGTTTGTCATCGCCGGCAACGGAGCCGTCTATGGGCATGACGGCGGGCAGGTGCTGACGGAGGAAAGCGCGCTTGCGCCGGAGCACCCGTTCGGCCGGATCAGCCTGGAGATGGAGAAGGCCGCCGGGCGCGGCGCTTCGATTCTTCTGCGGATCGGCGACGTGTACGGCGAGGGGGAACGGAATCCCGTTCTCCGGCTGTCGGCGCGGCGGTTTTCGGTGCTGGGCAACGGGCTGGCGTACAGCTCGTTTATCCGCATTGAGGACCTGCTGACGGTTTTGGAGGCCGCCCCGACCCGGCTTGTTCCCGGCGAGAGCTATAACGTGTGCGACGACCTTCCGGTTCTGCAAAAGGATTATTACCGCGAGCTTTGCCGGCATTACGGAGCCGGGGAGCCGCAATGGATCGATCCGGCGTCCGCCGAGGAGCGGCTTTGGCTGGGCATCCACGGGCTGAGAAGCCTGTCGCTGCGCATGAGCAACGCCAAGGTCATCCGCGCGGCGGACATCCGGCTGGCGTTTCCGACCTTCCGCGAAGGCCTCGGCCTGACGGACGGCGAGCCGGAGGACAGGCAGGAAATCGCGGTTGCCAGCAGGAGGCGGTTGGGAAGATGAGCGCAAGACCGAAAATTTTGCTATTGCCGAGCCCGTCCAGCGCCGGCTCCGTCGGATCGGTCACCAAAACGATTGGCATCGGGCGGGAACTGGTTCGCCGGGGCTGCGAGGTCCGGTTCGCCATGGGCGGAAAGCTCGCGGACCTGATCGAGCGGAGCGGCTTTCGCGTATACCGCCATGCCGACCCGGTCCCGGCCAAGACGACCGCGCCGATCCGCGGCGTCCCGGATGTCGTGGAGTGGACGGGAATGGCCGATCCGGCCTTCGTCCGCGCCTGCGTCGATGCGGAGCTGGCGGCCATCCGCGACTTCCGGCCGGACGCGGCGTTTGCGGAGACGCGTCCGACCGCGTCGGTCTCGCTGCCGGCGGCCGGCGTGCCGTCCGTCATGATTTGCAGCTGGCCGGGGCATCCCGCATATGGCCCGAACCTGGCTTGCCCGCCGCAGGTGGCGGAGGCTTACAACCGGATGCTGCGCGAGCACGGGCAGCCGGAAACGGAAAACGTCACCGAGCTTCTGTACATGCGGGCGGACCGCAAGGTGGCGCCGACGCTGCCCGAGCTGGAGCCGGAAATGGCCGGGGTTCCCGGCGTCCGTTTTGTCGGATACAGCCTCGACTTGGAGGGCGGCAGTCCCGGCGGCTGGTACGACGAGTGGGAAAAGCTGCCGCAGGTTTTTATCTATTTGAGTGTCGGAGCGCTTTCGCCGTCCCTGTACATCGAAACGGTCCGAGAGACGTTCCGGGACTTGCCGCTGCGCGTTCTGTGCGCCTGCGGGTTTCACTACGCGCTCGAAGACCTTCCACGGGACAACCCGCGCATCCGCTTCGAGCGGTATGTGCCGGCGAACGCGGTGATGAAGGACACCAGCCTGGTGGTGTTTCATGGCGGCCAGGATACGATGCTGAGCGCGCTTCTGCACGGCCTGCCGAGCGTGACGGTGCCCGGCCGGCATTTCGAGCGCGGCTACAACGCCGAACGGCTGGCCGCGCTCGGCGCTTCCATCAACCTGCCGGTGCAGGCGTTCCGGCCGAACCGTCTGCGCGCGGTGGTCGAGGAAGCGCTCCGGGGGCCGTACCGCGCCGAAAGCGCAAAGCTGGCGGCAAAGCTGGCCGCTTGCGGCGGGACCGGCCAATGCGCCGACATTTTGCTGGAGCTGGCGGGCGCGCCCGCGGTTTGATTCCATTCAAGGATGAAATGAGGGATTTCATGGTACAGGTACAATGCGCGGAGGTCCGGCTGCCGAACGGCATGGACATCTATTACCTCCAGAACACGCGGGGCGAGTGGGAGGTGCCCGCTTCCTACACGCACGTGGAAGAGTATTTCCGGCACGGCATCCGGGTCGGTCCGGGCGATACGGTGCTGGACGTCGGGGCCAACATCGGCATGTTCGCGCTGTCTGTTTTCGAGCGCTGCGCGGGCGCGGTCCGTTTGGTTGCCTTTGAGCCGATTCCGGCCATTTACGAGGTGCTGCAGCGCAACCTGGAGCGCTGGAGCGCAGCCGGGACGCCCTCCGAAGAGCGGCGGGACATGAGGGCGCTTCGCATCGGCCTCTCCGACCGGGAGGGAGAATGGAGCTTTACCTATTATCCGAACGCGCCGGGTCTGTCCACGCATTACCCCGTCCATATGCAGGAGGGGCTGGAGCAGATGCTCCGGCATGTGGAGGAAAACCCGGACGGCCTGCCGGAGTTTTTCGCCCGGGACGGGCAGCCCCCCGCGGGCGAAGGCAAGGAGGCCGGACGCATCAACCGGATGCGGGCGATCCTGGGGCTCAAAACGGTTTTTGTGGAAGAGGAGGTCAACTGCCCGGTACGTCCGCTTTCCGATGTGATCGAGGAGCTGGGACTGGAAGCCATCGATCTTCTGAAGGTGGATGTCAACGGAAGCGAGCTGGACGTATTTGCCGGCATCCGGGACGGGCATTGGCCCATGATCCGGCAGGTGGTGCTGGAGGTGCCGCACGGCGGAGACAAGCTCGGCGAGGTGAAGCGCCTGCTGTCGGCGCGCGGCTTTGCGTCCATCCAGGTGGAGGAGCAGCCCGCGGTTGTGAAGGGGCTGTCCTATTTTATCGTTTATGCCGGAAGGGCCTGAGGAAAGGAGTGGCGCACGTGGAGCGGATAAAGGAGGCGCCGGCGGGAGCGCTGGGCTTTGCCGACTGCCTGAAGCTGGTCGGCAGCTACAAAATATCCGTCATGTTCAATACGGCCCTGGAGCTGGACCTGTTCGCCCGGATCGGGAGCGGCACGGTTTCTGCGGCGGAGACGGCGGAGAAGCTTGGCTTCGGGCCGGCCAAAACGGAGCTTCTGCTCGATTTTCTTGCGGCGCACGGCCTTCTTGAGAAGCGCGGTGAAGGTTATGCCAACCGGCCCGGAGCCGAACGGTTTCTTTTCCGGGATTCCCGTTACAGCATTCATGCCATCGCCCGGTTCGAGCGTTATCTCAAAGACTCCGTGACGCTTGAGGAAAATCTTCTGGGCCGGCTGCTCGACAAGCGGGAAGGCGCGCCGGAGACGGCGTTCGAGGAAGCTTTTTTCGAGCCATATGTCGGAGCGATGGATCAGGTCGGGGTTTTGAACGCGGTGAGCATTGTCCGCGCCGCCAAGCTGCGGGAAGGGACGCGGCTTCTGGATCTGGGCGGAGGGCCGGGCACGATTCCGGCGGCGGTCCGGCGGATGAACCCGGGCGTCGAGGTGACGCTTTTCGAGCTGCCGGAGGTGGCCGCCAAAGCGGAACGCTATCTGGCCGAAGAAGGGCTGTGCGAAGGCATCGCGATTCAAAAAGGCAATTTCCTGCACGATCCGATCGGCTCCGGTTTTGACTACATTTTGCTGTCGAACGTGCTGCATTTTCTGTCCGACCGGGAAGCGGTGGAGCTGCTGGTCAAAGCGCGCGCTGCGCTCGCGGAGGACGGCGAGGTGCTGATTCACGATTTCGTGCTGGACGAGGACCGCACGGGACCAGCTCTGCCCCTGCTGTTTACGGTCGATTGGCTGGTGTACGGCAGCTCGTTCCACAAATCGTTCGCCGATCTCGAAAGGCTGCTGGCCGAAGCGGGATTTCCGGCGGCGGAGCGGGTTCCGATCCCGCATTTGCCCACCAGTTTAATCCGCGCCAAAACGGCCGCAAGCAAGGAAAAGGAGGCGCCACGCCATGAAGCTGTCCATCGCGTATAACGGCGATCTAACGCTCATCGACCGGCTCGGCGAAATCGAATCGGTCGCCCATTTGTACGGATCGACGACCAAACAGACGACGGGCGGGGGGCGAAGCTCTTTTTTGCTCGCTTCCATCGACCGGGATAACATTCGCGCCGCTGTGCGGAAAGCCCATTCGTACGAAATGGAGTTCAACTATGTCATGAACAGCTCCTGCATGGGCAACAAGGAATTTACCGCCGCCATGCACCGGGAAATCGTCGAGCAGCTGGATTTCATCGCCGACAGCGGAGCCGATTGGGTGACGATCGCGAGCCCCTATCTGGTGGAGGTCTGCCGCAAGCGGCACCCGGAGCTGAAAATCAGCCTGTCGAGCTTTGCGTTTGTGGAGAGCGTTCAGCGCGCCAAGTATTACGAAAGCCTGGGAGTCCGCGAGATAACGGTCCGCGAGAACATCAACCGGAATTTCGGGCTTCTGGAGGAAATTCAGCGCAGCGTCAGCTGCGGCATCCAGGTGCTGTCCAATCAGTCCTGTCTGTATCAGTGCCCCTACCAGTTTTACCATGACAATGTTGCGAGCCACGGGTCGCAATGCGACGACCATTCCTCGGACGGCTTTCTCGATTACTGCGTGCTGAAATGCACGACGCACCGGTTCACCGACCCGGCCGAGCTGGTGCGGACGGGCTGGATCCGCCCCGAGGACACGGCCGATTACGAGGCGATCGGAATCGACAAATTCAAGCTGTCCGACCGGAGCAAATCGACGGATTGGCTGGTCCGCGCCGCACGGGCGTACCATGAAAGGCGCTACGACGGCAATTTGGCGGAGCTCCTTAACCTCTTTCTCGTGAGCGACCGGGTCCGCCAATCGGGGACGGCTGCCGCTCCGCCGGACGGCGCGGAGCTCGGCGCGATGCGCAAGCTGGTGCGGGCGTTTGCCAAGCTTGACGTGCACATCGACAACCGAGCGCTCGACGGGTTCGTGCAGTTTTTTAAAACCGTCGACTGCCGGACGCTTTCCTGCGACAGCTGCGGATACTGCCAAGAGGCGGCGCGGAAAGCGGTCCGCTACCCGGACGAAGCGCTTGTCCGGAAAGCGCTGGACGAAATCGACGGCCTGCTGGAGGAAATGATGAACCGCGACCGTTCCTTGAGCGGTACGCAAGCCTAAGCCCAAAGTGCGGGGGGAAGCCGGATGGCGATGGAAACCTTGGAGCAAGTCAGGGAGCGGGTGCGGGAGCTTCTCGCCGAGCAGCTGCACGGGGATAAGCCGGCCTGGGACCGGCCGCTCGACCTCAGCTCCATTCAGATTTTGCAGGTCCTGTCGAAGGTGGAATTGGCCTTTCAGGTCGAGGTGGAGGACCGGTACGTTTTTCGCGGCTTGTTCGAACGGGCCGATACGCTGGCCGCTTACATCGGGCACAAGCTCGGCATGGCCAGTTTTCCGGCGGCCCTTGAAGCGGCAAGCGCCGCGGCGGGCGGAGACGCCCATGGATAAGGCGGCGGCGGAACGCCGGATCGGAATGCTGGCGGAGCGCTTGGCCGGAGCCCTTGCGGCGGGCGACCGGGAAGCCTTTATGCAGGCATTCGACCTCGATCTGGTCAACGACTATTACATGAAACGATGGTTTGGCGGCTACGCGGAGCAGAGCGCCCGGCCGGAAAGCTGCGAAAGCGCCGTCAGCGGCTGTGAAAAGGTGGCGTTCGGCCTCTGGACCGGCCGCATCACGCTGCGGCTGGATTACCGGGCCCACGTCCTCGAAACCGCTCATCTGGACTGCCGCATCCGGATGGAGGAAGGGTCCGGAGACGGGGAAAGCGGCAATGTGGAAGAGCCGCTTATCGTCGACCTGAAGCTTGCGCTGGAGCAGCCGGAATGGCCGGATCTGCCTGCCGCGCTCCCCGATCCCGCCCGTGAGGAGCGGGTGCTGGACGAAGCCGGCCGTACGCTTCGGGCGGAGGCGGGGGACGAAGCGCCCGGACGCCTCTGGGCGTTCGGGGAGCTGGCGGAGCTGGCCCGGAGGACGAAGGAGCCGCTGGCCGCCGGTTTCTACGCGCGGGCCGTTACCCGTTCCGTCCGCTTTCGCACCACGCACCCGGAGATCGACTGCGCCGTTCTGCTCGGCGACCTCATGTCGCTCCGGGCGGCCCGGCTGCTCGCGGCGCTCCGGACGGACGACCCCGCCTTGCTGGCCCGGCGAATCAACGCATTCGGGCTGCGGCGGCTGGACTGGAAAACCTACGACGACCTGCGCAGCAAAGACCGCAACTATTTTCCCGCCCGCGAGCTTTCGCTTTCTCCGATGCTCGGCATCGACGATACGCTCGCCTTGATGGAGCGCCACGGCAAAGCGAAGGTAACCTGCTGCGAAATATCATCCTTTTATGCCGCCCTGCTGCGTCTGGGCGGACTGGCGGCGGAGGATGTCTACATCGCCGTTCAGCCGTTTCATTACCTGGCGTTGTTCCGTCTCGAAAAAGGCTGCTACGCGGTCAGCTACAACGACGTGATGCCGATGGGCCCGAAGCGGCTTTACGGAGACACGGACGTAACGCGCGTTGTCTCGGACGGGTATTACTGGGACCGGGCCGCCGGGTCCAATATGCCGGACGTGACAAAGGAAAGCGCACGCCGGTTTTTCCGGGAGGGAACGCCCGCCTTCCGGCTGCCCGAAGGGGAGGGTGGGACTCCGCTGCACCCGGAGGATGGAGAAGATCCGTGCCTGATGACGGGGACGGAGAATCCGGAACGGTTGTCCCGTGCCATACGAAAGCGTATTTTCACTCTGAGCGCCCGTCATCCGGCTTCTTCCTATACGTGGGCGAAATATTCGCACCAGACGCTTCTGGTCGCGCAACCGCAAGCCTATGCCATCGCTTCGCTCCGGGCCGAGGTGTGCATGGCCTTCGCCGGCCGTTTCGCGTCCCCGGAGGAGCTGCTGGCCTGGATGCGGAGCCAGCTCGCGGAGCCTTCCATCTTTGCGGAGCCGGACCGGATCATGACGGCGGACCAGACGCTGCGCCATCTTCGGGGAGGAAGCAAGGACCGGGCGCTGCTGGTCTATACGCTCGCCCTGCTGGCGGGCTGGTGCGAATCGGGCGGCGTCGTTTTGACCGAAGGGGGCAGCTATGCCGTGCTGCAGGCAAAAGGGAGCCATCCGGCGATTGTGGACGCGGGGGCGCTGGTCCGGACGGACAGCCTGCGGGGCCGGGCGGTGCTGGCCTTCGACCGCGACCGCAGCTGGCGCGCCGGTGACGAGCCGCCGGCCGAATGGGAATGGGCGGAGCGGGTCATCGGCCCGGCAGGCGCCGGACTCAAGCCGGTCCGGCAAGCGGAATAAACCAGGAAGGAGGAACCCGAAATGAACCTGAACCGAAGGGAAGAAATCAAGGAGGCGCTCCGGGGCATTTTCAGCGAGGTGCTGGAAACCCCCATCGAGCCCGATGCGTTTACGGAGGAACCGGGCATGCTGGCGCGGCTTGGCATTGACTCCCTGATCGCCCTGCAGATCATCGTCCGCATGGAGCGCACATTTCAGATCGCCATTGAAGACGACGAATTTGCCATCGAGGTGCTGGACAACATCGGCAAGGCGGTGGATTACATCTCCTGCGCCGAGCAGTCCGGCGGTTTGACCGTAACCGGTTGAGCCATAAGCACGGTCCCGCAGCGGGGCGGCCGGAAGGCGCTCCACGGGACGGGAAACCGGAATACGCGCAAAGGAGGATGGCGCATGGAGGCGGCGGAGCGGTTCGTCGCACGGCTGCGGGCTGTTATGAGCGGGGGATCCTCCCGCGAATGGACGGAGCTGTTCGACACGGAGGACACGATCGCCCTGGAGGCGATGAAAATCTGGTACGAAGCCGTCCTGATCCGGGCGAAGCCTCGCCGCATCGGACTGGAGCCGGTGCGGACCGAGCGGCTTTCGGCCCGGACGCTGGAGGTGGAATGCCGGCTGGAGCTGGAATACGAAGCGTTTGATCCGGTCCGGGAGGTTCATGTGTACACGCTGGAAAAAGCCGGCGATGCGGCGGACGCAGACTGGCGGCTGACCTGGCTGGAAAAGAAGAAAACGCCGCTGCCGGAGAAACGCTCCGGCGGCGTCCCGTTCGGGTTCGGGCGGCGTTCCTATCCGGCGGACGCGCGGTGGTGGGAGGATGAAGCCTTCATCCGGGAGCAGTCGGACGACCCGCTGCTTCCCGCGTTTTACGCGCGGGCGGTTACGCGCAACGTCCGGTTCCGGGAAGCTCATCCGGCGCTGGAGTGCGCCGGGGTATTGGCGGAAATGCTCTCCTGGCAGACCTTGGGACACGCCGCTTCAATTGCCAGCGGCGATCGCCCGGATCGGCTGCATCGGCTTTACAACGCGGCGCACGACCGGATTTTCGTTCGACTGGTTCGTCCGGACCGGGACAATTCATGGGTTAGTAAATACTTGGCACCATGGTATAATATGGATGAGCTGGCGAGCCTGAGCAGCTACGGCGATACCGTGACGGGCAACTGCACGTCCGTGATGACGTTTTTTCACGCCCTGCTGCGGCTTTCGGGGTGGGGAGCGGAGGAGCTGTTTCAGGTTCGGCATCAAAACCAGGATATGCTGCTGATTCAGGCGGACGGCTGCGTGTACGGACTCGACTCGGACAAGCTGCGCCCGTTGGGCCGGCGGACGCTCTTTCCCGCGGCGGAGGCCGGCAAGGTCTTCACGGACCGCTGGTACTGGACGGCCAAGGCGGGGACGAACCTGTCGCGCTCCGACGGGGGGAAGCTGGACAGCCTTTTTGAAAGGCTTCCGCTGCCGTTTTCGCTGCCCAGCCTCGCTTTGGGCGAGCGGGCGGAGGAGGAAGCCGAAGCCGGCGAATGGCTGCCCCCGGGCATCATTGATTTCGGACGCATGCGGGAAAGCCACCGGGCGCTTAAACGCCTGGCGCTGCGCGAGAGCGCGCGCCGGCCCGGCTCCCCGTTTACGTGGGCCAAATATGCCCTCCAGACGCTTTACGCCGGCAAACCGGAGGCCTACGCCGTCTGGTCGCTGCAGAGCCCGCAGATGAAAACCGCCGCGGAGACCTGGCAAACGGCCGAGGAGCTGGTGCGGCATGCGACCCGGAACGGGCCGGAGCCGGTATTCCCCGAGCCCGACCGGATTATGACCGCCGACCAGGCGATCCGGCACGGCCGAAGCGACGCCAAGTCGCGGGCGCTGCTGCTCTCGACCTGGCTGGAGCTGAAGGGCGCCCGGGGCGCCCATGCGCTCCTGACCGACGAAGGGAGCTACAGCGTCTGCCGGTCGGACCGTTCCTGGAGCTTCCGGGACGCGGAAACCGGACGGCCGGTGGAATCGCCCTCCGGCACGCCGGTGCTCGCCATCGGCAGTTGGGGCAGCTGCCGCGCCTACGCCGCCGGACCGGACGCCGAGAAAGCCTACTTCGCCTGGCTGCAGCCTGAATCCATTGCGAAAGGGGACCATGCGTGAACAATTCCATCCTCATCAAGGGAGCAAGGGAAAACAACCTGAAGAACATTTCGCTGGAAATACCGAAAAACAAGCTGATTGTCCTGACCGGCCTTTCCGGCTCGGGGAAATCGACGCTCGCCTTCGACACGCTGCAAAAGGAGTGCCAGCGCCAATACATGGAGTCGATGGGCATGGTGACGGATTTCATCAGCAAACCCAAAGTCGACTCCATCGTCGGGCTTTCCCCGTCGATCAGCGTCGACCAGCGGCTGTCGAACCGCAGCCCGCGGTCCACCGTCGGCACCGTGACCGAGGTGTTTACATACCTGCGGATTTTGTTCGCCAAAGCGGGCGCGCGCATCTGTACCCGCTGCGGCAAACGGATCGAACCGAACTTCGAGGATACCGGCGACGAGCATTGGGACGCGGACGGCGACGCGGGCGGCGCGTTTCCGGCGGAAGGAGAAGCGGACCTTGCGGAGAGCGGGGAAGGCTTCGGCGGAACGGTGCTCTGCCCTCACTGCTTGGCGGCGCTTCCCGAGCTGACCATGACCCATTTTTCCTTCAACAAGCCGGAAGGGGCCTGTCCGTCCTGCACCGGTCTCGGCGTCATCAACAGCGCCAACCTGCCGCTGCTGATCGACGAAACCCGGAGCATTGTGGACGGGGCGGTCAAGGGCTGGGACATCCATTACATCAAGCGGAACTCCCAGGCGCTCAAAGCGGCGGCAAAGCACTTCGGCTTCACCTTCGACCCGGAACTGCCTGTACGCGAGCTCGACCCGGTGCAGCGGGATCTACTGCTGTACGGGGTGTTCAGCCCGCAAATCCGGCGCCGCTTCCCCGGCATCGTGCCGCCGGAAACGGCGTCGACGGGCCGCTTCGAGGGGGTTGTCACCAACGTGCTGCGCCGGTATGCGGAGCGGGCGCACGACGCGGAGTACCGCGAGAAAATGGAAAACGTGCTCATTCAGCGGACCTGCCCCGATTGCGGCGGCACCCGGCTGAAGGAGGAAAGCCGCAAGGTGACGGTCGCGGACGCCAACATCATCGAGCTTTCGCAGCTTTCGCTTCAGGATTTGGCGGACTGGATCGACCGGCTGCCGGCTTCCATCTCGGAAGAGGGCATGAAGATCACCAAGCCGATTCTCGCCGATATTTCCGAGCGGGTGCGGCGGCTCATTGATGTCGGAGTCGGCTACCTGACCATGGAGCGCGCCGCCCCGAGCCTGTCCGCCGGCGAATCGCAGCGGCTTCGGCTCGCTTCGCTGCTCGGCTCCGGTCTGACCGGCGTCCTCTATGTGCTGGACGAGCCGACCACCGGCCTTCACGCCCGCGACACGGGCCGGCTGATCCACGTGCTGCGGCAGCTCCGCGACCTTGGCAACACCGTGCTCGTCATCGAGCACGACCTGGAGATGATGAAAGCAGCCGATTACATCATCGACATCGGCCCGGGCGCGGGCAAGAACGGCGGCACGGTGGTGGCCGCGGGAACGCCGGAGGAGGTGGGCGCATGCCGGGACTCGGTGACGGGCCGGCACATCGCGGGGCTGGAGAGCATCCGCGTTCCGTCGGGGCGCCGTCCGCTCGGCGCCAAAGCGCTGGAAATCTCCGGCGCGCGCGAGCACAACCTGAAAAACATCAGCGTCCGGCTGCCGCTCGGCGGGCTCGTGTCCGTTACCGGGGTGTCCGGCTCGGGGAAATCGACCCTGATGTTCGATATTGTGGACAAGGCCGCGCGCCAGCGGTTTTACGGCTCTTCGGAGCTGCCGGGCAGCCACGACCGGATCAAGGGCTGGGAAGAGGTCGGCAAGATCATCACCATCGACCAGACGCCCATCGGGCGTACGCCCCGTTCCAACGCGGCGACCTATACCGATGTGCTGACGCCCATCCGCAACCTGTTTGCGGAGCTGGCCAAGACGGAGGGCAAGGGCCTTCAGCCCAAGCATTTTTCGTTCAACGTCGCGGCGGGCCGCTGCGAGCGGTGCCAAGGTGCGGGCGTATTGACGGTCAACATGCATTTTCTCCCGGACGTTCAGGTCACTTGTCCCGTGTGCAAAGGCAAACGCTTCAAGCGCGAGGTGCTGGACGTCCGGTTTCACGGGTATCATATCTCGGATGTGCTGAACATGACGATCCGCGACGCCCGCGAGCTGTTTCGCGACGTCCGCACGGTCGGCGACCGGCTCGCGCTGATGGAAGAGGTCGGCCTCGGCTATTTGCAGCTGGGCCAGCCGGCGACCACGCTGTCCGGCGGCGAAGCGCAGCGCATCAAGCTGGCCAAAGAGCTTGGCAAACGCGGCAAGGGCCATACGCTGTATTTGCTGGACGAACCGACGTCCGGCCTGCATCCGCACGACGTGCTGAAGCTCATTTCTCTCATCAACCGGCTGGTCGACGCCGGCAATTCGGTTATGGTCGTCGAGCACAACCTCGACGTCATCTGCATGTCCGACTGGATCATTGATTTTGGCCCCGAGGGCGGGCATGACGGCGGTCGCGTGATTGCGGAAGGCACCCCGGAGGACGTCGCGGCAAACCCGGTTTCTCTGACCGGACAGTTTATCCGCGAATCGCTGCGGGCTCTGCCGGTCCGATAGATTATAGTCCATATAAGGAGGCGGAATAAAATGGCGGTGTTAACCGAACAGGAAGTCAAGCAAAAGGTAATCGAGGTGCTGCGCAATTTTACGGATGATGCGTGGAAAGAGGAAGAGATCGCGATGGAAACGGGCCTGGATGAGCTTGGGCTGGATTCCTTCAAAGCGATTTATCTTCTTCTTGATCTGGAGGAAGCCTTCCAGATCCAGATTCCCGATTCGATGCTGTCCCCGGAAATCTTCGCCACCCCGACGACCCTGTACCGCGCCATCGAATCGCTGGTGCATTGACCCGCGTCTTCCGGGCCGGGGGCCCGCCGTGACGCGGCGCCTTCGCCCCGGGCCGAAAAACCGCCGGGACGAAGGCGGGCGCGGCCCGGCCGGAACGCCTTTGCTGGCAGGTCACGCGACGGGAACAAACCGCCTCCTTCATCCGCCAACGGACTGGAAAACATGCGCGTCTCGCGCATGTTTTCTTTGTCGTGCGCGCTTTTGAAGGACGGCGGGCAACCAAAGGAGGGATAGCTTGCTAACGAGTCGGCTTTCGGAAAACAAATGGGAGAACGCCCTGGCTTTCGGGACCATATACGGCGTGGAGGAAGCGTCCGCGCTCACCCGGGTGCTGAACGAATGGGCACCGACCACCCATAAGCATGTGCGCGAGTTCGAACGGCGGTTCGCCGAATTTTCCGGCGCCGGCTACGGCGTCGCCGCGAATTCCTGGGTAGGCGCCGCCCATCTGATCGCCATTCTGATGGAGCTGCAGCCGGGCGATGAAATTATTGTGCCGGCGGTCACTTTTCACGCTTCGGCCAACATTTTTGCCCGGGAAGGCGCGCGGATCGTCTTCGCCGACGTGCATCCCCGGACGTTCAATCTGGACCCGGCCAGCCTGGAGAAATGCATCACGCCGCGCACCCGGGCGGTTGTCGCGGTTCATATGTGCGGCCAGCCGTGCGACATGGACCCGATCCTTGCGCTTGCGGAAAAGCACCGGCTGCTGGTGATCCAGGATGCCGCCCACGCGCCCGGCGCGCGGTACAAAGGCCGCCGTCTCGGGGAAATGGGCGACTTTGTCATCTACAGCTTCCATCAGAGCAAGAACATGTCCACGCTCGGCGAAGGCGGCATGGTGACCGTCAACCGCAAGGAGCAGGCGGACCGGATGAAAAAGCTGCGCGGCCACGGCGGCGGACTGGCCGTCGGCATCAGCAGCCGGATGACGGAGGTTCAGGCCGCCGTCGGGCTGGTCCAGCTCGAGCGGCTGGAGACGCACAACGCCGTCCGGCGGCGCCTGGCGCGCCATCTGAGCCGGCTGCTGGAGCGGATTCCCGGCTTCACCGCGCCGCAGGAAGAAGAAAACGTGCTGCACACCTACCACCTGTACAACGCGCTCGTCGACGAGGAAGCGCTCGGCCTCAGCCGGGACGGCCTGATCCGCGAGCTGTGGAAAAAGAAAAAAATCATGGCCGTCACCCAGTATCATCCGTCCGTGCATCTTCTTCCGGCTTACCGGGAGCTGGGGTACGGCGAGGGGCTTTGCCCGCAGGCGGAGCAGGTGACGCCCCGCATTCTCACGCTCCCTCTCTCGCCCCGGTTTACGGAAGCGGACATGGAGGAGCTGGCCGCGGGCATCCGGGACGTGGCGGAGCAAAACCAGGCGGCGTTTGCCGCATCGAAGGGGGTATAGTCGTGTCCGCTCGCTTGTCCGACAACAAATGGGAGCTGGCGCAAATCTTCGGCACCACCTACGGGGTCGAGGAGGCCGCCGCCATGCTGGAGGTTCTGAACGAATGGGCTCCGACCTCGCACCGCCGGGTCCGCGAATTCGAAAGCCGGTTCGCCGAATACACCGGGGCCGGGTACGGGATCAGCACCAATTCCTGGGGCAGCGCCGCCCACCTGACGGCGATCCTGCTTGAATTGAAGCCCGGCGACGAAGTGATCGTCCCGGCGCTCGGCATGCAGGCGACCGCCAATATGTTCGTGCGGGAAGGGGCGCGGATCGTGTTTGCGGAAACCGATCCCCGTACCTTCAACCTGGACCCCGACCGGCTGGAGGAAAAAATCACGCCGCGCACCCGCGCCGTCGTCGCGGTTCACATGGCGGGCCAGCCCTGCGACCTGGACCGGATTACGGAAATCGTCCGCCGCCATAACCTGGTCCTGATCCAGGATGCGGCGCATGCGCCGGGCGCGCGATACAAAGGAAAAGGGCTGGGCAGCTACGGAGATTTCACCATCTTCAGCTTCCACCAGGCCAAAAACCTGTCCACGCTGGGCGAAGGCGGCATGGTGGTGGTCAACCGCAAGGACTGGGCCGACAAAATGAAAAAGCTGCGCGGACACGGAGCCGGCCTGTACATCGGCATCAGCAGCCGGATGACGGAAATGCAGGCGGCGGTCGGGCTTTTGCAAATGGACCGGCTGGATGCCAACAACGCCGTGCGCCGCAGGCTGGCGCTGTACATGAACGGGCTCGTCTCGCAAATCGAAGGGCTGGCCGTGCCGTACGAAGCACCGGATGTGCTTCATGTCTACCATCTGTATCAGGTGCTGGTCGACGAGGACCGGTTCGGCATGAGCCGGGACGAGCTGATCAAGGAGCTGTGGAAAAAACGGCGCATCATGGCGATTACGTATCACCCGACGATCAACTGCCTCCCTCCCTACCGGGCGATGGGGCATGGCGACGGGGAGTGCCCGACGGCCGAGGATTCCGCCGCGCGTTCGATTGCGCTGCCGATATCGCCCCGTTTTACCGAGGCCGATATGGAGGAGCTGGCGGAGGGCGTCAGGGCCGTCCGGGAACGCAAATTCGCCCTGGTCAACCAGTAAACCGTGCAAAGGAAGTGATGGCATGACGGGGGTAACCTCTTACTGGGACGTGGTCCGGAGCCTTGCCCGCACGCAGCGGGAGCTGCCGGGCATCGTGCCGGTTCCGCGCGGCGGAGTTTTTCCGCTCGCCTTTGCCCAGCAGCGGCTGTGGATTATCCATCAGCTGGACCCGGACAACACCGCGTACAACATGTGCTCGCTTTACCGCGTAAAGGGGACGCTCAGCCGGAGCGCGCTGGAACGCAGCCTGAACGCGCTGATCGCCAGGCACGAGTCCTTGCGGACGGTGTTCGGCACGGCGGAGGACGGCCAGCCCTGCCAGCGGCCGCTTTCCGGCCAAAGCCTCGCCATCGAGTTCCGCGATTTTGCCGGCTGGCCGGAGGCCGAGCCGGCCGCCTACGACTGGATATGCGCCAAGTCCCGGATTCCGTTCGACCTGAAGAACGGGCCGCTGGTGCGCTGTTCCATGGCGGCTTACGGGCCGGAGCAATCGTTTTTGCTGTTTGCGGTGCACCATCTCGTTTCGGACGGCTGGTCCGTCGGCATTCTTCTCGATGAAGTCACCGCGTTTTACCAGGCTTTTTCGGCGGAAGAAAGCGGCGGCGCTCCTGAGCTTCCCTCTCTGCCCGGGCTTCCGGTGCAGTACGCCGATTATGCTTACTGGCAGCGGAAGAGCTACGGGGCCAGCCTGATGGACGAGCAGATGGCCTATTGGCGGAGCAAGCTGGCGGATGCGCCGACGGCCCTCGAGCTGCCGCTCGACAAGCCGCGCCCGCCCGCCATGACGTACAAGGGCAATGTCATCGGCATTTCCATCCCGCCGGCCCTGACGTCCGCCGTGAAGGAGCTGACCCGCAGCGAGGAGGGCGCGACGCTGTTTATGACGCTTCTCGCCGCGTTCCGGGTGCTGCTGTACAAGCATGCCGGCCAGGAGGGCTTTATCGTCGGGTCGCCCATCACAAACCGGAACCGCAAGGAAATCCGCGGCCTGATCGGCTTCTTCGTTAACACGCTGGCGCTTTATACGCCGCTGGACGGCAATCCGACCTTCCGGGAGGTGCTGCGGCGCGAGAAAACGACCTGCCTGGAAGCGTACGCGCATCAGGACGTCCCTTTCGAGCGGCTTGTCGACGAGCTTCAGCCCTACCGCGATCCGTCCCGAAACCCGCTGTTCCAGGTTATGTTTACGTTCAACAACCAGTCGTCGGGCGGCTTCCGGTTCGGGGAAGGCATCGAGGTGAAGCCGATCGAGATCGACCGCGACGGGGCGATGTTCGAGCTGCTGATGAGTCTGACGGACAAAGGAAATGAGCTGATCGGCTGGCTCGAATACAACAAGGATTTGTTCCGGCACGAAACCGCGGAACTCTTTTTCCGCCGGTTCGTCCGGCTGCTGGAGGCGGCGGCCGCCGAGCCCGACAAGCCGATCGGCGAGCTTTCGGTGCTGGAGGAGGAGGAGCGGCGGAGGATCGTCTGCGAATGGAACGATACCGGAACGCCGTATTCCCGCGATTCCGGGCTGCACCAGCTGTTCGAGCGGCAGGCGGCCGCCCGGCCGGATGCCGTCGCGCTTGAAGGAACGCACGGCCTTGTTACCTACGGCGAGCTCAACCGCCTGGCCAACCGGATTGCCGGAAAGCTGACGGCTGCGGGCGTCCGGCCCGGGCAGGTGGTCGGCGTCTGTCTGGAGCGTTCGCCCCGGCTGGTCGCCTGTCTGCTCGCCATCCTGAAGGCCGGCGGCACCTATTTGCCGCTCGATCCGGCGTACCCGGCCGAACGGCTGCGCTACATACTCGACAACGGCCAAGCCTCGCTCCTGATCAGCGAAAAAAAGCTGCTGGCGGGGTTGGAGGAGCTGCATGAAAACCGGTGGCTGGCGGATGACGCGGAAACGGAATGCCTGGCTTTTTCGCCGGAAAATCCCGATTTGCCCGCAGATCCGGAAGCCCTGGCCTATATCATTTACACATCGGGCACGACGGGCCGGCCAAAAGGCGTCATGCTGGCCCACCGGCCGGTCGTCAATACGATTGAATGGGTGAACCGGGAATTCGGCGTTGGCGCAAACGACCGGCTTTTGTTCCTGAATTCCCTCTGCTTCGACCTGTCGGTCTACGACTTGTTCGGCATGCTGGCGGCGGGCGGCCGCATCGTCCTGCCGCCGGAAACCGCCGTCAAGGACCCGGAGCAAATCGCGCTTTTGCTGGAGGAAACGCCGGTCACGTTCTGGAATTCGGCGCCGGCGGCTCTTATGCAGGTGCTTCCGTTCCTTCGGAAACGCGCCGCCGCCCGCGCCCGCTCGTCGTTTCGGCTGATCTTCCTTAGCGGGGACTGGATTCCGGTCACGCTGCCGGACCAGCTTCGCGCGGTTTTTCCGAACGCGCGGTTCGTTGCGCTTGGCGGGGCTACGGAGGCGGCGATCTGGTCCAATTTCTTTCCGGTTGACCGGGTAGAGCCCGAATGGACCAGCATCCCGTACGGCCGCCCGATTCAGAACGCCCGCTATTACATTCTGGACACGCACGGCGGGCCTTGTCCGCCCGGCGTGGCCGGCCGCCTGTTTATCGGCGGGGAATGCCTGGCGGACGGGTACCGGAACCAGCCGGAGCTGACCCGGGAGCGGTTTGTCCCCGATCCGTTCGGCGCCGGTCCGGACGCGCGGATGTACGACACCGGCGACCTGGCCCGCTTCCGCCCGGACGGAGTCATCGAATTTCTCGGCCGGGCGGACCGCCAGGTGAAGCTGCGCGGCTACCGCATCGAGCTGGAGGAAATTCAGGCGGTGCTGAACACGCATCCGGCGGTGTCCGAGTCCGTCGTGCTGATCCGGGAGACGCGCGGCGGCGACCGGCGCCTGGCGGCTTATTACGTCGCCGCCGACGGACGCGCGCCGGACGGCCGGGAGCTTCGGCGGCATCTCCGGGAAAAGCTGCCCGACTACATGATGCCGGTGTCGTATACCGCCATTCCCGGAATTCCGGTTACGGCCAACGGCAAGGCGGATTACAAGGCGCTGCCCGAGCCCTCCGCGGAGGACCGGGGCGGCCGGGGACCGGCCGAGCCGCTGACGGAAACGCAGCAAAAGCTGGCCCGCCTCTGGGAGGAGTTTCTGGAGGTGCCCAATGCCGCGCCGGACGACGGCTTTTTCGAGCTCGGGGGCAATTCGCTGCTGGCGATCGGCATGCTGGCCCGCATCCAGGAGGAATTTGCTCCGGCGCTGACGCTTCAGCAATTTTTTGCGGCGGGCACACTGGGCGAGCTGGCGGCGCTGCTGGAGCGGGCGGATGCCGGCGGAGAGCCGGAAGCCGCCGGAGCCGCGGAGCAGCCGGAGCTGGAAGCGGATGCGGTGCTGAGTCCGGACATCCGGCCTGCAGCGCCGCTGACGGTGCAGCCGGGAGGCTCCCGGCCGCAAACCGTGCTGTTGACCGGAGCCACGGGGTTCCTCGGTGCGTTCCTTTTGCGCGATTTGCTGGAGGAAACGGACGCCCGCATCCATTGCCTGGTCCGCGCGGCGAACGAAGAAGAGGGATTCCGCAGGCTGAAAGCTTCGCTTGCGTCCCGGCGGATCTGGAAGGACGCCTATGCGGAAAGGATCGTCCCGGAGCCCGGCGATCTGGCGAAGCCGCAGCTCGGCCTCGAAGAGGAGCGTTATCGGCGGCTGGCGGCAGATGCGGACGGGGTTTATCACAGCGGGGCCTGGGTTCATTTTCTCAATCCCTATCCGGTGCTGAAGCCCGCGAACGTCGACGCCGTTACGGAGCTGCTGCGGTTTTCGCTGCTGGGGAAACCGAAGCCGGTCCACCATGTCTCGACCTTGTCGGTGTTCACCTCGGAAACATACGGAGCCGGTTTTGACGAAAACGCGCCGCTTGCCTACAGCTCCGCTCTTCTTCGGGAGGACGGGTATGTGCAGAGCAAATGGGTGGCGGACAAGCTGGCCGAGGCAGCGCGGCTCGCCGGCGTTCCGGTGTACACCTACCGGATGGGCAACATTTGCGGCGATTCCGGCACCGGCGTCTGCGAGACGGATTTTCTCATCTGGAAGCTGGTCAAGGCGGGGCTGGCGCTGAAGGCGGCTCCCGATTTCGCCCGGTCCATCATGATGACCCCGGTCGATTTCGTCAGCCGGTCGATCGTCCGCATTTCCCTGAACCCGGACGCCGCGCCCGGCAATTATCACATCGTCAATCCCCGCCCCACTTCCTGGCGGGAGGTGGTCGAGCTCCTGCAAGGGCTCGGCTACGAGCTGCCCTGGCTGCCGTACGGCGAATGGCGCCGCCGCCTGGCGCAGGAAACGGAGAGCCGGGAGGCGCATCCGCTCGCTCCGCTGCTTTATTTGCTGCCCGAGGAGCGGCCGGAAGCCTTCGCCATGCCGGAGGTCGGCTGCGTCAATGCCGTCCGAGCGCTCGGCGGCGATGCCGGCTGTCCGCCGGTGGACGCCGGTTTGTTGTCCGTATACATGGCCTATTTTCACGAAAGCGGGTTTCTGGCCGAGGCCGAAGCGCCGCATCCCATTTCCCGATAGGAGGACGAAACCGATGAAAGTGAAGCAATTTTATCCGATGCTGCTGGTGGACAACGTACAGGAGTGCATGGAGTTTTATCAAGGCGCGTTCGGGTTCGAGCTGATTTGCGGAGGCGAGGAATACGAGTATGAATACGCCGAGTTCAAGGCGGGGGCCGGCATGTTCGCTCTGTTCGTCAAGCACAAGATGACGGATGAGATGAAAACCGCCGGGCTGCCGAACGGGATGGACGCTCAGGACCGGGTCGCTTTTGCGGTGGAAGTGGAGGATGTCGACGACATGTACAAGCGGCTGGCCGAAAAAGGCGTTTCCTTCGTCAAGGAGCCCGAGGAGCAGGCGACCTGGGGAATGCGCGTGGCGTTTCTGCGCGACCCGGCGGGCAATCTGATTCAGCTGCAAACGACTGTTCAGGCGGTGCCCGAGCTGGAATTTGTCATCTGACGCACCGGCCGAGGCCGGGAAAGGAGGAAGTTCCTTGCCAACCCGCAAAGCGGACGCCGTCATTATCGGCGGCGGCATTATGGGTCTCTGCACGGCGTATTACCTGGCGCGCCGCTCGTTCGGCGACATCGTGGTGCTGGAGCGGGAGCCGGTGCCCGGCGGCCATACGACAGGCCGCTGCGCCGGCGGCTTCCGCTATCAGTTCAGCACGGCCGTCAACATCGGCTTGTCTCAGCTGAGCATGAAGCTGGTGGAGGCCGGCCGGGAGGAGCACGGCTGGCGGATTGCGCTCGACGCCTGCGGCTACCTGTTCGCCCTCACCGAAGCGGACGACCCCGAGCCGTTTCATGCGGCGGCCCGGCTGCAGCGTTCCTGCGGCGTACCGACGGAATGGCTGGACGCGGAGACGCTCCGGAAGCTGCTGCCCCGCGTCCGGACGGCTGACCTGATCGGGGCTTACGGCTGCTTCCGGGACGGCCTGATCGACGTGGACGGGCTGGTCGCCAGCTACCTCCGCGCGCTGCGCGAAGAGGGCGTCACGGTTTTGGCGGGCACCGCGGCCGAGGCCGTCGTCCGAGAGGACAACGGCTGGACGGTGGCGACGCCGCGCGGCGGCTTTCAGGCGCCTGTTCTCGTCAATGCCGCCGGACCGTGGGCAGGCCGAATCGGCCGGATGGCCGGCGTGGCCGTCCCGGTCGTTCCTTCGCCGCAGCAATTGCTCGTGACCGGGGAGCTTCCCTGGATGACCCCCGAGTTTCCCGTGGCGATTTTTCCGCACTCTGGCCTCGGCATTCACCGGGAAGGCCCGGGGCTGCTGAGCGGCCTAACCCGGGAGGATGCGGACGGCTCCTTCCGCTTCGGCGCCGACACCGACTGGGAAAGCCTTCACTGCCGGGCCCTGCTGGAACGGATGCCGGATCTGGCCGACGTTCCCCTACAGAACGCCTGGGGCGGCCTGTACGAAATGACGCCCGACTTTCATCCGGTGCTGGGAGGATACAAGGACGCGGACGGCTTTTACAGCATTGCGGGCTTCAGCGGGCACGGCCTGATGCACGGCCCGGCGGCGGGCTATTTGCTGGCCGAGAGGATTGCCGGCGGCGAAGCCCGTACGCTCGACATTTCCGCGCTGCATCCGGAGCGGTTTACCGCAGCCCCGGACCGGACGGCGGAGCTTTTGAAACTGTAAGCCCCGAAACCCTGGATGGGAGGAATGCGCAACATGGAAAAAACGAAACAAAACGTGCTCCGGCTGGTGGAGGAAATGCTGAGTCGGAGTGTTCTGGACGCCTCGGATCTGAGGCGCTACATCCGAGAGCCGCTTCTGCCGGACGACCCCGAGTCGGTTCGGCTTGACCTGGAAGCCTGGTACCGGGCGGCCGGTATTGTGAGTGTCGCCGGACCCGCTTTTCGTCTGAGTCCCTGTCCGTTTACGGCGGAGGAAATCGCGGAGGCGAGACGGTCGAATGAAATTATTCTATGCGTGCCCGGGGGCGTGACCCGCCAGCAGCTGGGACGGCTTTTCCATCTGGAAAACTGGGCGCTGGACGATCCGCTTGTCACGCCCGCTACCGAAAAAGAGGACTTGTGGTTCCGCACCTCGCTCGGCATGACGCCGAGTCTGATGAACTGGACGGGCCGGGATGTCTCGCACAAATGCGAGGACGAGCAGCTGCTGCCGTTCAGCCTGGAGCGCTATATCGTGTTCGCCGCCCGTGTGTTCTATCTGACCGGACGCATGCCCGACTCGGAATACTGGATCTGGCTGCCGCGCGGCCGGTACGACCGCTCCGGCATGCTGATCGCCGGCTTCGACCGCCACGGGCGCTTTAACGTCCACGGCTGGATGCCGCATTTTTCGGCCAGCTTCCTCGGCGCCCGGTACGGAATCCCGAAGCGCACGGCTCCGGTGCAAACCGCCGAAGAAATGACGGCGCCCGTATGAGGCGGCGCATGCAAGGCGCGCCGGCCGGACCGGCCGGCCGCCTCCCGTGCGGCAGAAGAAGCGAAAGGAGGGGACGGCCATGACGGAGCATCGTGCGGGAGAAGAAGCGTACGCCCATCTCCGCGCGCTGGCCGCGGATATCGGCCCGCGGCGGGCGGGAACCGAAGCGTGCGACCGGGCCCGCGATTACATCGCCGGCGCGCTCCGCTCGCATGGCTTTGACGTCGAGCTGCAGGAATTCGCCGCTGCCGGCTGGCGGGCGGCGGAGACGGAGCTGCGCGTCGGCAGCCGCGGCCTGACGGCAAGAGCCAATCCCCATTCGCCTTCCTGCTCGGTCAAGGGAAGCGCCGTGGCGGTCTGTACGGTGCGCGAGCTGATGCAGGCGGAGCTTGCCGGGAAAATCGCGGTGCTGTACGGGGAACTGACCCAGTCGCCGCTTGTGCTGCAGGATATTTTCTATCAGCCCGAGCGGGACGCCCTTATCGGCCGGCTGCTGCTGGAAAAGCGTCCGCTTGCCGTCATCTGCATCGCCCCGGTCCGGGGCAGCGTGGAGCGGATCATCGAGGACCCGCTGCCGATTCCGTCCGTAACCGTCGGGCCGGACGAAGCCCTCGTTTTGCTCGGCAGCCCGGAAGAGCCGTGCTTTCTGAAAATCGCCGCCGAAAGCCGGGTGGCCGGCACGGCCAACGTCATCGCCAAAAGCCCGGGAAACTTGAACCGGAGAAGACTTGTCCTTTGCGCCCACTACGACACCAAAATCGATACCCCGGGAGCCGTCGACAACGCGGCCGGCGTTGCGGCCATGCTGACGCTTGCCCGGCTGCTAACGGACGACAAGGAGTGGAGCGCCCGGTTCAGGCTGACCTGCCTCGCCTTTTCGTCCCACGAATACAGCCTCCCGGGCTCCATGATTTACGCGGACCGGACGGAGGACGATTTTGCGGACATCGAGCTGGCGGTCAACCTTGACGGCATCGGACAGCGGCTCGGCACCAACCGGCTTTCGGCTTCCGGCGAATCCCCGGCGCTCCGGCGCCTGCTGGAGCGGGCCATGGAACGCGAGCCGGGCGTGAGCTGGATGGAGTACGGCACCGAAAGCGACCATTCCGTTTTCGGCTGGGAGGGGGTTCCGGTGCTCTTTTTGACGTCAACCGGCGTCCGTTCGCTGCATCACGAAAGCTGCGACACGGCGGAATGGAGCAGCCCGGAAAAGCTGGGCGAGGCGGTCTCGCTGGTCCGCAGCATCGCATTTGGATTATAACTTGAGGGCGGGGGGACGTCTTGCCATGAAAAAGAAAGTGCTGTTGGTTTCCGTAATGGCGCCGGCCGTGGACCAGACACCCGAGGAAGAGGAGTTCTGGAAGTGGCATTACGCCCTGAAAACAAAGCTGACTTACCCGAATCTGTCGGAGGGGCAGCTGCTGAAGCTGGGAAACACCGAAAACCAGAACATCGGGCTCTTGTCCATCGCGACCGCCCTGCGGGAGCACGGAAACGAGGTCCGCTACCTGGCGCCGAGCGTCGCATACAGCCTGGAGGACCGCGAGGAAACCTACTTCCGGCACATCCTGAAGGCGATCCGCGACTTCCGGCCCGATTACGTCGGCTTTGGAACGTCGACGTGCAACCTGCCGATCGCCAAAAGCTACGCCGTGGCGGCAAAAGCCGCCGATCCGGCGATTATTACGGTCGTCGGAGGCGCGCACGCCAACGGCTGCCAGGAGCTGCCGCTGCTGAACGAGCTGGCGGAAAGCTTTGATTACGTCATCCGGGGCAAGGGAGAAATTCCGTTTCTCAACCTGGTTTCCGGCAGCGGCGATCCGGCGGGGCTGACCTACAAGCGCGGAGGGAAGCTCGTTATCCATCCAATATCAATGAAAGAACTGCCCGGCTTCCCGAAGCCGGCCAACGATCTGCTGAACGTGCGCGAGCTTCCGGCCGCCCGGGTTTTCACTTCGCTCGGCTGCCGGGGCAAGTGCATTTTTTGCGTCGACATCAACAACAAAGCGTACACCGAGCTTCCCATCGACTCCGTAATTGAAGAAATGCTGTACCTGTACCGGAATCTGGGGACGCGTTATTTCTATTTGGGCGACGAGAATTTTCTGTTCACGCGGAAAAGGGCCGCGCTCATTCTGGAACGGCTGGAGCGGCTCGGGCTGGACATTATCGTCGGCTTCCAGTCCCGGGTGGAGAGCATGAGCGAGGAAATCATCCGGCGGGCTGCCGCGTTTGGAAAATGCACGGAGATTCAGTACGGCGTCGAAAGCGCGTCGCAGGAAGTGCTGGACATCGCCAAAAAGGGGCTGCGGATCGACAAGGTGAAAACGATCTGCGAGAAGACGAAGCGGTACGGGATGAACACGCACTGCTATTTCCTGGTGGGCCTGCCGGGCGAAACGGAAAAAACCGCCGAGCACACCCTGCGCGTCATGGAGGACCTGGTCCGGGAGGGCGTGGTCGACATGCTGGAATACCGCTGCGTCGTGCCGTTTCCGGGCTCGCCGATGTGGGAGCGGCGCGATGCTTACGGCATCCGCCTGCGGCACATGGACTGGGCGCTTTACCGGGGGGAAAACGCGCCGCCGTTCGACCTCGACACGATGAGCTCGGAAACCATGTACGCCTATTATCTGGAAGGGCTCCGGATGATTACGGGGCTGTACAAACGCCGGTACGAAAAGGAATACGGAAGCGTGCTGCCCGCCGCTTCGGTTCTGAGCGCCGTGACGGAAGGAGGATTCTGATGATGAAACGCGTGCTGGTTCTGGGCGCCGGCTATGTGGCCGGCGCCTGCGTGCGGCATTTGCGCGAACGGACGCCCTACGCCGTCACGGCGGCGGACCGGGACCCGGTCAAGGTGCGCAAGCTGGTCGAGCGGATGCCGGGTGCCTCCGCGCTGGTTCTCGACGCGGACGACCCCGTCCGGCTTGCGGCCGCGGTGGCGCAAGCGGATCTGGTCGTGAGCCTGCTGCCCTGGGCTTACCATTCGCGGGTGGCCGCATGCTGCCTGGAGGAGGGCCGCCATCTGGTCACTACGTCGTATACGCGCAAGGAAATGCTTCCGCTCGCCCGCGCGGCGGAAGAACGAGGCTTGCTTTTTCTGAACGAGGCGGGCCTCGATCCCGGCATCGACCACATGCTGGCGATGCGGCTGATCGACGCCGTACGGGAAGGCGGCGGCTGGGTGGAGGGCTTCCGCTCGTTCGGCACCAGCCTGCCGGACGATCCGGGCGTCAATCCGCTCGGCTACAAGCTGGCCTGGAGCCCGGCGGGCGTGCTGCTCGCTTCCAAGCAGGACGGCCGGTACCGGGAAGCAGGCCGGGCTGTCGAGCTGCCTGAGCGGGAGCTGTTCCGGCGCTTTTGGCGGGAAGCCATTCCGGGCGTCGGCGAGCTGGAGGCCTTCGTCAACCGCGATGCGCTGCCGTATGCCGGACATTACGGGATTCCGGAGGCGGAGCGGCTTTTGCGCGGGACCTTGCGGTACCCGGGTTTTTGCGAATTCTGGCAGACAGTCAAGGACCTCGGTCTTCTGGAGGAGAACGCCCGGATTGATTTTGACACCGTAAGCCCGCGCGCCCTGCTGGCGGCGCGCGCCGCCGCCGGCCTGCCGCTTTGGCCCGAGCCCGTCCGGCGGAAGCTGGAATGGCTCGGGCTTTTGTCCGAACGGCCGCCCGGCATCGGACGGACCAGTCCGTTCGAGCTGCTCCGCCATCTGATGGAGGAGCGGCTCGGGTACGCGCCGGGAGAGCGGGACATGGTCGTCGTGCACCAGGAGGTGGAGGCGGCGTATCCGGACGGGCGCCGCGAGCGGAGGACCGCCACGCTCCATTTGACCGGCGAGCCGGCCGGGGAAAGCGCAGTCGCGCGGACGGTCGGCGTTCCGGCGGCTGTCGCGGCACAGCTTATTCTGGAGGGCGAAATCGCGGTCCGGGGGCTCCATATTCCCGTGCTGCCCGAAATTTACCGCCCCTTCCTGCGGGAGCTGGAAAGCTTCGGCATCACGGCCGATTACCGGACGGAGGCGCTGCCTTCGGAGGGAACGCTTCCGCAAGACGGCGGGCACAGCGGGCCGGAGCCGGCGGAAATCCTCGCGCGGGGTGGCGGTGCGCCATGATGCGCGTCGTGCTCCGCGCCGAGGACAAAAACGTATGGGAACGCCGAACGCCGCTCGTCCCCGGCGACCTGCGCGAGCTGGTCAGCCAAGGGGAGGCGAAGTTTTTCGTCCAGCGGGCGCCGGGGCGCTGCTTCCCCGACGAAGCGTACGAAGCGGCCGGGGCCGCACTGTGCGACGATATCGGCGAAGCCGGGCTGGTCGTCGGGCTGAAGGAGATTCCGCTTTCCCTGATCCGGCCGGGCAAGGCTTACCTGTTCTTTTCGCATTGCGCGAAAGGACAGGAAGCGGGGCTGCCCGTGCTGCGAAGGGCGGTGGAAACGGGAGCGACCCTGATCGATTACGAGCGGGTGACCGACGGAGAGGGGCGCCGGCTGATTTACTTCGGCCGCTATGCCGGCATCGTCGGGTGCGCCGATCTGCTCTGGCTGATGGGCGAGCGGTGGAAACGGCTCGGCCTCGACACGCCCTTCGCGGAGCTGCGCCAGGCGGTCGAATACCGCGATCTGGACGACCTGCGCGAAGCCCTGCGCCGCGCCGGCCGCCGCATTGCGGCCGAAGGGCTGCCCGCTCCGCTAGCCCCCCTCGCCGTCGGCGTCACCGGCACCGGCAATGTCGCCGCCGGCGCGATGGACGTGCTGGCGGAGCTCCCGCACTGCCTGGTCGAGCCGGAGGAGCTTGCCTCGCTCTCCGGCACCGCCGGGGCGGACCGGCGCCGGCTTTACGTCTGCCGGCTGGACACGCGCCACGCGGTCGAACGCGCGGACGGACTTCCGTACGACCGGACGGAATACCGGCGGCAGCCGGAGCTGTACCGGGGCGCACTCGGCCGGTATTTGCCGCATCTGACCCTGCTGGTCAACGGCCTGTTCTGGCAAAAGGGCTGTCCGCATTACATCACGGCCGCGGATTTGCGCGCCTTGGGGAGCGCGGGCAAACTGCAGGGCATAGCGGACGTATCCGGCGACGCAAGGGGCGGCGTGGAATGCACGGTGCGCAACACCGACATCGGCCGGCCGGCCTACCGCTTCCTGCCGGAGACCGGCTCCTTCGGCGACGGCCATCTTGGGGCGGGCATTGTCGTTCTGGCCGTGGACAATTTTCCGGCGGAGCTTCCGCGGGACGCGTCCGCTTTTTTCAGCAGCCGGTTGAAGACGCTTTTGCCCGGTCTGCTCCGGGCCGATTTCCGCCGCCCTCTGGAAGAGGCGGGGCTCGACGGCCTGTGGAAAAACGCCGTCATCGTCCACCGGGGCGAGCTCGCGCCCGGGTACAGCCATTTGCGGCCTTTGGCGGAGAAATCGCCAATCCATCCAACCGGTTGAGGAGAAAGAAGGAGAAACGATGCGCCTGAACAAAGAGCGGCTGCGCGTGGCTTGCGTGGCGCCGCCGTATTATCGGCTTGTGGAATCCAAGAACAACCGGCTTACGCCGGCGCTGCATTACATCGCGGAAACGCTGCGGCTGCGTGGCCACGAGGTGCTTTACGTCAACGGAGATTTCGCGGACGACGGCACCGATTACGCCGAACGGATGAGCTTGACGATGAACAGCTGGCTGTTTGAGGAACGCTACCGGAACGGCAGCCCCGCCTTCGACGAAGTGATCGGCATCCTGCGCGGCTTTCGCCCGGATGTCGTTTTTTTGTCCGCGGGCGACGTCCTGATGCCGACCGTCGAAACCGGCAGCACGCAGTCGTGCGCCTGTTTGGCCGGCCGGATCAAGGAGGCGCTTGATCCGGCTCCGGTATGCGTAGGATACGGAAATCTGCTCCGGTACGCCAAGGAAGAGGATGTGCGGCATCTGGACGCCATAATCGCGGGAGAGGGCGAGGACTGGGCGGTGCCGATCGTGGAGGAAGGCGCGCGGGGGATGCTCCCGGTGACCTGGCGCCAGGATCTGGACAGTCTGCCGATCCTCACCGGCGGCTACCTGCATCATCCGACCCGGCCTGAGGATTGGGACTACATCATGTCCATGCGCGGCTGCCCGAACCGCTGCACCTTTTGCCACCAGCCGAATTTGCGCGGCTACCACATCGCCTCCATGACGCCCGCCCGGTTTGTCCGTGAGCTGCGTTACCGGATCGAGGAAATCGGGACGCGCGGGTTTTATTTCGCCGATACCATTTTTTCGCCGGGCGCAGGGCCGCGCACGCTGGAAATGCTGGACCGGCTGGTGCGGCTGAAGCAGGACTGCACGGAATTCAATTGGTGGGCGGAAGCGCGGGTCGATACGCTCGTCAAGGAAAGCGTCGTCGGGCAGATGAAGGCGTCGGGCTGCCGGCACCTGAAATTCGGCGTGGAGATGGGCGATCCCCGGATGCTCGAAACGGTCAAAAAAGGCATCAGCCTGGACGAAGTGCGCACCGCCTTCCGGCTCACGCGCGAATACGGCATCGAGCGCACCGCTTACGTGCTGCTCGGCTGCCCGGGCTTTACCGATGACGATTACCGGAGCATGTGGGACTTTTTCCGGGAGCTCGACGCAGACAATTACGTGATCAACCTCAACGTCCCTTACATGGGAACGGAGCTGTACGAGCAAATGAAGGAGGAGCTGCACCGCTTCGGCCTTTACCGGACCGGTGAAGAGAGCCTTATTCACACCTCCCTCGACATGAAGGATTTCTGGGGAATTTCCGACGAGACGCTCGAGCTCTTTTTCAGCCTGCAGGGGCGCAAGGACGATTCCCTGTACCGGCGCTACAAACGGAAGGTTGTGGATAAAAAGCACTACCTGGAGACGCGGGAAGTCGTCTACTGCTGAGACAGGATCGCTGCTTTCCCGTTTTCAGGAGCTCCATAATTTTCTATAATAGGGAGGAAAAATGAAACGGGAGGGCCGGCAGATGGGGCACTTGCGAACATCGGATGTCGCCCGCGCGGCGGGGGTTCACCCGAATACGGTCCGTTTGTACGAGCAGTGGGGGGTGCTTCCCCATGTGGAACGGACGGCAGGCGGGTACCGCATGTTTAACGAGGAGCACGTGGAGCAGGTGCGGCTGATCCGCAAAGCGTTCCGGTTTACGTGGCTTGGCGGGGACCTGCGCAAATATGCGGCGGGCGTCATCTACTCGGCGCGCGACGGAAAGCTTCCGGAAGCGCTGGAGAACGCGCGGCTTTTGCTGCAAACGACGCGCCAGGAGCAGGCGCATACCGAAAAGGCGGTTGTCATACTGAAGCAGTGGGCGGAAGCCCGGGACTGCGAGGACAGCGGGCCGCGCCTCGGAGTCGCGGAAGCGGCAAAATTTCTTCACGTCACGCCGGACATGCTGCGCAACTGGGAACGGAACAACCTGATCCGGGTGCCGCGCGATCCGGCAAACGGCTACCGGCTGTACGGCCGCGCGGA
Organism: Gorillibacterium sp. sgz306347; assembly: GCF_059735245.1. NCBI lineage: Bacteria > Bacillati > Bacillota > Bacilli > Caryophanales > Paenibacillaceae > Gorillibacterium > Gorillibacterium sp. sgz306347. The sequence continues at coordinate 203,441 of NZ_JCAPET010000001.1, forward strand.
ATTGAACCGCCTGGAGATCATCCGCCTGCTCCGGCAGTCGAAATTCAGCGTCATGTCCATTCTGCGCATGCTGCTGCGCCTCGACGCGGGCGAATCGGCCGATCTTGGCGCCGTGCTCGATACTCCGGGTCCGGACGAGGACGTTTATATCGCCACCGACCGCTGGCAGACCGCGCTTATCGAGCTTCACGAAGAAGCGCTGGCGATTATCGCCCAGGTGGAAGCGCGCTTGAATCCTTCAACCCTCCATAAAAACACCAAGGTTGTAAAATAAAGGTGTAACCAACGTTAGGAGGGATTTTGAGTGTCGGACTCAGCGATTTACGTGTCCAACCTGACCAAGCACTACAAAGGCGGCGTGCAAGCGGTGAAGGGCATCTCCTTTCAGGTGAACCGGGGAGAATTTTACGCTTTCCTCGGGCCGAACGGGGCCGGCAAGACCACCACGGTGCAGATGATCGCCACGCTCATCTCGCCGACTTCCGGGCGGATCGAGGTGGCGGGCGTCGACGCCGCCAAAGACCCGCACGGCGTGCGCTGCAAGCTGGGCGTGGCCCTGCAGGAAACCGGCATCGATCCGCTGATGACCGGTCGGGAGCTTCTGGTGATTCAGGGGCGGATGTTCGGTTTGTCCGCCAAAGCCGCGGCGGGCCGCGCGGACGAGCTGCTGGAGCTGATGGGCCTGACCGAAGCGGCCAAGCAGGCGAGCGGGAAATATTCCGGCGGCATGAAGCGGAGGCTCGATTTGGCGCTCACGCTGGTCCACCGCCCGGATATTCTCATTCTCGACGAGCCGACTACCGGCCTTGATCCGGTCAGCCGCCGGGGCGTATGGGAGGAAATCCGCAAGCTGAACAAGGAATACGGCGCGACGATTTTTCTCACCACGCAGTACCTGGAGGAAGCCGATCAGCTGGCGGACCGGGTGAGCATCATCCGGGAAGGGCTGCTCGTGGCGGAAGGGACGAAGGAAGAGCTGAAGCGGAAGGTAGCGCTGGATAAGGTCGCCTTCACCTTCGCTTCCGAGGACGAGGCGGCAAAAGCCTGCGAAGCGGTCCGTTCCCTGGCCGGCCCCTGCGATACGGACGGCAGACAGCTGACGGTATACGGCGAGGAAAAAGAGACGCTGCTTCCCCGGCTGCTTGAAGCGCTGTCCGGCGAAGCGGTATACCCGCAGGATGTCCAGACCTTTGCGCCGTCCCTGGACGACGTGTTCCTTCACGTGACCCGGGATGCGCTGCCACCGTTCCCGCCGGCGGAAACGGCGGAGCCGGAAAGGAGAATGAGCGTATGAGCGGCTTTTTCACGCAAACTCATGTTATGGTGAAGCGCAGCGTCTTGCATACGCTCCGCAATCCGGGGACGTTCATGATGAGCCTCGGCATGAGCCTGTTTTTTCTCGCCATCTACTATTCGGGCTTGAGCGGCGTCACCGGCGTGCCCACCTTCGGGGAGTCGTCGGATTACCTCGCTTTTGTGCTCCCGGTGTGCATTCTGTCGGGCGCCGTCGGCGGATCGGGAGACGCGGGGCTCGTTCTGGTGAAGGATATCGGAAACGGCTATTTCAATCGCCTTTACCTCACCCCGTCCTCCCGCCTCGCGATCATTCTCGGGCCGACAATTGCCAGCATGCTCCAGCTTCTGGCCGTCTCGCTCGTGCTGATCGGCGTCGGCGCGCTGTTCGGAATGCAGCTGGCCGAGGGGATAGTCGGCATCCTGATCGTGCTTGCATTGACGATGGGCTGGGGGATCGCCTTCGCGGCTTTCTCGATCGCCATCGCACTGCGGACGGCGAACGCCTCCTCGGCGCAAATGGCGACCATGATCATGTTTCCGCTGCTGTTCCTCAGCACGACGTTTGTTCCGTACGACATGCTCGAAGTAGGCTGGATGAAAGCAGCCGCCAAAATCAACCCGATCACCTATACCTTCGAGGGAATGAGGGACGGGCTGACGGGCATCTCCGGCGCGGACGTCGGCCTCGGCTTCGCCGTTGTCGGCGCGGTGGTTCTGGTTACGCTGCTGTTTTCGGTCGCGAGCATCCGCACCGCCTTTGCCAAACGCTGAGGCGGCGGGGCTTTCGCCGGCTGCCCGCAGGAAAAAGCCTTCCGTCTTTGGGCGGAAGGCTTTTTTTACGCACCCGGACGGGCGGGAAACCAGCTGTTGAGCGGCGATTCGGGCGTTGAAGCGGTGCGGCCAGCCTATGTCTGAAACCGTTCCGGCGAGGCGGCCGGGACGCTTCGTCCGGTTGTATTTTTCAGGGCCCTTCTGTACAATCAGATGTGACGTGCCGCATGCGCGGCAAGCGAAATGGGGGCTGTTTGTTGATACGGGAACTTTATGCGCTGAAGAACGGACAGCCGCTGTCCGAAGATTATATCCGGCGGTTTGAACAAACCGCGGAGCTTTACGAATACGATCCCCGGAACGGGGCTTCGCTCGGGGAACGGGCGGAGTGGCTGGACCGGGGCGCTTTTCCGTTGGCGGACCGGGAGAAGACGGTCGACGCGCTGCTGGCCTTCAACCGGAGGATGGGCAACGCCCCGAAAGCCATCGGGCAACTGGAACGGCTGCGCGATCCGCGGGCGCTCGTCGTGACGGGCGGGCAGCAGGCGGGCCTGTTTACCGGCCAGCTGATGATTTTGTACAAAGCGGTATCCATCCTCCACGCGGCCAAAGAGGCGGAAGAGCGGCTCGGCCGCCCGGTCGTGCCGATTTTCTGGATCGCGGGGGAGGATCACGATTTCGATGAGGTCCATTATGCGCAATTTCTGACGCCGCGGCAGGAAATGGCGAGGATCGCTCTTGAGCCGAAGCCGGAGATCCGCACCTCGATCAGCCGGCTCCGGATCGCCGAATGGGAGCCGGTGCTGGCGGCGCTGGACGAGGCGCTGCTGGATACCGAGTTTAAGCCGCCGATTCTGGAACGCGCCACGGCGTTTGCGCACGAATCGGCCACGCTCACCGAACTGTTCGGCCGGCTGCTGGCCTGGCTGCTCGGCAAGCACGGGCTCGTGCTGCTCGATTCCGACGATCCCGCGCTCCGGCAGGCGGAGGCTCCGTTTTTTCGGCGGCTGATTGAAAACCGCCGGCCGCTTTCCCGAGCGCTTCAGGCGGGGGAAAGCAGGGTGCAGGCGCTCGGGTACGAGCCGCAGGCCGAGGTGCACGAGGATTGCGCCAACCTGTTTGTGTTTCGCGAGAACGGCGAGCGCACGCTGCTGTACGAGCGCGGCGGCGGGTTTGCCGACCGCAAGGGCGAGGCGCTGTATACCGAAGAGCAGCTGCTGGCGCTGGCCGCCGAATCCCCGCATTCGCTCAGCAACAACGTAATGACGCGGCCGCTCATGCAGGAGTTTCTGTTCCCTGTTTTGTCGGTCGTGCTGGGTCCGGGCGAAATCGCCTATTGGGGCATGACGCGGGAAGCGTTCCGCGCCATGGGCATGCGGATGCCGATCCTGCTCCCGCGCAAAAGCTTTACGCTGGTCGAAGGAACCGTCGCCAAGCATATGCGGAAGTACGGGTTGTCGTTTGAGGACGTGGCCAGCCGCTTTGACGAAGCAAAGGAAGCCTGGCTGAAGGAGCAGGACCGGCTCGGGCTGGAGCAGCTTTTTGCCGAAGCCAAGGAAGGCTTTCGCAAGCTTTACGAGCCGGTGGTCGAAGCCGTTTCCGGTATTAACCCGGGCATGGCGAAGCTGGCGGGCGTCAACCTGCTCAAAGTAATCGAGCAGATGGAATTTCTGGAGGCGCGGTCGACCGAAGCGAACCGCTCGCAGTTCGACGCCGCCCTCCGGCAGTGGGACCGGATCGCGCTGTCCCTGTTCCCCGGCGGCAAACGCCAGGAGCGCGTATACAATCCGCTCGGCTATCTGGTCAAATACGGGCACGGCTGGCTGGACGAACTTGCAGAAGACGCGTCGGGCAGCTTTGGCGAGCATCAGCTTTTGTATTTGTAATACGGAGTCGCATGTTTGAGCTTATATAATAGGAAATGGAATAACTTTCAGTAAGTTCCGATCGGTTCAGCAAAGCCGGGCCGGAGGGGATTTGGATTTGAGGAGCGCCAGCGTTCGCCTTTGTTTTCGATTTTCCACCGCGGGCTGAAACTTCATTCAGGAAAATTGAAAACAACAGCGGCCGAAAGTCCATATCCGCCGCAGGACCGGTTTTGCAATAACCGATAAGGTTTGTGGAACCTGCGAAACCCGACCCGGCAAGTTCATTTCATTTATTAGAAGGAGGAACGTTATGAGCACGAACGCAAAAGAAAAAAGCATCGTAGCCGACATGAGTCTCGCGCCCGAAGGCCATCTGAAGATTGACTGGGTCGACGCCCACATGCCGGTTTTGAACCGGATCAAAAAGCAGTTTGAAGCCGAGCAGCCGTTTAAGGGGCTGAAGGTCGCCATTTCGCTCCATCTCGAAGCGAAGACAGCCTATCTGGCCAAAGTCGTGCAGGCGGGCGGGGCCGAAGTCGCCATCACCGGCAGCAATCCGTTGTCCACGCAGGATGACGTCTGCGCCGCGCTGGTGGAGGACGGCATCACTGTGTTCGCCAAGTACAACCCGGAGCCGGAGGAATACAAGGCGCTGCTGATCAAAGCGCTGGAGACGAAGCCGGATCTGATCATTGACGACGGCGGCGATCTGGTGACGCTTTTGCACACGGAGCGGACGGACCTCCTGGCGACGGTGCGCGGCGGCGCGGAAGAAACGACGACCGGGATTCTCCGCCTGAAGGCGCTGGAGAAGGAAGGCGCCCTCAAATTCCCGATGGTCGCGGTCAATGACGCCTACTGCAAGTATTTGTTCGACAACCGCTACGGCACCGGCCAGTCGGTGTTCGACGGCATCAACCGGACGACCAATCTGGTAGTGGCGGGCAAAACGGTTGTCGTGGTCGGCTACGGCTGGTGCGGCAAAGGCGTCGCCATGCGGGCGAAAGGCCTCGGGGCGAACGTTATCGTCACCGAAATCGACGCCATCAAGGGCGTGGAAGCGTACATGGACGGCTTTGCCGTCATGCCGATGGCGGAAGCGGCCAAGCTCGGCGACCTGTTTGTGACCGTAACGGGGAACAAGGATGTCATCCGCGGCGAACACTATGAAGTGATGAAGGACGGCGCGATTCTGTCCAACGCCGGCCACTTCGACGTCGAAGTCAACAAGCCGGAGCTGCTGGCGCTGTCCGAGTCCAAGCGCACCGTGCGCCGCAACATCGAGGAATACCGCCTGCGCGACGGCCGCAAGCTGTACCTGCTCGCGGAAGGGCGTTTGGTCAACCTGGCGGCCGGCGACGGCCACCCGGCGGAAATCATGGACATGACGTTTGCGCTGCAAGCCCTGGCGCTGAAATACGTCAACGAGCAGTATCAAACGATCGGCGCCCGCGTGCTCAACCTGCCTTACGAGCTGGACGCCCAGGTCGCCCAATACAAGCTGGAATCCCTTGGCGCAGGCATCGACGTGCTCAGCGAGGAGCAAAAAGCTTACCTGGCCGGCTGGCAGCAGCATTAAGCGCGGACCAGGCGATATTCCGGTTCATTCCTTTATAAAGAAATCTCAAAAATCCTGCCGACCCGGCAGGATTTTTTGCTTTTCCCGAGAATACCTTATATAATCTGTGGTGCGAAGTGGGGCAAAGTGGGGGAGAGGGGCGGTCAATCGGTGTTCATGGGCGAGTTTCAACACACCATCGATGAAAAAGGCCGTTTGATTGTGCCCGCCAAATTCCGGGAAGAGCTCGGGGCCACTTTTGTCGTTACCCGCGGATTAGATCAATGTCTGTTTGTTTACCCTAACTCCGAATGGTCGCTTATGGAGCAAAAGCTGAAGTCTCTTTCCCTGATGAAGTCGGATGCGCGCGCGTTTACCCGGTTTTTCTTTTCGGGGGCGACGGAATGCGAGCTGGACAAGCAGGGAAGGGTGAACCTGCCCAAAAACCTGACCGATCACGCCAAGCTGATGAAGGACTGCGTAGTGATCGGCGTTTCGAACCGGGTGGAAATTTGGAGCAAGGACGTCTGGACCGAGTATTCGAAGCAATCGGAGGAAACGTTCAACGAGATTGCCGAGAAGCTGGTCGACTTCGACTTTAATCTGTAGCGGCCGGAAAGATTGCGAGAGAGAAGGGTGGACAAAGCCGTGTTTCATCATGTGACAGTTTTATTGGAAGAAGCGGTGGACGGATTGAACATCGATCCCTCCGGCATTTATGTGGATTGTACGCTCGGAGGAGCGGGGCACAGCGGGCTTATCGCATCGCGGCTTGGCCCCGGAGGACGGCTGATCGCTTTCGATCAGGACGAGACGGCCTTGGCGAATGCGGAGCGCAAGCTGTCCGCCAACAAAGACCGCGTCACCCTGGTCAAAAGCAACTTCCGGTACATAGAAGACGCGCTGAGGCAGCAAAACGTCCCGGTGTCGGGCGACGGCCGGCCCCAAGTGAACGGCATTCTGTTCGATCTGGGCGTCTCGTCCCCGCAATTGGACGAAGCCGAACGCGGGTTCAGCTACAACCAGGAAGCGGAGCTGGACATGCGCATGGACCGAAGCGCTTCCCTCACAGCCAAAGAGATTGTAAATACGTGGCAGGAGGCGGATATCGCCCGCATCCTTTTTGCCTATGGGGAAGAGAAATTTTCCCGACGCATCGCGGCCCGCATCGTGCAGGAACGGACGGCAAAGCCGATCGAAACCACCCTGCGGCTGGCGGAGCTCGTGAAGGAAGCCATTCCGGCGGCGGCCCGGAGAACGGGCGGTCATCCGGCCAAGCGCAGCTTTCAGGCGCTCCGGATCGCCGTAAACGACGAGCTGCGCGCGTTTGAGGACGCGCTGGAGGCCGCGATCCGCTGTCTGGCGCCCGGAGGGCGCGTGGCGGTCATCACGTTTCATTCGCTGGAAGACCGCATTTGCAAGCAGACTCTGGCTAAATACGTCGGCAAATGCGTCTGCCCGCCGGACTTTCCGGTTTGCGTTTGCGGGCACCAGGCGGAGCTCCGGCTGGTGAACCGGAAGCCGATCGAGCCGTCGGAAGCGGAGCTTGAGCATAACCCGCGCGCCCGTTCGGCGAAGCTGAGAATCGCGGAGAAGCTGGAATTGTCGTAAACAGAGAGAAAAAATAAGCCGGTTATCATTTAATCGCAGGAAAGGGAGATCATCTTGGCGTATACGCAGGGGAACTTGGCGGTAAGAGAAGCAGAGAGACAACAGGCACCCAAGACGCGCAGCAGCAAGAAACCGGCACAAGCCGCGAAAACGTTCAAGCTGACGGCGGTGGAAAAACTGTTTTACCTGGGCATCAGCACCGTATTTCTTTGCCTTCTGGGCGGGCTGGTGATGCTGAACTCGCAAATTTACGCAGTGAACAAGCAGGTTCTGGAAACGAACAAAAACATCCGCCTCGCGGAAACCAAAGCAGGCGAGCTCCGGCAGAAGCTGGGGGAAGTCAAAAACCCGCTGGCGCTGGGGCTGCAGGCGCCGGATGACGGGCTTTCGCCCGTCAAGGAAGAGCAGAAGCCGAAGACGGATGGTTCCAATACAAGCACAGCCGATAACAGCGGCGCAGCCCGCGAGTAAAAACCGTACGGAGAACCCCCAATGGAAAAACAGCTCAAAGTCCGGTCTCTATTGATCGGCATCTTTTTTTTCGTTTTGTTTTTCGTGGTCGTCGGGAAAATTTACTGGATTCAGGTCGTGCAGGCGAAGGACCTGCGCCAGAAGGCGGAGTCGGTCTGGCGGGAGGAGGAGTTTCTCCAGCCCGTCCGCGGCTCGATTCTGGACCGCAACGGCCGGGCGCTCGCCGAGGAAACGACGGCGTATACGGTCTATGTCAACCCGCAGCAGATCAACGACCGCGGCATTGCGCGCGAAGCAGCCAAAGGGCTGGCCGGGGTGCTGAAGGAGAAGGATGACGCCGCCTACGCCGCCGATCTGGAGGAACGGCTGTACACCGCCATGACCAAAAAGAAAGCGGACGGCAGCGATTTTTTGGTTGAGGTGGAAATTCGCAACGAGGGCTGGAAAATCGACGCCGAGAAGAAAGCGGAAATCGATCAGCTGGTCGAGCGGCTGCAGCAGGAGCTCAAGGAAAACAAAAAGGACAGCAAATACAAAATCGTCGGCATCTATACCCGGGAAACCCAAAAGCGCACCTACCCGAACGAGCGGCTGGCGTCGCATGTTCTCGGCTACGTCAACAAAGAAGGCGAAGCGGTCATGGGGCTGGAGAAGCAGCTGGACGAGTATCTGGCCGGCACGCCCGGCAGGCTCGTGCTGGAGACGGACCTGAAGGGCGTCGAAATCCCCGGCTCCAAAGCGACCCTTACGCCGGCTGTGAACGGTAAAAACGCCAAGCTGACCATTGACCAGAACATTCAATATTATTTGGAAAAGACGCTGCGCAAGTACACCGAGCAGTACACGCCGAAAAGCATGAGCGCCATCGCCGTCAACCCGAAGACGATGGAGATTCTGGGAATGGCCAACACGCCGGACTATAACCCCAATACGTTCTGGGAATCGGCGAAGGATCAAAGCGCCTTCCGCAACCGGGCCATTGCCGACCAGATCGAGCCTGGCTCGACGTTCAAGATCGTGACCCTGGCGGGCGCGATCGAGCAGGGGCTGTGGGGCGATCCGCACAAAAAATTCTTTGAATCGGGCGTCATCAAATTCGATCAAATGCGGGAAATCCGCGACCACAACTGGAGCGGCTGGGGCACCATCGATTACATGGAAGGCCTTGTCCGGTCCAGCAACGTGCTGTTCGCAAAGCTCGGCTACGGCGGCCTCGGAAAAGAAAAGTTCCAAAGCTACGTCGAGAAGTTCGGCTTCGGCCAGCCGACCGGCATCGACTTGAAGGGCGAAGCGTCCGGCAATACGTCGTTCAAATACGAGTCGGACTACGCCCGGGCAACCTTTGGCCAGTCCGTATCGGTCACTCTGCTGCAGGAAGCGGCTGCCTATGCCGCCATCGCAAACGGCGGGAAGCTGATGAAGCCTTACGTCATCAAAGAAATTTCCGATCCGGAAACGGGCGAAATCGTCAAATCCTTCGGGCCGCAGGAGGTGCGCCAGGTCGTGCCGGCCGAGGTGGCCCGCCAAACGGCCCTCGCTCTGGAGCACGTCATGACGGATGAGCACGGCACCGGGCTGAACGCGGCGATCAGCGGCTACCGGATCGCCGGCAAGACCGGCACGGCCAACATCGTGCCGGAAGGGCAGAAAGGCTATTCGGATGACACGTGGCTGTTTACCTTTGCCGGCTTTGCGCCGGTAGAAGACCCGCAAATCGTCATCGTCGTGATGGCGGACCAGCCGCTGCCCCGGGGCGATTACCATTTGGGCGGGGAAGTCACGGTTCCGGCATTCAAAGAAATGATGGCGGAGACGCTGACTTACCTGGCGATTCCGACCTCAACCGGAGATTCGAAAGCCACGAAGCAGGCGGCTGAAATCACCGTGCCCGCCCTGGCCAACCTGACGGCGGCCGACGCCAAAGCGAAGCTGGAGGCATTGGGGCTGAAAGCGCAGCTGCTTGGTGACGGAGGCAAGGTCACGCGCCAGCTCCCGGCCGCGGGAGCAAAGCTGAATGCCGGGGATAGCGTGATTCTGGTCGCGGGGGCCGCGAGCAAGGCGGCGGTGCCGGACCTCACGGGGCTGTCCCTGCGCGATGCCGTGGAAATCGCCGGACTGCTTCAGATGGATTACGAGGTGAAAGGGGAAGGGTTTGTCACCGGACAGAAGGTGCGGACGGAAAACGGCCGCAAAATACTGGAATTGACGCTGCTGCCGATCAGCGCGGCTCCGTCCGGGACGGACGGATCGCCTGCGCCCGATACCGGCGAAGGTTCCGGCACTGCACCGGATGCTTCCGGCGCGGCGGACCCGAACGCCGCCCAAGGCGGTGCGGGCTCCGGCTGACGGAAGCCGCCCCGGGTGCGGCACCCGGCCCGGAAAGCTTGTTCTATCCCCCTCTTGGGACGAATAGTCATGAGAAAGAACGGATCATGACCATTTCGGGACAAGGGGGGATTGCCGCCTATGCGGATATCGGGCGTTACGATCCGCCGCCGGCTTTGGGTTTCCATGCTGGGCGGGGGTGTCCTTTTCGCGGCATTGGTGATACGATTGGCGTATGTTCAGCTGTGGATGGGGCCGGAGCTGGCTGCGAAAGCCGAGGATTCCTGGAGACGGGAAATTCCCTATATGGCCAAGCGGGGCGAAATTCTCGACCGGAACGGCGTGAAGCTGGCCTACAACATAAGCGCTCCTTCGATCGTTGCGGTTCCCGCCCAGATCAAGGATAAGCGGGCGACGGCGGGCAAACTGGCCGCGGTGCTGCAAATGTCCGAGGAGAGCGTCTTCAAGGCCCTTACCAAAAAGAACAGTATGCTGGTGGACATCAAGCCCGGCGGGCGCAAGCTTTCCGAGGAGAAGGCGCTTCAGGTGCGGGCGCTGAACCTGCCCGGCGTCGTGGTGGCCGAAGACAACAAGCGCTATTATCCGTTCGGGCAGCTGGCTGCGCATATTCTCGGGTTTACCGGCGGCTACAACCAGGGGCTTACCGGTGTTGAAGCCAAGTATGACAAAGAGCTGTCCGGCGTAAAAGGGAGCGTGTCGTTCCTTTCCGACGCCGGCGGCAAGCGGATGCCCGGCTCATCGGAGGAATATACCAAGCCGAAGGACGGCTTGAACCTGCAGCTGACCATCGACAGCTACCTGCAGTCCGTACTTGAGCGGGAGCTGGAGCAGACGATGGCGCAAACGGGCGCGCACCAGGCCATGGCGATCATGATGGACCCGAAAACCGGCGAAATTCTGGCCATGGGCGGAAATCCGACGTACGACCCGGAGCATTTCCGGGATTACCCGGCGGATGTTTACAACCGCAATTTGCCGATCTGGATGACGTACGAGCCCGGCTCGACGTTTAAAATCATCACCCTGGCGGCCGCTCTGGAGGAGAAAAAAATCAGCCTGACCGAGCGCTTTTTCGATCCGGGCAGCATTGAAGTCGCCGGCGCCCGTCTCCGGTGCTGGAAGCGGGGCGGCCACGGCAGCGAAACCATGCTGGAAGTGGTGGAAAACTCCTGCAACCCCGGTTTTGTGACGATGGGCCAGCGGCTGGGGAAGGAAACCCTGTTCGATTACATCAACCGCTTCGGCTTCGGACGAAAAACCGGCATCGACCTGAACGGAGAGGCGAGCGGCATCTTGTTCAAGCTGAATAATGTCGGTCCGGTCGAGCTGGCGACCACCTCGTTTGGCCAGGGGGTTTCCGTCACGCCGATTCAGCAGATCGCGGCCGTGTCGGCGGCGATCAACGGCGGCACGCTGTTTGAGCCCCACGTGGCCAAAGCGTGGTACGACCCGGACACGGGGCGGCTTGTCAAGCAGGTGGAGCCGGAAGCCAAACGCCAGGTGATTTCCGCCGAAACCTCCAAACAGGTCCGCGAAACGCTGGAAAGCGTAGTCGCCAAGGGCACAGGGAAAAACGCCTTTCTGGACGGCTACCGGGTCGGAGGGAAAACCGGTACGGCGCAAAAGGTTGTAAACGGGCGCTACTCCGCCACCGAGCACATCGTTTCTTTTATCGGCTTTGCGCCGGCGGACGATCCCCGCGTGGTCGTTTACGCGGCCGTCGACAATCCCCAGGGCATCCAGTTCGGCGGTCTGATCGCCGCGCCGCTGGTCAAGAACATTATGGCCGACGCGCTGCGCTATTTGGGCGTTGAACCCCGGAAGGATCAGCTCGCCCGGGAATATACCTACGGCGACGTGCGGACGGTGGAGGTGCCGAATCTAGTGGGAATGACGACGACCGACCTGTACGAGGATCTGAATTCCTCCTTCCGGCTCGCCAAGTCCGGGAACGGAAACGTGGTCGTCAATCAGGTTCCAAAGCCCGGCGCGCGGGTGAACGAAGGGGCGACCATCCGGATTTTTCTGTCCGGCACGGAAACCAAAGATTAAAGGCAATCGAGAATGGAGATACAAGTATGGATAAAAGCAGGGAAGGATTGGGGAAAACGGAGATGCGGCTAGCGGATATCGCTTCTTTGTTTCCGGTCGCCCGCTTGACCGGCGACGGATTGGTTCAGATTACGGGAGTGGAGACGGATTCCCGGCGGGTGGAGGCGGGCGACCTGTTCATCTGCCTGCCCGGGTTTACAGTGGACGGACACGATTACGCAAAAGCGGCGGTTGCGCGCGGAGCGGCGGCCGTCGTGGCCGAGCGCCCGCTCGACGCGGGCGTTCCGGTCTTGATCGTCAAGGACAGCCATTTTGCTGCGGCGGCGATCGCCAGCCATTTTTACGGCTACCCGACAAGGGAGCTTCGGGTCATCGGGGTGACGGGCACCAACGGCAAAACGACGACGACCAACATCATCAACGAAATCCTGATGGATCAGGGGCACGTCACCGGGCTCATGGGCACGATCCGTACCGTGATCGCCGGCACCAGGCTGGACACGCCGAACACGACGCAGGAAGCGCTCGCGCTTCAGCGCAGCTTCCGTCGCATGGCGGAGGCCGGGGCCGGTTACGGCATCATGGAGGTGTCCAGCCATGCGCTGCACCTGGGACGGGTAAAAGGGGTCCGGTTCCGAACGGCTGTATTCACCAATCTGACGCAGGACCATCTGGATTATCACCATACCATGGAGGAGTACAGGGCGGCGAAGGGACTGCTGTTTTCCCGGCTGGGCAACGAATTTCATGCGAGCCCGGACGAAAGGCAGTACGCGGTGTTTAACGCGGACGACCCGGCCTTTCCCGAATTTGCGGCTTTAACGGCGGTTCCCTGCATCACGTACGGCATCGAAAACGAGGCCGACGTGCGGGCCAAGGATATCCGCATGACGGCGGGGGGCACGGAATTCCGGCTGGTCACCTTCCAGGGAGAAGAGACGGTCCGGCTGAAGCTGGTCGGCAAGTTTAACGTCTACAATGTGCTGGCCGCCGTGTCGGCCGTGCTTTTGGAGGGTGTGCCGCTAGCGGCGGTCAAAGCGAGCCTGGAGAAGCTGTCCGTTGTGGAAGGGCGGATGGAGACGGTCGACGAGGGGCAGCCGTTCCTGGCCGTGGTCGATTACGCGCATTCGCCGGACAGCCTGCAAAACGTGCTGGAAACGATCCGCGAATTCGCGGAGGGCCGGGTGATCACCGTTTTCGGCTGCGGGGGAGACCGCGACCGTGCGAAGCGGCCGATCATGGGCGGGATTGCGGCCCGTTACAGCGATCACGTCATCCTGACCTCCGATAACCCGCGGACCGAGGAACCGGCGGCGATCCTGCGCGACATCGAGCCGGGGGCGGCCGCCGTCGAAGGGGCGAGCTGGGAAACGGTGGAAGACCGCCGCGAGGCGATCGAAAAAGCGGTTGATCGCGCAGGCCCGGGAGATGTAATATTGATTGCGGGCAAAGGCCATGAAACCTACCAGGAAATCAACCGGGTCCGCCATCCTTTCGACGATCGGGAGGAGCTGCGGACTGCCATAAGGAGAGCCTGCAAATGATTCGCAAAACACTGGCGGAAATCGCCGAAATGACAGGCGGCGCGCTGGCGGCCGCAGGGACGGGAAACGCAGCCGGGCTGCCGCCTGGAGCGGACGCGGGTACCGGCGCGGTTCGCATCCAGGGCGTGTCGACCGATTCCCGCAAGATTCAGCCCGGGAATTTGTTCGTTCCGCTGCGGGGAGAGCGCTTTGACGGGCACGATTATCTCGCGGCCGTCATGGAGGCGGGAGCCGCGGCGGCGCTCTGGCACAAGGATCGCCCGCTGCCGGAGACGGACGCCGCGCTCGTGCTGGTCGACGATCCGCTTGCCGCTTTGCAGCGGCTGGCGCGGAGCTACCGGCGCGGGCTAAAGCTGAAGGTCGTCGGCATTACCGGCAGCAACGGGAAGACGACCACCAAGGACCTGACCGCCGCCGCGCTTGCTTCCGCCTTCCGCGTACATAAAACGCCGGGCAACCTGAACAACCATATCGGGCTTCCCCTCACACTTTTGCAGCTGGAGGAAAGCACGGAGATCGCCGTTATCGAGATGGGCATGAGCGGACGGGGAGAAATCGCGCTGCTGGCGGAAATCGCCGAGCCCGATGCGGCCGTGATCACCAATATCGGCGAATCTCATCTGCTTCAGCTCGGGTCCCGCGAGGAAATTGCCCGGGCCAAAACCGAAATTTTGCGCGGCCTGCCTGAAGGGGGCCTGTTTGTCTACAACGGCGACGAGCCTCTGATCGGACAAATCATGCCGGAAATGCCGCAGCCGAAGGAGCTGCAAACGCTGCGCTTCGGCATGCAGCAAAGCAACGATTTGTATCCGGCTGCCATCGAAATGGAAACGGAGGGCGCGCGCTTCCGCGACAACCGTTCCGAAACGGCCTTTTTCATCCCTTTGCTGGGCCGGCACAACGTGTTGAATGCGCTGGCCGCCGTCGCGGTCGCCCGCCACTTCGGCGCAACCGACAAGCAAATTGCGGAGGGCCTTGCGTCGGCGGAGATGACCGGCATGCGGATTGAACGCACTGTTACGCCAAACGGAATTGTGGTCCTGAACGATGCATACAATGCGAGCCCGACCTCCGTCAAGGCGGCGTTGGCCTTGTTTGCCGATTTAAAGGAAGGCCACCGCAAGCTCGCCGTCATCGGCGACATGCTGGAGCTGGGCGAGCGGGAAGAAGCGTTTCACGCCGAGGTCGGGCGCGCCGCAGGAGAGGCCGGAGTGGACCGCCTTTACACGTACGGCCCGCTGTCCGCGCATGCGGCCAGCGAAGCCGAGCGGCTGCTCGGGCCCGGCCGGGTCCGGCACTATGCCGATAAAGCGGAGCTGATCCGCGATCTGGTCGCCGAAGCCCGGCCCGGCGACGCCGTACTGGTGAAAGCCTCGCGCGGCATGCGGCTGGAGGATGCCGTTCTCGCGCTAATGGGCGCATAGCCGTCTTCCCCTTGAAACTTTTTATGCATCTATTATCCGGTGAGGGCATGCGGAACGCCGTTTTCGCATATGGCTGTAAGGAGCCCGGGCGGCGAGCGGGGACGACCCTTCCCGGCGCCCGCCTTTTGCGGTTATCGCCCGCTTGTCCCGCACGGCAGGCGGAAGCCGTCCGGCCGATACTTAAGGAGCTGTGTTTAACGTGATGGAACTCAAAGAGGTTTTGTTCCCGCTCGGCGTCGCTTTTGTGCTGGCGCTGCTTGCGGGGCCCCTGGTTATCCCGGTGCTGAGACGGTTGAAATTCGGCCAGCAAATCCGGGCGGAAGGGCCGCAGGCCCACCTGAAAAAGAAAGGTACTCCCACCATGGGCGGGATCATCATATTGCTGGCCCTTTCTCTGTCCGCGCTCCGCTTCAGCGAAAAGAACAGCGAGCTGCTTATTTTGCTGATCGCTTCGCTCGGCTTCGGACTGGTCGGTTTTCTGGACGACTACATCAAGATCGTCTTCAAACGCTCGCTCGGCCTGACCGCGCTGCAGAAGCTGCTGGGCCAGCTGCTTGTGGCGGGAGCGGTCTGCTATCTGCTGATCCAAAACGGGCATTCCACGGACATCGCCGTGCCGTTTACCGACTACAGCATTCCGTTCGGCTGGTTCTATTATCCGCTGATCGTGCTCTTCATGCTGGGCTTCAGCAACGCGGTCAATTTTACCGACGGGCTTGACGGGCTGCTTTCGGGAACGGGCGCGATTGCGGCCGGCGCGTTTGTCGTCATCGCCATGAAGATGCATCATCCGGAAACGGCCATCTTCTCGGCGGCGCTGGTCGGAGCGGTGCTCGGGTTTCTCGTCTACAACGCGCACCCGGCAAAGGTGTTCATGGGCGACACCGGTTCGCTCGGCATCGGCGGCGGGCTGGCGGCCGCGGCGATCATCACGAAAGCGGAAATCGCGGTGTTCATCATCGGCGGCGTCTTCATCATGGAAATACTGTCGGTCGTCATTCAGGTGGTCTCGTTTAAAACCCGTGGCAAGCGGGTATTCAAAATGAGCCCGATCCACCACCACTTCGAGCTGGTCGGCTGGTCGGAATGGCGGGTCGTCATCACCTTCTGGGCCGCCGGCATCGTGTTGGCCGGACTGGGACTCTACGCAAACGGGGTGTTTTAAAAACATGCAGCATCCGTCGACATACAAGAACCGGAACGTGGTTGTACTCGGACTGGCGAGAAGCGGAGTGGCAGTGGCCAAATTGTTCCATTCGTTTGGCGCTTCCGTCACCGTCAATGATAAAAAAGACCGAAGCGAATGCCCGGAAGCCGACGAACTGACGGCTCTGGGTATTTCTGTCGTTTGCGGGGGGCACCCGCCCGACCTGATCGGACCGGACACGGCGCTCGTGGTCAAAAACCCGGGCATCCCGTATTCCGCAGAACCGGTCGGACGCGCCTCGGCGCTCGGCATTCCGGTCGTGACCGAAGTGGAGGTGGCGGCCTGGATCTGCCCGGCTCCGATCATCGGCATTACCGGCTCGAACGGCAAAACGACGACGACGACCTGGATCGGCCGCATGCTCGACCGGGCGGGCCTCCGGCCGATTGTCGCGGGCAATATCGGCCGCGCTTTGTGCGAAGCCGCTCTCGAGGCGAAACCGGACAACTGGATGGTGGTCGAGCTCAGCAGCTTCCAGCTGAAAGGAACGGTCGGCTTCCGGCCGCGCATCGCCGTCCTGCTGAACGTGTACGAAACCCATCTGGATTATCACGGCACGATGGAGGACTACGCAGGCTCCAAGGCCAAGCTGTTCGTCAATCAAACCGAAGCCGACATCGCGGTCGTGAATTTGGACGACCCCTTCTGCCGGTCGCTCGTGCCGCAGCTTGCGGCGCGCGTCGTTCCATTTTCGATGGAGGAGGAGCTGCCGGAGGGCGTCTGCCTGGAGGCGGCGGGCGGCGAGGAGTGGATCGTTTACCGGCCCGCGGGCGGAGAAGCCGTTCGGGTTCTGCGTACGGAGGAGCTCGGGGTGCCTGGCCGCCACAACGTTCAGAACGCGCTGGCGGCAGCGGCGGCGGCGTTCTCGGCGGGCGCCCCGGCCGAAGCCGTTGCGGCCGAGCTGCGCGAGTTCCGGGGCGTGGAGCACCGCCTGGAGTTTGTCCGGGAACGCGAAGGCGTCTCATTCGTGAATGGCTCGAAGGCAACCAATCCGGCGGCAACGGTCCGCGACATGCAATCGTTCGAGCGGAGAATTGTGCTGATCGCAGGCGGGCTTGACCGCGGAATGGAATACGGCGACCTGCTGCCGCATTTCCGTGAACGGCTGCACGCGCTGATCGCCCTCGGACAGACGCGGGAAAAGCTGCTGCGGGTCGGGGAAGCGGCGGGTGTTCCGGTAGTCCGCGGAATTGATTCGGACGACCCCCGGGAGGCGATGCGGGAGGCGGTTGCCGCAGCGGCGGCCGCTGCAGAACCGGGGCAGGTCGTTTTGCTTTCGCCCGCCTGCGCGAGCTGGGACATGTACGCGTCCTACGAACAGCGGGGTAGCATGTTTAAAGAGTCCGTGCATAACCTTTAACGACGGGGCTTGACCGAAGACGAGCCTCCCCCGGCCAAGCTGCGGCGCAAAGCCGTTATGCTCCGGCGGGAAGGGGAGGCGGCCGGTTCGCGCGGGTCCCGAACAACCGTTAAAGGGGATCGAACGCGTATGGCCAAAGCCCGAAAACTGCCGGACCTGGTGCTGATGACCGCGGCGCTCCTGCTGCTGGCCATCGGCGTCATTATGGTGTACAGCGCAAGCGCCGTGCTGTCCTTCCACGACTTTGGAGACTCGCTCTATTATACGAAACGGCAGCTTTTGTTCGCCCTGCTCGGCGTCGGCGCCATGTTCGCCACCGCGCGCACCGATTATTCGGTTTGGAGAAAGTGGGCGAAGCCGCTGCTCCTGATCTGCTTTGTCATGCTGCTGCTCGTGCTCATTCCGGGCATCGGCGTGGTCCGCGGCGGCGCGCGAAGCTGGCTCGGGATCGGTTCCTTCGGCATCCAGCCGTCGGAATTTATGAAGATGGGACTTCTGGTGTTTATGGCCAAGCTGCTTTCGGACGGGAAGCTGCCGATCGAACGGTTCTGGAAAGGACTCGTGCCTTCCTTGCTGCTGATGGGACTGGCGTTCGGCCTTATCATGCTCCAGCCCGATCTCGGCACCGGCGTTGTGCTGCTGGGCGCCTCCCTCATGGTGGTGTATGCGGCGGGAGCCCGCTTGCTTCATCTGGGCATGCTCGGCCTGGCGGGCGTCGCCGGGTTTGCCGGGCTCATCCTGGCCGCACCCTACCGGCTGAAGCGGATTGTCGGGTTTCTCGATCCCTGGTCGGACCCGCTCGGGTCCGGTTATCAGATTATTCAGTCGCTGTATGCGATCGGCCCCGGCGGGTTCGTCGGCCTCGGCTTTAACCGCAGCCTGCAAAAACACAGCTACCTGCCTGAGCCGCAAACCGATTTCATTTATTCCATCATCGGCGAGGAACTGGGATTTATCGGCGCGACGTTCGTTCTGTTCCTGTTTGCGGTTCTGGTCTGGCGGGGCATCCGGACCGCCATCGGCGCGCCCGACGCGTTTGGCAGCTTTCTGGCCGCCGGCATCACGTCCATGATCGCCGTACAGGTCGTAATCAACATCGGCGTCGTGATCGGCATGTTTCCGGTCACCGGCATCACCCTGCCGCTGATCAGCTACGGCGGCTCTTCGCTCACTTTGATGCTGACCGCGATCGGCATTTTGCTTAACATATCCCGACACTCGAGGTGAACCTCATGCGAATCGCATTAAGCGGCGGCGGAACGGGCGGCCACGTCTACCCCGCCCTGTCCGTCGTGGAAGAAACGCTGCGCGAGCAGCCGGATTCCGAATTTCTGTACATCGGCACGACCGGAGGGCTGGAAAAGGGCATCGTTGCCAAGGCCTGCCCCGGGCTCCGGTTTGAAGCCGTCGAAATCAGCGGCTTCCGCCGCAAGCTCAGTCTGGACAACGTGCGCACTGTGGTCAAATTCCTGAAGGCGGTGTCCCGCGCCAAGACGCTGCTGCGCGAATTCAAGCCGGATGTCGTCGTCGGCACGGGCGGCTATGTCTGCGGACCGGTCGTCTATGCAGCCGCAAAGCTGGGCATTCCGACCATTATCCACGAGCAGAACGTCATCCCGGGCTTGACCAACAAATTCCTGAGCCGCTACGCCAAAACGGTGGCGGTGAGCTTTCGCGGGTCCGAGAAGAACTTCCCCGGCGCGCATACGGTCTATACCGGGAATCCGCGCGCCACAACGGCGGTTTATGCGGACCCCGCCAACGGGCTGCGTTCGCTCGGCCTGCAAAAAGGCGACAAGCTCGTGGTCGTCGTCGGCGGGAGCCGGGGCGCCAAAGCGATTAACGACGCCATGATTGCCATGGCCCCGCTTGCGGGACGGGTACCCGGCGTCCATTTTCTTTTTATCACGGGCGAGCCGTATTACGAAAAAACGCTGGCGGCGATCAAAGCGGGCTCGGACCGGCTGCCGCAGCGTCTCCAAATTGTGCCGTACATTCATAATATGCATGAGGTGCTCGCGGCAACATCCCTGATCGCGAGCCGGGCGGGGGCGTCGTTCCTCGCCGAAATTACGGCCCTCGGCATTCCGTCCGTCCTGATTCCGTCGCCGAACGTGACGAACAATCATCAGGAAGCGAACGCCCGCTGGCTGGAGAAGGAAGAGGCGGCGGTGGTTGTGCTGGAGCGGGAGCTGACCGGCGAACGGCTTTTGTCCGAGGTGGAA
Source organism: Gorillibacterium sp. sgz306347 (assembly GCF_059735245.1). Taxonomy (NCBI): domain Bacteria; kingdom Bacillati; phylum Bacillota; class Bacilli; order Caryophanales; family Paenibacillaceae; genus Gorillibacterium; species Gorillibacterium sp. sgz306347. The sequence goes on from NZ_JCAPET010000001.1 coordinate 223,174, forward strand.
GCGATCATGAACGATCCCGTCAAACGCAGACGGATGTCCGAACGGGCGAGACGGATGGGGGAAAGCGAAGCCGCCTCCCTGTTTTACCGCGAGCTGGAACGGCTTTCGGGAAAAGCCGATTAAGCGGCAGGCGGCCAAGCGGTCCCGGCCGGGCCGGGCTGCCGAGCCTCCCGGCTCTTCGCATGCTCGCCGCCTCCGGCCTTCGGGCTCCGGAAGCGGAGATCGGCAGGGAGCTGGGCGTCTGTCACACTCTGTTAACGATTCACATAAAATACACTATAACCATGACAAACACCCAGCCGAAATTATTATGGAGGGGGAACGGCGGCGCTGCCGCCTCTGTTTGTGAAGGAGGCTACCGATGCGGCAATTGATTACCGAACTGCAGAATGCCGGGGTAGGGGAGTGCATCCCGAAGGAACCGCTTGCCAAGCACACGACCTGGAAAATCGGCGGCCCCGCCGATGTGCTGGTCACGCCCGAAACGAAGGAACAGCTGATCCGGCTGGTGCGGATCCTGCATGAACGCGGAGTTCCGTGGTTTCTGCTCGGGCGCGGCTCCAACGTGCTGGTGGGGGACGGAGGCATCCGGGGCGCGGTGATCCGGCTCGGCGGAGAGCTGGCGGAAGCCCGTTTCCAGGACGGCCTGATTTACGCGGGCGGCGGCTTCTCCTTTATCAAGCTGGCGGTGCTTGCGGGAAAGCAGGGATTGACGGGACTCGAATTCGCCGGCGGCATCCCCGGCACCGTCGGAGGGGCGGTCTACATGAACGCGGGCGCCCACGGCTCGGACGTTTCCCGGGTGCTTCAGCGCGCGGAAGTGGTGTTGGAAAACGGCGAGACGGCGGTATGGAGCCGCGACGAGCTCCGGTTTTCCTACCGCCATTCCATTCTGCAGGAGCGGCGGGGAATCGTCATGGAAGCGGTGTTCGAGCTGGAGCCGGGCGACCGCAGGGAAATCGCCGCCGCCATGGCCACGCATAAGGACCGCAGGCTGCGGACGCAGCCGCTGCAGCTCGCCTGCGCCGGCAGCACCTTCCGCAATCCGGAAGGCCACCATGCGGCCCGTCTGATCGAGGAGGCGGGGCTGAAAGGGCTTCGTGTCGGGGGAGCGGAGGTATCCTCCCTTCATGCCAACTTCATTATCAACACCGGTAACGCGACCGCCAAAGACGTGCTCGCCTTGATTGAACAAATCCGCACGAACGTACACGACAAATTCGGCATAACATTGACTCCTGAAGTTTTGGTAGCTGGCGAACTGGACGAAAGCTGAGCGCGCTGCCGTCAAGCTTACAGGAGGTGAGTTCTTGGAAAAGTTGGTGATCGACGGCGGGAGACCCCTGGCGGGAACCGTTCGGATCCAGGGAGCGAAAAATGCCGCGCTCCCCATTCTGGCCGCCGGCATACTGACGGACGGGGAACTGGTGATCGAGAACGTTCCGGACTTGCTGGACATCCGGGTGATGCTGGACATTCTGAATTCGCTCGGAGGCAAAACCGCGCTTGCGGAACATACCGTGAAGCTCGACATGGCCGGTTTGGCTTCCTCGCACATTCCCGAAGAACTCATGAAGCAAATGCGCTCCTCCATCTTTTTGATGGGGCCGCTGCTGGCCCGCTTCGGTACGGTCACGGTGTACCAGCCCGGCGGCTGCGCGATTGGCGAACGCAAAATCAATCTTCATTTGGATGGTCTTGCGGCGCTTGGCGCGAAGGTGGAGGAGAAAGGAAACACCATTGTCTGTACGGCGGAGAAGCTGCACGGGGCGGATATCGTACTCGATTATCCGAGCGTGGGGGCGACGGAAAACATCATGATGGCCGCGGCCGCGGCGGAGGGCTCCACGACCATTCACAATGCGGCGCGGGAGCCGGAGATTCAGGACCTGCAAAACTTCCTTTGCGCCATGGGCGCGCGGATTTACGGCGCCGGAACGGGCACCATCACGATTGAAGGCGTCCGCTCTTTTCACTCCTGCACCTACCGGATCATCCCCGACCGGATCGTGGCCGGCACGATGATGGTTGCGGCGGCCGCCACGCGGGGAGACGTCACGCTGGAACGGATCAATCCGGTTCACGTGGCTTCGCTGACCCATGTGCTGAGGCGCGCAGGTGTTCAAATCGCTTGCGCCGGTGATATAATGAACGTGCAGTGCCGCAACCGGCCCAAATTGATGGAGCGGATCGTCACCTCGCCTTATCCGTCTTTCCCGACGGATTTGCAATCGCTGATCATGGTTCTGCTGTCGCTGGCGGACGGGGTGAGCGTCGTCAAGGAGACCGTTTTTGAAGGCCGGTTCAAGCATGTCGATGAGCTTCAGCGGATGGGAGCCGACATTCGGGTCGATCTGAATTCCGCTTTTATCCGGGGCGTGCCCCGTTTGTACGGAGCCACCGTGGAAGCGACCGACCTCCGTGCCGGAGCCGCTCTGGTGGTGGCGGGACTCGCCGCCCACGGAACGACGGTTGTGGAGCAAATCCATCACATCGACCGCGGGTATGAGAGAATCGAGCGGATGCTCATGCGCCTTGGCGCGCGAATCCGCCGTGCGGCGCATGACGAAAATCCCCTGATCGAGAAATTGTCCTGATCCGGCGCCGCGGGTTGCGCGGCCCGGCCCGGGTCCGTTCCTTCCCGGTTTCCCGGGAAGGAGGCCGGACCAAGACCGGAGCCTCAACCGGCCCACGGCCCCATGCCGCAATCCCGAATAAAGTAGGTGGCACCCTTGCCTTCAAATGACAGCATACCGCCGCTAAAACCCGGCAAGCCCAAAAAACGCGGCAGCCGCAAGCTGCTCGCTTTGCTGGTCGTGTTTTTTATTATTCTATTCGCCTATCTTTTCTTTCAATCCCCGCTCGGCAAAATTTCCGACATCGAAATCTCCGGCCAAAAGCTGGCCGACCGGGTTCAGCTGGAGCAAGCGTCCGGGGTAACCGTCGGGCAGTCGTTTTTTACCGCAAACCCCGCGAAGATTGAAGCCGGTCTGAAAAGCGTCGGTCCGGTTCAGTCGGCGAAGGTGACCAAAACCTTTCCCGGCAAAATCGCAATCCGGGTGCAGGAATACCCCAAGGCCGCCTATCGTCTGAGTCCGGCGGGACAAACGGAAGCGGTGCTGGCCAACGGCAAGGCGTTTCCGCTGAAGGACGGCGGTATTCCTTCGGACCGCCCGATTCTCACCGGCTGGGAGGAAACCGATGAAGAGTGGGCGCTTCTCTGTCAGGCGCTTGCTTCGCTGCCGGACGAGCTGCTTGCCGATGTCTCCGAAATCAAGCCTTTTCCAAACGTATACGAAGACCGGATCAAGCTTTACACGCGTTCGCGTTTTGAGGTCGTCACGCGCATCAGCCTGCTGGCCGAAAAACTGCCGAATCTGGCTACCTATACGGAGCGATTCCAGGAAATGAACGGGACCACCGGCATTCTCTGGCTGCTGGAGCAGGACCGGGGCGTGCCCTTTGAAACCCCGCCTGCGCAGGAGGAGTCCTGAACCGGACGAATCTCTTGAATTGGACTACTAATTGCATGAAAGACATGTTAAAATTGAGTTTATGGTTGCGGTGTTCGATCAGCCTAGCGGGCCGTCCCTTCCGAACGGAAACAGGCAATAATTGGTCGTTGTATTTTTTGGCTTCAAAAAAAGGGAAACCGCAACGGGTGTGGAATAAGTAGAAATGCCGCAAGGCAATTTTTGATGCAAGCTGTTGATTTGCAATCCCTCAGGGAGGTGCCCAGGTTTGAGCGGCAACGATACCATTGTCAGTTTGGACATCGGAACCTCGAAAGTCCGCGCCATCATCGGCGAAGTGACAGGCGGTTCCATTAATATAATCGGTGTGGGGACGGCGGACTCCGACGGAATCCGCAAAGGCGCGATCGTCGACATCGACCAGACGGTCGAATCGATCCGAAGCGCGGTCGAGCACGCCGAACGGATGGTCAGCATCCAGATCAACGAAGTATTTGTGGGAATATCGGGCAACCACATATCCCTGCTGACAAGCCACGGTGTCGTGGCGGTCGCCAACGAGGACCGCGAGATCGGGGAAGAGGACATCGACCGCGTGCTGCAAGCCGCGAAGGTGATCGCCCTGCCTCCGGAGCGCGAGATCATCGGCATCGTCCCGAAGCAGTTCGTGGTGGACGGGCTGGAAGGGATTCAGGACCCCCGTGGAATGATCGGGGTCCGTCTGGAAGTGGAAGCCACCATTATTACCGGAGCCAAAACCTCCATACATAATCTGCGGCGGGTAGTGGAGAAAGCCGACCTGCGGATCAGCGGCCTGATTTTGATGCCGCTTGCCGCCGGCAACCTTACCTTGTCCAAGGATGAAGTCACGATCGGCACGGTCCTCGTGGATATCGGAGCGGGTTCTACCACCATCGCCGTTTTTGAAAACGGAACAATTGCTGCGACCTCCACTTTGCCGGTCGGAGGGGATTTAATCACGAGCGACGTCTCCATCGGGCTGCACACGCAGATGGAGCACGCCGAACGGGTCAAGCTGAAGTTCGGCTGCGCCCAGGCGGAGCTGGCGGCCAAGGACCAGGTTTTCAAAGTGCCGCGCATCGGCAGCAACAGCGAAAAGGAATTTACGCAAGCGGATCTGACAAGCATTATCGAACCCCGCGTTCAGGAGATCTTTCAATTGATCCGTAGCGAAGTGTATCATATGGGGTACGGCCATGCGCCCGGCGGCTACGTTTTGACCGGCGGAACCGTCTCCATGCCGGGGCTGCTGGCGATTGCGAGACAAGAGCTCGCCACCTCCGTGCGGATCGCCTCGCCGGAGTTTGTCGGCGTGCGCGACCCGTCCTATACTAGCGGCGTCGGCATTATTACGCAGATGGTCAAATCGAAGAGTCACCGTCAAAGCGGCGGTCCGGCCAAGCCGACCGGCGCCAAGAAGCCCAAAGCCCAGCAAACGGGCTGGTTTGAGAAATTTAAGAATTGGTTAAGCGAGTATATCTGACGAATGCTTTTATCGTGGCTTCGCCGCTTGCAAATAAGATGCCGGTCGAAGAGGATCAGTGAGGAGGAAATGAAACCTTATGTTTGAATTTGATCTTGATGTGGACCAACTAGCAACGATTAAGGTGATAGGCGTCGGCGGCGGCGGCAGCAATGCTGTGAACCGGATGATCGAGAACGGGATCCAGGGCGTCGAGTTCATCACCGTCAACACGGATGCGCAGGCGCTGAACCTCGCCAAATCCGAGCACAAGCTGAAAATCGGCGAGAAGCTGACCCGCGGCCTTGGTGCCGGTGCAAATCCCGAGGTGGGCAAGAAAGCCGCCGAGGAATCCCGTGAAGCTATTGTACAAGCGCTCAAAGGCGCCGACCTTGTTTTCGTCACGGCCGGCATGGGCGGCGGCACGGGAACGGGCGCGGCCCCGGTTATCGCGGAAATCGCCAAGGAATGCGGCGCGCTGACCGTTGGCGTCGTCACCCGGCCCTTCACCTTTGAAGGCCGCAAGCGTGCGATGCAGGCCGAACAGGGCATCGCCGCATTAAAGGAAAAAGTGGACACGCTTATCGTCATCCCGAACGACCGGCTTCTGGAAATCGTTGACAAGAAGACGCCGATGGTGGAAGCGTTCCGCGAAGCGGACAACGTGCTGCGCCAAGGCGTATCCGGCATTTCCGACCTCATCATGGTCCCCGGTCTGATCAACCTGGACTTCGCGGATGTGAAGACCATCATGACGGAGCGCGGTTCCGCCCTGATGGGCATCGGCCTCGGCACCGGCGAGAACCGGGCGGCGGAAGCGGCCAAGAAAGCTATCATGAGCCCGCTGCTGGAAACGTCCATCGAAGGCGCGCGCGGCGTGATCATGAACATTACCGGCGGCTCGAACCTCAGCTTGTATGAAGTCAACGAAGCGGCGGAGATCGTAATCGCGGCCTCCGACCCGGAAGTCAACGTCATTTTCGGCGCCATCATTGACGAAAGCCTGAAGGAAGAAATCAAGGTGACCGTCATCGCCACGGGATTTGAGCACAAAGTCCCGGCGACCCCGGCGCGCCGGCATCCCTCGGCCCAACCGGAATCCCCGGCGCAGCACAGCGAAGGCCGGGTGCCCCCGGTCCGTCCTTTCGGAACGCAGCCGTCCGGCGACCAGCTGGACATCCCGACGTTCCTGCGCCGCAAGAATAACAACGACTAAAGCAGCCGGTTCTCCGGCTTTGCGCAAGCCCCTTTCCCGCAGCGGATAAGGGGCTTGCGCTTTTTTTTGCTGCCCGCCTGACAAGCGGCTGCCCGTCTCGACAAAAAAACAGGCGGCTTCCCAGCACAATCAGACAGACTTTGAAGGTTCCGGGGCTTATACTGGGGTCATCCTCGACAGTCGGGACGGATGAGCTGTGGTTGTCTACGCCGATCTCCTGTTTTTGATCAATTTCCTGGTGGACGGAGCCCTGCTGCTGGTCACCGCCTGGACGCTGAAGATCCCGTACCGTCTCTGGCGGCTGGGCTTGTCCGCCGGAATTGGCGCGCTGTATGTCGCGTTTGTCTTTTTTCCCGCCCTGTCTTTCCTGTACACCGTCGGCGTAAAGGTCTTTTTTTCGCTTGCGATGCTGCTGACGGCGTTCGGGTTTTCCGGTCCGCGCCGCTTTTTGAAGGTGTTCGGAATCTTTTACCTGGTGAACTTCGCCGCGGCGGGCGGCCTGTTTGCCGTCACTTATTTTCTGCTCCCGTCGGACGGAATGCTGGGCGGCATCCTTTACGCGAGACTTACCGGCGTGCCGGTTCATCCGGCTGTGCTGGCGCTGCTGCTGGCGTTTTTAATCTACTGGTTTTACCGTTCGTTCCGGAGCGCCCGCGCGGGACAGCGCGTCGCCGCCCACCTGGCCGACGTCCGGGTGGAAATCGGCGATTACCGCTATCAGTGCCGGGGGCTTGTCGATACCGGGAACCAGCTGTACGACCCGTTGACCCGGACGCCGGTGATGATTCTGGAAGCCCAGGAATGGAAGGCGGTTTTGCCGCCGGCCTGGCTGGAGCGCATCCGCTCCTCAGACACGGACCGGCTGGTCTCCGCCTTTGGAGAAGAGGCCGCCTTCGGCTGGGAGGACCGGCTGCGGCTGGTCCCTTACCGGGGCGTTAACCGGGCGACGGCCTTTATGCTGGCGGTCAAGCCCGACCGGGTGATCGTCCGCTACGGCGAGAAGGACCTGGAAACCCGCCGGGTGCTGATCGGCCTGGACGGCGGAACCTTGAGCGCGGACGGAGCTTACCGGGCTATCATTCATCCGATGCTGCTGGAAGCCTGACGCGGGAGTCCGCGTTTTCCCGGACCCGGGGGACGCGGGGCTCTTTTTTACACTTTACACTCGGGAGGAACGCATCATGCCCGTCAAATGGAAACTGGCCCTGCAGCTGAACTACTACCGGCTGCTCCTGCTTCTGAAGATCAAAGGCGACGAAGTGTACTACATCGGAGGGAGCGAGGCGCTGCCACCGCCGCTCACCCGGGAAGAAGAGGAGTATCTTCTCCAGCGGCTGCCCAGCGGGGACGCGGCCATCCGGGCCATGCTCATCGAACGGAACCTGCGCCTTGTCGTTTACATCGCCCGCAAATTCGAGAACACCGGGATCAACATCGAGGATCTGGTTTCCATCGGGGCCATCGGCCTGATCAAAGCCGTCAACACCTTTGACCCGGAAAAAAAGATCAAGCTCGCCACCTACGCCTCCCGCTGCATCGAAAACGAAATTCTGATGTTCCTGCGCCGCAACAGCAAAACGCGGACGGAGGTGTCCCTGGACGAGCCGCTCAACATCGATTGGGACGGCAACGAGCTGCTGCTGTCGGACGTGCTTGGCACGGAAAACGATACGATTTACCGCAACATCGAGGAGCAGGTCGACCGGAAGCTGCTGCATAAAGCGCTTGACAAGCTGTCGGAGCGGGAGCGCACGATCATGCAGCTGCGCTTCGGACTTGCCGACGGGGAAGAGAAGACGCAGAAGGACGTGGCGGACCTGCTTGGCATCTCGCAATCCTACATTTCGCGGCTGGAAAAACGGATCATCAAGCGGCTCCGCAAGGAATTCAACAAAATGGTGTAACGCCGGAAAGGGGGGTATTCCTCTATTTGGAAGAAGGTATCCGAACTGGAATTTCCGCATAAAATGACCTGCCGGGGAGATACTGAACAGTAATGTTCTCCTCGGGAGGTTTTGACGATGACCCGCAACAAAGTAGAGATATGTGGCGTTGACACTTCCAAGCTGCCGGTCCTGACCAACGCGGAGATGCGCGAGCTTTTTGCCCGTCTGCAAACCGAAAACGACCTGTCGGCAAGAGAAAAGCTGGTGAACGGAAACCTGCGGCTGGTGCTGAGCGTCATCCAGCGGTTTAACAACCGGGGCGAATTCGTCGACGATCTGTTCCAGGTCGGCTGCATCGGATTGATGAAGGCGATCGACAACTTCGATCTGGGCCAAAACGTCAAGTTTTCCACGTACGCGGTGCCGATGATCATCGGCGAAATCCGCCGTTACCTGCGCGACAACAACCCGATTCGCGTCTCGCGGTCGCTGCGGGACATCGCCTACAAGGCGCTGCAGGCCAGAGACAACCTGACCAACAAAAATTCCCGCGAGCCGAGTGTGTACGAAATCAGCGAAGCGTTGAATATTCCGAAGGAAGACGTCGTGTTTGCGCTGGACGCCATTCAGGACCCGGTTTCACTATTTGAACCGATTTACCACGACGGGGGAGACCCGATCTTCGTGATGGACCAGATCAGCGACGAAAGAAACCGCGATGTCACCTGGATCGAAGGCATCGCGCTTCGGGAAGGGCTGCACAAGCTGAACGACCGGGAAAAAATGATCTTGTCCATGCGTTTTTACGACGGCAAAACCCAAATGGAAGTGGCGGAGGAGATCGGCATCTCGCAGGCGCAGGTGTCCAGGCTGGAAAAGTCGGCGATCCTGCAAATGCAAAAGCACGTCAAATCGTAACGGACCAAAACAACCAGGCTTTCCCGAAGCAGCCGGCGCTGCGGAGGGAGAGCCTTTTCTTCTGGGGGAGAGCCGCATCGGGGAGGTGCGCCCAAGAGAAGAGGCGAGAGTTCTGCCGTCTGCCGCAGAGGATATATGCGCCCAAAAGAGGAACGGGATTTCTGCCGTCCGCGGCTGAGGGGATATGCGCCAAAAGAGGGGGCGGGATTTCTAACGGTTGCCACAGCGGCTATTTGCCCAATAAAGAGGGGAAAAAAACTGTAACGGTTGCCACAGGGCTTATTTTAGGTTTTTTGGCCAAATTATGCCCGTTTTTTACATATAAGCGCTGTGGCAACCGTTAGAATTTTAAAAGTGGCTTTTTGGCGCAAATAAGCTCTGTGGCAACCGTTAAAGAATGATGAGATAACGGAAGAGCCTTTGAATCCCGAGTATGTTCTACAGAAAAGCGCTGCAGATCACGATGGAGTCAAGCATCACGGAGGAACCTCGCATCCCGGAAGAAGTCTGCGCACTATAGAGGTGCCCCGCATCCTGTAGAAGTCTTAGAATTACAGAGAAGTTGGCGCATTCCCCAAAAGGTCTGCACTATAAAAGAGTCCGTACGTCAGATGGAATTTTGAGTAGTGGTCGCATCATGGAAAATCTGCGCACTTGAGAGGAGCCAGCACATGCTTAGAAGTCCGCAATAAATAACGGTCCGCACGTCAGAAGGAGTTGGCAATATAGGGGGGGCACGCGCATCTTGGAAAAGCTTCCCATTACCCAGAAAAGTTCGCACATCATAGAGGGATTAAGAGGGGGGAGAAGCCTCATTGAGAAACTTTCGCGCCACGAAGAAAACGGTTACCTGTTTATTTAGTTAACAAGCTCCTGGTCTAAACCCACTGACTTTCAGTCAGTGGATTCTTTCAGAACTTGCAGACCCTTCAGTGTCCTCTGGTAAAATAGTAACTGGGTGATGCAAAAGTGAGCTATATCAAATATGGAAGTCACACGGTGTACGATATCGAGTATCAAGTGGTGTGGACAACGAAATATCGGTATAAAGTGCTGCAAGGGCGAATCGCAGAACGGCTGAGAGAGCTGATCCGGCAAGGCTGTGAAGCAAGAAATATCAGAGTCGTCAGAGGACATATCGGAAAAGAGCGTGCTCACCTGTTGTTATCGTGTCCACCGACAATCGCGCCGAGTAAAATCATGCAGTACTTGAAAGGACGCTCGTCAAAGATGCTGCAAGAGGAGTTCCCGGATCTGAGAGAACGATACTGGGGGCAGCACATGTGGGCGCCGGGATACTTCTGCAGGACAGTCGGATCAGTGATGGAAGAAATCATCAAGGAATACATCGAAAATCAGGGAAAAGAACGAAATGACGACACGTTTCGGATCGAAGAGTGAGTTTGAGGCACCGGCTTCAGTTTGCTTAAGCAAGAAGCCTTTCAGTGCACGTTCAGTGTAAAGCGTAACTTCGAGTTACACGGCTTCAGCAGGCGTTTAGCCTGAACCGCGACCTCCAGTCGCAAAATAATCCCCTGCACTTTAGTGCAGGGTGTGGTTTAGGAGTGAAGCCAGCGTCTTCAAATTAATACCTGATTTCATATGTCTCCCCTTAATAATTGTTTCAAAACGAAGGATAGTTCGAGGGGCCATTAATTGTAATGCTTTGCTGTATCAGTGACATCCTCGTAGAATAGTGCGTTACCTGATTTATCTAACTTGAGGCATATTATTATTTCTTTTGAATAGTTTGATTCGATGCTAACAGAAAATGTTCCCCGTCCAAACTCAAAAAAACTTTGAACAAAATAAATATCGTCGACATTTATCGGATAGTGCTCTGTCGCATATTCAATTGCTAATTTTTTTGCGCGTGAATGATCGCTTGGAAAACCATTTTGAAAATAATAAAAGAAGATGAAGAGTAAGATAAGAATGATCGCAACAATACTACAAATGAGTTTTTTTTTCATAATTCTAGTCCTCTCCATTTGTGACAAAATACACTTTATATTTCCAATAAATACTTTATCATGTTTCTATAACAATTAGGAGGGAATAAATGAAAAAGCATTGGGGCTATACAGCATTAATTGTATTAATTCTGTTTACACTTATGCCTCTACCAGCGAAATCCGCATCCGATTCGAACAAAGTATCACTGGAGGAAGCAAAACAAGTAGCTGTTTATTACAATGAACTGTACTCTATTAACAATGCTAATATTATCGAAAACGTTGAGAATGTCTATGATGTTGAAGACAATCTGCTGGCTTATTACTTTGTTGGAAAGGATAATTTAAACAACATTTTAATTTCGGCAAGTACAAATTATTCCCCTGTGCTTGCTTATGGTGAAGGGACAATGACAGTATCAAGTTTAGATGAACAAGGGAAGTTGTACTATACTGGCGGGATTTATTTGCTTAGAGCAACGTCGGCAAAACAACTTATTGATAAAATAAATAAAGAAGCTTTTAATTCTACTGAGCAAGAACGAACAAAAGCATCGGATGTTAAAAGTGAAAGTTTGAAGATCAGCAAAAACGAAAATGCGTCAAAAATATGGGATACTCTTAGAGGTTCAATAATTACCCCCTTTGCAGACCCAATTCAATCCAGATTAATTAGCATCGATCCCTTTACACAATGGGTACCTGAGGTGAAAGCATCATATCGTGATTCAGCTTGTGGTCCAACAACTATGGCAGCAATAATTGAATATTGGAGGACCAGAAATAATTATCCAATGTTGAGCGGGTTGAATAAATATTCAAGTAAAGGCGATATGATTAATCACTTTTATTCAAGACATTTAGGGATGCGCTTTGGTATGTCGGTTGACAACTTACGTAGTGGTTTAATGGGCCATGTTGTTAATGACAGCTATGATTCTGGCTCAGGAGCTAGTAGTCAGAAACCTTCTACTACGGTTATTGGATCTTATTGGGATTATCGTGCTCAAATTGACTCATTTGCACCAGTTGCAGTGAAATTTGATAAGTATTTTTCATTTAACTGGAGTGGTAGCTATTCCTATGATTATCATTGGACTGTGGGGGTTGGTTATCGATACGACACAATGACTAACGAAAGCTTCATCATTGTCCATGACAACGGGAAAGCTTATACAAACGGAACCTTTGAATATAGCACTACACAAGTCGTAAATTACGATGCAAATAAATCAATAATATCGATGGTTGCGTTTAAAGTGAATTACTGAGTATTCTCTTTTGATCGAAGCTAAGGACTTTCCTCATAAATAGGAGGGAGGTCTTTTTTTTCAACAAGTAGAAGCAAGATTATTAGTTAATATTAGTCCTTGAAATAAGAACGCGTGTTTGTAAATTGCACTTGGAACGTATGTTCTTATTTTCCATATGTGAGGGGGCATAATAATGATAGATGTTGATGACGAACGACATATTATTCTCGAAAAGACAATGCAGGAGATAGGGAAACGGTTTGGTTCAGGAGCCATCATGAAGCTCGGAGAATCTGATCAAATGGTTGTTGACGTGGTTCAGACGGGTTCTTTGGCATTGGACTTGGCTCTTGGCGTAGGTGGGTTCCCCAAGGGGAGAAGCACGGAGATTTTTGGATCGGAATCCTCCGGGAAGACGACGATTGCGCTACATGCCATCGCCGAGGTTCAGAAGACCGGCGGACAAGCTGCCTTTATAGATGCAGAACATACGCTTGACCCTCAATATGCCCGCAAGCTGGGGATTAACATCGATGAGTTGCTTTCTTTCTCAGCCCGATTCTGGCGAACAAGCCTTGAAGATCGCGAGCGCGTTTATCCATAGCGATGCGGTTGATATCGTCGTCATTGACTCGGTGGCCGCTCTCGTTCCGCAAGCAGAGGCGAGATTGAAAAGGCGATTCGTCATTCAGGGCGGAATATGAATTCGGGAGTTATGAACGACATTGTTGTATAAAGAACAGGTAGAGCCCCACTGACCGTTTGGTTGGCAGGGCTCTTCCTCTGTTCAGAACAGCAAGACTAGTGAAACTATAATTATTACAATTAATATCAGCATATATACCGCACAGCCACTCGCAGCAGATTTTGCTGTTTTTTTGGGGGCTCAACCTTAAATCAGTGCTTGATTATTGTCATAACACCCGATGGGGGTTACATTCGATCAGAATCCCCGCCTTGTAGCGACTGCGATTCCGTGTGAAGTAATGGCGGCGTTGAAAGGCTTTAATGCGATTATGACGGCCCTCTACGGTTGCGTTTGTCCATCGGCATTGGTGGTAATTTACGATTTCTTCTTGCCAATTGCGCATGGTTTTCAACACACTTTGCATGGCTGAATGCTCGATCTGTTCACCTTGCTTACACCAGCGTTCAAACCCCATCTTGGCAACGGCGTAGCTTGTTGAACAGTCGTACCACGACGTGAATGCTTCTTTCCATTCCCATACGCTGCGCAGCAACGGGGAGTAATTCAGGATCGCATCCAACTTCTTTTTACTTTGCTCGTCCAGCGATTCGGAGGGCGGATTCAGCAAACGATGATTCGCTTTCAAATGAGCTCTCGCTCGCGGCGACAATGCAGGCTGAACGGTTTTCCGAACTTCCTGCACGCTTTCGATCACATAACCGTGAACATGGAAACGGTCCGCGATGCGTATCGCTTTCGGAAAACACTCCCTAATCCAGGTGTGATACGCTTGAGCCAAATCCATGACCACGGCCTTGGGATCAAGCAGGAGGAAGTCTGGATGTGCTTGGGCATACGCCCGCAGTGCCTCTAACTTTCGGCCTGACAGCAGGTCGAGCATCGTCTCGCCTTTCAGGTTATGAATGCCGGTGTTATACGTATGACCCTTCTTGATCGCGAAGTCATCGACACCCAAAATCAGTTCATCCATCTCTTTTGCTGCTTCCCACACTTGGTCATACAGCGCATCGCAAAGGACAGGAACCGCCTCGTTATGCATGTGTTGTACGGTACTTGCTGGCGCTTGCTGCATCCGCGCGCTGTGCGCGGCCGTGGATCCAAGCGCTTGTTCGACCGTACGGGAACGGAAAAGCTTGCTGTAACGCTGCTTGGCGCCGACGAAATCGTATAGCCATACGAATCCGGCTTCACAACGTGTGCAATACAAACGAATGGTTGGCACATGCAGGTAGGTCTTCTTCCCAAACACGGATAGATGTCGGACGATCCGCAACCCATTGCTTCCCTTCCGAATGACCGCTTGATCCGAAGCGCAGCATGGGCAGATTTGCTTGTTGTCTAGTGGCACCGCCTCGATGTGAACCTCATCTTCATGATTGGATAACAGTTGGTGTATGGTTAGCTCTGGTATGTCGAGCAGTTCGTTGATATACTGAGTTGGCATCTGTTTATTCCTTTTTGTTGTTGGTGGGGACTTACAACAATACAGGATGAGCAGATGTTTTTCCATTTTTAGCCTTGATTCATTTCGTCAAGCACTGATTTTTGTTTTGAGCCTTTTTGGGTATTGCTTTTTTAGTTAACAAGCTCCTGGTCTAAACCACACCCTGCACTTTAGTGCAGGGTGTGGTTTAGAGATCGATTTTGTGCTGTAGCGGAGAGGAGCGAGCGGCGGGAGACTTTTTCGACTGGTGGTAAGTTGCTGGAACACTACGCCTGTTGATTTACCAGAAACTGGATTATGGCAATACTAAATGAAGGGCCAAATAAACCACCCATTCGGGAGGCAAGGCTGCCAAGCTAATCAGTCGGTCAAACTCTGCAAAAGATAATCGAGCACTTGGGTGAACCTGACAATTTCCCTGCATGTACACGTACTGAAGCAGCACGTACACAATTAATGCGGTGTATAATTGTCCGTAAACGGCATTCGGTGTTGTTCCAAAAAGTTTCAGCACATTTAAATGCTGTTTCATCCATCGAAAAAACACTTCGATTTGCCAGCGTTGTCGGTAGATTTCTGCAATTTTCTCCGCCGAGGGTCGGTGTAAGTTGGTCGCCAGAACAACGGGGTTGCCTTGGGGATCCTTCAGCTTTACAACCCGAAATCGATATCGGGTCAAGGACGCTTTTGTTCCGAGTTGGCAGGTCAAATCTTGCTCAATCGTATGGGCATAGGGACGTTTTCGTTCACGATAAACAGGCTGGTGCAGGACCGTGTTGTTTCGCAACCGGATGACAAAATACTGCCGTTGCTCCTGCTCCATGTAGGCATCAAACTGGTTATGCTTCCCGTAGGCACGATCCGCAACCAAAATGAAGCGCGCGTCTGTTACCACATTACACAGGGTCGAGTCGTGCTGCTTTCCCGTCGATTCCGTTACCCGGTGGAGCTCGCCAGTCTCGGTCAACAAAGACACGTGAAGCTTAATGCCGCTCTTCTCTCCTTTGACTGATGGTGCCCAAGGCAGCCGATTGTGACCGGCAGAAATGGTTGTAGAATCGACCGCCAGCGGCTCTTTCGGAAGCCGAAGACGTCTGCGAGTGGCGCGATTGCATTTGCGAATCAACAGATGAAGCAGTTGCTTAAAGACGCGGAACGGAACCTCTTTCGCTTTTTTGGAGATCGTAGAGTGATCCGTTTGGCGCAAGCCACAGGCGACCATTCGTTTTTCTCCGTCCCGATAGCCGTCCCACTGCCCAAGCGCCGCTTCAGCAAGAAAGACAAAGAGCTCGTAGACGGTAAATTTCCTTGCTGTATCAACATAATTGGCTTGTTGTAATAAAGGTTGAACTTCCTCGTTTGGAATGAGGGATTGAAGAATTGGGACTAACATTGTACGATGGTTCATGAGACCGTCTCACCTTCCGTAACGTTTGTAGGGGTACAAACACTTTACAGGAATGAGCGGTCTTTTTGCTACCATTTTTTTGATAATCAACAGACGTACTGGAACACAAAAGTCGCATCGCTTTACCCTGCGGCACTAGTTTTGCCAAGGCAGTTTGCTGGCTGAATTCCCGGCCCGCTCCTCGTCCGGTTGCGTAAGATGGAAAAGAGCTGCTGTACGAAACCGGCAGTGCAGGGAAAGGAAGCGCAGGAGAGAACAACGTTTGCGGAAAGGGCACAAGCCGGGCGATTGCCTCATATACATAAGACAAGGAAGGGAAGGAACAGGGGGGAGAGCGTGAAAATATCGGATTTTCAGTCCAAGGATGTGGTCAACATCGTCGATGGAAAGAAGCTGGGGCGCATCAGCGACCTGGAGCTGGATCTGCGGCAGGGCCGCATCGAGGCGATCGTGGTGCCGAATCATCACTCCCGGTTCTTCGGGATGTTCGGGGCCGGGACGGATGTGATCATCCCCTGGCGCAATATCGTGAAGATCGGCATGGACGTCGTTCTGGTCCGGCTGGACGACCGGGTGTACCGGCCGACGGAAACGGATGACCGGGAATATGCGCGCCCCTACGCAGACCGGGATCGGGAAAAGGAAAAGGATCGGGGCCGCGGCGCGTAACGGGTCGTCACGGCCGAAGAGACAACATTTTCACGCTTGTGGTAAACTGGGGTAGGATAAGCTGAATCTGGCAAGGGTCTGCCTGCAGACAGGCGGCGCGGAGAGCGCCGCATCCAACAAGCCGGCGGGAGGACACGACGAATGGAACCGTTTCACGATGAACATCAGCCGGGGAAGCCCGGCCTGTTATATTTGCGCGGCTGGATGGACCGGTATCCGGGGCTGACGGCCGGCTTCACCTCAAGACATGGCGGAGTCGGCCAACCGCCGTACGCGTCGCTGAACCTCGGCCTGCATGTGGGCGACGAGCCGGCCGATGTGCTGGCAAACCGCGGCCGGCTGGCCGAGGCCGCGGGCATCCCGCTGGACCGCTGGGTTTACGGCGAGCAGGTCCACGGAAGCCGGGTCGCCGTTGTGACCGCGGCGGACGCCGGTAAAGGCGTCCGAAGCCGCGAAACGGCGCTTCAGGACACGGACGCGTTTATTACGCGCGAACCGGGGCTTTGCCTGTCGGCACTGTTCGCCGATTGCGTGCCGCTGTTTTTCTTCGACCCGGAACACGGCGCGATGGGCCTCGCCCATGCCGGCTGGAGGGGAACCGCGGCGGAGATCGGCCGGCTTACCGCGGAGGCGATGGCCGCTGCGTTCGGCTCGCGGCTGGAGCAGCTTCTGGCCGCCGTCGGCCCGTCCATCGGCAGCTGCTGCTACGAGGTAGGCGAGGAGCCGGTCCGGCAAATCGCGGCGGCGCTTGGCATGGACGCCGTGCCGGAAGCTCGGGGGCCGGGACAAGGCATGCGGGAAGCGCATAGACCGGGAGAAGGCATGCCGGGAGTACCTATACCGGGAGAAGGCATGCCGGAAGTCCCTTTTCAAGCGCTGGGCGGGGGGAAATACCGCCTGGACTTGCAACAAGCGAACCGACAAATTATGATAAAAGCAGGAATTTTGCCGTCTTCTATCGAAGTGACTGAAAGATGCACCGGCTGCGGGACCGATTTGTTCTTCTCCCATCGCAAGGAGAACGGTCAAACCGGACGCATGGCCGCGTGGATCGGAATGCGCGCCGGGGGCGGCGACGGAGGATTAAACAAGTGACGTTTGAAGAGCGAATCAGCCGGGTCGAGGAGCGGATCGCAGCCGCCTGCGCGAAGAGCGGCAGGGCCCGGGACGAGGTTAAGGTTATTGCGGTGACCAAATATGTGCCCATGGAACAGACGGAGGCGGCCATCCGCCACGGCTTCGGCCATCTGGGCGAGAACCGGTGGCAGGACGCCAGGGAAAAGTGGGAGGCGCTGTCCGACCGGTGCGTCTGGCATTTCATCGGCCACCTGCAAACCAATAAGGTCAAGGATGTCGTCGGCCGGTTCCCCTATATCCATTCGCTCGACCGGCTCCCGCTGGCGCAGGAAATCAGCCGCCGCGCGGTCTTGGCCGGTATGGAAGCGAAGGTATTCATTCAGCTGAACGTATCCGGGGAAGAATCGAAGTACGGGCTTGCGCCGGACGAGCTGATGTCTTTTGCGGACAAGCTGCGGGAGCTTCCGGGGCTGCGCGTGGCCGGCCTCATGACAATGGCTCCGTTTGAGGCCGAGCCGGAGGACACCCGCCCGGTATTTCGAGGCTTGCGGCAGCTAAGGGATGAATTGAACGCCGCCGCCCCGTTCGAGTATCCGGTCGAAGGGCTGTCGATGGGGATGTCCAACGATTACGAAGTCGCCATAGAAGAAGGAGCGACCTGGGTAAGACTCGGATCGGTCCTGTTTAAGGATGAACATTAAGGAGGCGCCGATATGGGAGTTATGAATCGGGTATTAACCTTTTTCGGTCTGAAGGAAGACGAAGAGCCCGCGGACAAGGAAATCGGACAGGATGAGCCCGAAGAACTTGAAACCAACCCGTTCGAGCAGCGTAAAATCAAAGGAAATGTCGTCAGCATCCACTCGCAGAAGCATGTCCGCGTCGTCCTGCACGAACCGCGCAATTACGACGACGCCCAGGAAATCGCGGATCACCTGCGCAACCGCCGTCCCGTGGTCGTCAATTTGCACCGCGCCCGGCCGGAGCAGGCGATGCGCATCGTCGACTTTCTGAGCGGGACCGCCTATGCGATCAGCGGCTCGATTTCGCGGATCGGCCCGAGCATCTTTTTGTTCACGCCCGATTCGGTTGAAGTTCAGGGCACCATAAAGGAACTGACGGAAGAAGACGTTCAATACAACTGACGAGGTGAACCGTTTGAGCCTATACAATGCGATTAGTCCCATTCTTTACTATGCATATCTGATTTACAACTTCATGATCATCGTCTATTTTCTGATGTCCTGGCTCCCCAACGTGCGGGAAAGCTCGGTCGGCTACTTTTTGGGCCGCCTGATCGAGCCTTACCTGGCCCCATTCCGCAAGGTCATTCCGCCGATCGGGTTTATCGACATTTCGTCCCTGATCGCCTTGTTCGCCCTCCGGTTCGTATACTGGGGCATCGATTCGATCTTCTACTTCCTGCTGCGCAATTTCTAGAGGGCCGGAGCCATGGGAAAAGAATGGCTGAGCCATTACGGCCCCGGGGAGCGGCAGTTTGCGGAACGCGTTTCCGAGTGGCTGGAACGGGCTGCGGAACGGCATGTCGTCAAGGTGACCGATTTTCTGGATCCGCGGCAAGCGGAAATTTTAACGGCGGCAGCCAACCGGAGCACGGGGATGGCTGCCTTTCGATTGGACGGGGGCTATCCCGCAGCGGAACGCAGAAGGGCGGTCATTGTGCCCGATTACCGGGACCCGGACGAAGTGGATGCGGAAATCGCGGTGCTGTCCGTCTCGGCGGGCGAGAAGCTGGAGCACGGGGATTACATGGGGGCGATTCTGGGGCTTGGCATCAAGCGGGACAAGATCGGCGACATTCATGTGTTTGATGACGGCTGTCATTGTCTGGCGGCTGCGGAAATCGCCGCTTACCTCGACCTCAACCTCCGCCAGGTTCACCGCGCGTCGGTGACCACCGAGCTTCTGCCGCCCGGTATGCTGCGGACGGCATCGGTGGAATATGAAGAAATCAACCTGACGGTGGCTTCCATGCGGCTGGACGGCATAGTCAGCGATGTGTGCCGGCTGAGCCGCGCGAAGGCGCTGGCGCCGATTCAGGCCGGCCGCTGCCGGGTCAACTGGAAGACGGAGCAAGACCCGAGCAAGCCGCTGAAGGAAGGGGACGTGGTGTCCTTGAAAGGCTTCGGCCGCTTTCGCGTGCTGGAGGTGGAAGGCGTCACCAAAAAAGGGCGCATTCGGGTCCGGGTCGGAAAATACAAGTGAGCCGGTCAAATTTCGCGGCGGAAGTTGCAGGATTTTACCGGCTATCGTCGAATAAAACTTGAGTAGTCATGGAATCTATTTCTGGAGGTGCGACCAATGCCGCTTTCGCCATTGGACATACATAACAAGGAATTCAAGACCCGCATCGGGCGCGGGTACGACCAGGACGAGGTCAATGAATTCCTTGATCAGGTGATCAAGGACTACGAGGCCATCATTCGCGAGAACAAAGAATATCAGGCCCGGATCGCCACCCTGGAAGAGCGTCTGGAGCATTTTCAGAATATCGAGGAAAGCTTGAGCAAAACCATCATCGTCGCCCAGGAAGCGGCGGACGAAGTGAAGGGCAACTCCAAGAAGGAAGCCCAGCTGATCATCCGTGAAGCGGAGAAGAACGCCGACCGGATTATCAACGAAGCGCTCGTCAAGTCGGGCAAGATCGCCCTTGAAATTGAAGAGCTCAAAAAACAGGCGGCCATTTACCGGACCCGGTTCCGGACGCTCCTGGAAGCGCAGCTGGAGATCATCTCGGGCGACAACTGGGATTCGCTCGAAGCCGACCCGGAGCAGTCCCGCTCGGTCTGATTCCTTCCGGGAACCGAAACCCAAGGTCTTCGCGAATTGACGAAGGCCTTTTTTTTCGTTATACTGGACGTTGACATTCCCATTATTTGCGACAAAGCGATGACCGGTACGAGTACGGCGCCAAGGCTGGGACAGCGAGTTAGGGTACGGTGTGAGCCTAACCCCGGGCAGCGTTCGGAAAATCAACCGCGAGTATCTCTTGAACGGAAGTAGAGAGCATCGGCTGATCCCGTTATCGATCTTCAAGCGAAGCAGATTTCATGGCCTTGCCATGCGGCTGCTTTATTAGGGTGGTACCGCGAGTCTCTCGTCCCTTTGTGGACAGAGGCTCTTTTTTGTTCTTTCGGAACCGGTCAGCTTTTTAGAACCAAACGAAAAAGGGGCGATTGACATGGATTACGGCAAAACACTTAACCTGCCGCAAACGGACTTCCCGATGCGCGGCAACCTGCCGCAGGCGGAACCGAAGGTTCAGGCCCGCTGGGACGAAATGGACATTTACCGCAAGGTGCAAGAGAGAACGGAAGGCCGCCCGCTGTTTGTGCTGCACGACGGCCCTCCTTACGCCAACGGTGATATTCACATTGGACATGCGCTCAACAAGATCATCAAGGACATCATTGTCCGCTACAAATCGATGACGGGCTTTCAGGCTCCTTACATCCCCGGCTGGGATACCCACGGGCTGCCGATCGAACAGGCCATCACGAATAGCGGCAAAAAAGACCGCAAGCAGATGACCGTTCCCGAATTCCGCGAATACTGCAAGGAATACGCGCTCCAGTGGGTGGAACGGCAAAAGCAGCAGTTTCGCCGGCTCGGCATCCGCGGCGACTGGGACAACCCTTACCTGACCCTTCAGCCGGAATACGAGGCGGAGCAAATCCGCGTATTCGGTGCGATGGTAAGCAAAGGCTACATCTACAAAGGACTAAAGCCGGTTTACTGGTCTCCGTCCTCCGAAAGCGCCCTGGCGGAAGCGGAAATCGAATACCGTGAAAAAACCTCTCCCTCCATCTATGTCGCTTTCGACGTGCGGGATGGAAAAGGAGTAGTGCCGGAAAGCGCGGCTTTCGTCATCTGGACGACGACTCCCTGGACGCTGCCCGCGAACCTGGGCATTTCGGTTCATCCCGACTTTGATTACGTGCTTGTGGAAACGGGCGGAAAGCAATACGTTGTGGCGGAAGGCCTGCTTGAAGCGGCTGCCAAGGAAATCGGCTGGACGGAATGGACCGTCGTGAAGAAATGGAAAGGCTCCGAGCTGGAATATGTCGTTTGCCGCCATCCGTTCTATGACCGCGACTCGCTGGTCATGACCGGCGAGCACGTCACGCTGGAAGCCGGCACAGGCTGCGTTCATACGGCCCCGGGACACGGGGAGGATGACTTCCTGATCGGCCAGCGGTACAAAATCGGCGTTCTGGCCCCGCTTGACAACCAGGGCAAATTCACAAAAGAAGCCCCCGGCTATGAAGGCCAGTATTACGAGAAGGCCAACGAGCCGATCATGGAACGGCTCGCCGAAAGCGGCCATCTGCTGCAGCGCGGGACCATCGTTCACCAATACGCCCACGACTGGCGGACCAAGAAGCCGGTCATCTACCGGGCGACCGAGCAGTGGTTCGCTTCCGTGGAAAAATTCCGCGACACGATGCTGGACGAAATCAAGAAAATCAAATGGATTCCGTCCTGGGGCGAAGTCCGGCTGCACAACATGGTCGCCGAACGCGCCGACTGGTGCATCTCCCGGCAGCGCGCCTGGGGCGTGCCGATCCCGGTTTTCTATTGCGAAAGCTGCGGCGCTTATCATGTGGACGAAGCCTCGATCGAACGAGTGGCCGATATCTTCGCCAAGGAAGGATCGAACGCCTGGTTCCTGAAGGACGCGTCCGAGCTGATTCCGCCCGGAACGGTTTGCGCCAAGTGCGGCGGTACGTCGTTCCGCAAGGAAACCGACATCATGGACGTCTGGTTTGACTCCGGCTCCAGCCACCGGGCCGTCCTGAAAGCCCGCGGCCTGAAATGGCCGGCCGACCTGTACATGGAAGGCTCCGACCAATACCGCGGCTGGTTCAACTCATCGCTCAGCACCGGGGTGGCCGTTTACGGGGAAGCTCCGTACAAGGCGATCCTGAGCCACGGCTTTACGCTGGACGGAGAAGGGCGGAAGCAGTCCAAATCGCTCGGCAACACGATTGACCCGAACGCCGTGAGCGGGAAGCTGGGCGCGGACATTCTCCGGCTGTGGGTCGCTTCCTCGGACTATCAGGCCGACCAGCGCGTCTCGGACGCCATCCTGGCCCAAACGGCCGAGGTGTACCGGAAAATCCGCAACACGCTGCGTTTTCTGCTCGGGAACCTGACGCATTTCAACCCCGAAACCGACCGCGTGCCGGCGGAAAAGCTGACGGGGCTCGACCGGTACGCGCGGATTCGCCTGCACCGGATGCTGGAACGGACATTGAAGGCATACGAAAATTACGAGTTCCATTCCGTTTATCAGGCGGTTCATCATTTCTGCGCGGTGGAAATGAGCGCCTTTTACCTGGACATCGCCAAAGACCGGCTGTACGCCAGCGCGCCGGAGGACCCGGCCCGAAAAGCGGCGCAGACCGTATTGTACGAGGCCCTTACGGTTATAACTAAGTTGATCGCTCCGATTCTGCCGCACACGGCAGACGAAGTGTGGAAGTTTATTCCGGCGGCGGACGCGGAAAGCGTTCAGTTAACGGACATGCCCGCTCCGGAAACGGGGCTTTACGACCCGGCGTTCGAAGCGGAATGGGACGCGCTGATCGCGGTACGCGAGGAAGTCAACAAGGCGCTGGAGGAAGCGCGTAACAACAAAGTGTTCGGCAACTCGCTCGGTGCGAAGCTGGAGCTGTACCCGGACGAAGCGACCTTCGGGCTTCTCGGCAAATTCGACCGGCTGGACCAGCTGTTTATCGTATCCGAGGTTCATGTGCACGCTCCGGGCGAAAAGGCTCCGCAGGAAGCCATGCAGCTCAAAAAAGTCGCCGTTCAGGTGCTTCCCGCAGACGGGGAAAAATGCGAACGCTGCTGGATCGTCACCCCGGAGGTCGGACAGCAGGAGAGCCATCCGACCCTTTGCCACCGCTGCTCGGAGGTTGTGAGCGAAGAAGCTTGATCCGAAGCTTCCTGAGCAGGAAAGCCGCCATTGTCCGCCGCCGGACATGGAGGTCGCAACATGAAGGAAAGGGACCGGCTGCAGGATTACGACCGCCGCGTGCTGTACGAGCTGAATGAACGGGTCAAAAAGGTAGCCAACGAAATGGAGCGCGTTCAGATTGCCGATTACGTTCAGCTGCTCAACCGTCCTTGGAAGCTGATCTACAACAACTTCCTGGGCGGTCTGGCACGCGGCGTCGGCGTTGCCATCGGCGTGACAGTGTTTACCGCCACGCTGCTCTATGTGCTTCAATATCTCGGCGCGCTCAACCTGCCGATCATCGGGGATTACATCGCCAAGCTGGTGGAGGTTGTCCAGGCGAACCTGGAGCGGCGCACGTACCGCTGACTGGACGATGCGGCTGCGTGAAACGTTGCAGAACTGCCGACTCCGAAGCCGGCGCGGCGAAACGGTTTTTTGATTTTTGTGTGCGATCAGCTAGGCGGGTTGAAAGGCGTCCGCGGATGCGAAAAGGCTGCCCCTTTCCGGGCAGCACTTTCGTATTTGCCGGCGGAGCCGTGCGGGAGGCACCGATTGCACCCTGTGGTCTAGAGACAAGCCGGCTCAGCGGTAATCCGAAACGCCGTCGTTCTCGTCTTCATCGCCGTCCGGAACAAGCAGC
The DNA here is from genome assembly GCF_059735245.1 of Gorillibacterium sp. sgz306347. Lineage (NCBI taxonomy): Bacteria > Bacillati > Bacillota > Bacilli > Caryophanales > Paenibacillaceae > Gorillibacterium > Gorillibacterium sp. sgz306347. The sequence goes on from NZ_JCAPET010000001.1 coordinate 247,291, forward strand.
GGGTCGCCTTCTTCTCTTTTGATATAATTGTAATATTCCCGGTTGCGGACAATAAACCGCTGCTCACCGTACAGATCGGTCGCCAGAAAGCTTTCGATGTCCTCCACATAGCCGTCGTTTTCGCCGTTTTCGATCTGGACGTCTTCGTAATCGTTGATCTCGGGATCCTCGGCCAGCGCCGGGGAGTTGGAGTTGCCCCAGCCGGCGACGATCTGCCAGGCATCCTCGCCGTCGAAGCCGTTCTGATCGCCGTGCTCATCCAGACTGGTGCGGCCGAAGGGCGGAGCCAAAAATTCTTCTTCGATCGGACGTCTTGCGGAAACGAATTGGCGCGGTGTATGCTGGGTGCAATAGGCGGCGGACGGGATGGCGCGCAGCCGCTCATACGGAATCGGCTGGCCGCATTCCGCGCAGACCCCGTACCTTCCTTCCGCCATACGGGTCAGGGCCGCGTTGACGTTTCCAAGCTCCCGTTCCGTGTTTTCGTTCAAGGCAAGGTCCTTGCCGCGCTCGAAAAGCTCGGACCCGATGTCGCCCGGGTGATTGTCGTAAGCGGCAAGCTCGCCGATGGAGTCGGCCAATGACTCGGACATGCCGAAGTGGCCGTTCGCGTTCAGTTCTTTTTCCAGCTCCGCTTTTTCCCGCCGAAGCGCGCGGCGCAAGTCCTGCTGCTGCTCTTGGGTAAGATGGTTCACCTGCTGTTACCTCCTCCGCGCTCGTGATACGGGTTAGTCTGGGCGGAAACCGGGGGATTCATCAAAAGAATCGGCTGTGAAGTAAGGCAACCATTGCAAACCGGAACCGGCCGAACGGCCGCCGGCACGCGAGGAGGAACTGAGTTTGATTTTTTATTTATTGATCGCCCTTATCATTTTTCTGATCGACCAGGGCACGAAATGGCTGATTGTCCAAAATCTTGACCTGTATGAACGCGTTCCGGTGCTCGGAGACTTTTTCAGCATCACTTCGATCCGCAACAGCGGGGCCGCATTCAGCATTTTGGAAGGGCAGCGCTGGTTTTTTCTGGTGGTAACGATTGTCGTCGTCGTGGGCATCGTCATTTACATGCGCCATAGTCTCAAAGAAGGCAAGCGGCTTATGGCCACCGCTCTCGCGTTCCTGCTTGGCGGCGCTTTGGGCAACTTTTTGGACCGGGCCCTGTTCGGGGAAGTCGTGGACTTTTTGCGGTTTCATTTTGAATTTTCCCTGTTCGGACTGAACGTCAACTACACCTTCCCGACCTTCAATGTGGCGGATATAGGCATCACCTTCGGCGTGATTCTGATTCTGCTGGACACCCTGCTCGAGTGGCGCCAAGAAAGGAAAACAAAAACCGATGAATCCCAATATCCCGAATCCTGATTCCGCTGAAACGGAAGAATGGACCGTGTCCCCGGCAGACGCCGGGGAACGCATCGACAAGCATGTGACGGAAGCGCTGGAAGCGGACGTCTCCCGCTCTCTTGTGCAGCAGTGGATCAAGGACGGGCATGTCCGGATCAACGGGCAAGCGGTCAAAAGCAACTACAAGCTTGCGGCCGGAGACAGCGTGGAGGTCCGCGTGCCGGAGCCGGAGGAGCTTCGGATTGAAGCCGAGCCGGTGGACATGGAAATCGTTTACGAGGACCCGGATGTCGTCGTGGTGAACAAGCCGCGGGGCATTGTCGTGCACCCGGCTCCCGGCCACTCCGGGGGTACGGTGGTCAACGGGCTGCTTTACCACTGCAAGGACTTGTCCGGCATCAACGGGGTGCTGCGTCCGGGCATTGTGCACCGCATCGACAAGGATACCTCGGGCCTTCTCATGGCGGCCAAGAACGACCTGGCGCATGCTTCGCTTGCGGAGCAGCTGAAGGAGCACAGCGTGACACGCAAATACATCGCTGTCGTCCACGGCAATGTACCGCATGACAAGGGCACGGTGGATGCCCCGATCGGGCGCGATCCGTCCGACCGCAAGCTGTTCACCGTGACCGGCAAGAACAGCAAGCACGCGGTCACCCATTTTGCCGTTCTGGAGCGGATCGGGGAGTTCACCGTTCTGGAGCTCAAGCTGGAAACCGGGCGTACGCACCAAATTCGCGTACACATGAAATACATCGGCCATCCGCTGGTCGGCGACCCGGCGTACGGACGGCCCAAGGACCGGGAGCTGGACGGGCAGGCGCTGCATGCGGCCGTTCTGGGCTTCCGGCATCCCCGGACCGGCGATTATCTGGAGTTTGCCGCTCCGCTTCCGGAGGACATGGAACGGCTTCTCCAGCGGCTCCGCAGCCTTTAACTGAGAGAAAGCGGAACAGCGGCAGGCATGCCGGCATCGCGGTATGCTGTCCGATTCGCGATAGAATGGGGAGGGACTGCAGGGATGGAAAACCGGATTAACCCCCGGGTCAAAGCGATTGAAATTTCCGGCATCCGCAAAATGGCGAACAAAGTGGCCGCTTACAAGGACGCGGTCCAGCTGACGCTTGGACAGCCCGATTTTCCGACGCCGGGGCATATTCTCGAAGCGGCGAAACGGGCCATCGATTCGGGCAAAACCGGCTATACGCCAAATGCCGGACTGCTTGAGCTAAGGGAGGCGGCCGCTTCGTTCGTAGCGGACAAATACGGCCTGGTCTACGAAGGAGCCGGCGAGGTTCTGGTCACTGTCGGAGCCACTGAAGCGTTGGAGGTCGCCCTGGCGACCCTCCTGGAAGACGGAAGCGAGGTCATTCTTCCCGCGCCGGCTTACCCGGGATACGAGCCGCTGATCCGCTTGTGCGGCGGGATTCCGGTGCTGGTGGACACAACGGATACCGGGTTTTTGCTGACGGCGGAGAAGCTGGAGCGGGCGCTGACGGACAAAACCCGGTGCGTCATCCTCGGCACGCCGTCGAACCCGACGGGCCGTGTCTACGGCGAGGAGGAATTGGCGGCTCTTGCGGAAGTCCTCCATAACCGGGAAATTTTTGTGCTTTCGGACGAAATCTATTCCGAGCTGGTCTATGCAGGCGTTCACCGCTCGATTGCAGCCGACCCGCGCCTGCGCGGCAAGACGGTCGTGATCAACGGCCTGTCGAAATCGCATTCCATGACCGGCTGGCGGATCGGCTTTACCTTTGCGCCGGAATACCTGACGCGGCAGATGGTCAAGGTTCACCAGTACCACGCCACCTGCGCGACTTCGATCAGCCAATACGCGGCGCTTGAAGCGCTGACGGCGGGCCGGGACGATGCGGCGCCGATGCGGGAAGAATACCGCCGCCGGCGCGATTATTCGCTCGAAAGGCTCCGGGGCATGGGGATGGAGGTTGTTGAGCCGGAAGGGGCGTTTTATTTGTTTCCTTCCATCGCGCGTTATGGCCTGAAGTCGGCGGAGTTTGCGGAGCGGCTGCTGGAGCGGGAAAAGCTCGCGGTTGTCCCTGGCGACGCGTTTTCTTCTTACGGTGAAGGCTATGTCCGGTTGTCTTACGCTTATTCGATGGAGGCGCTGCGGGACGCTTTCGACCGCCTGGAGCGGTTTGTTACCGCTTTGTAAGGAGGTTTTCTTCTTGGCCGGCCGGAAAGTACCGCTTATTTCGGTCCGAAAATTCGTTTGTGCATTCATCCGCACGGGTTAACCGGCTGTCCTCGCGGCTTGCTTGCCGAAGGGACAGCCGGTTTTTTTGTGCGGACCGGCGGAGGAATCGGAACAAATGTTTCTCTTTTCGGGCCGGGCGGATTATAATAGGGCTACCAAGCATCAAGGAGGAACGGCTTTGACGACGACATTACTCATCGGATCGATAGCTTTGCAGGCGGTCATACTGCTCGTTCTCATGACGCGCAAACCGGCCAAACCCGACGCCGGGCTTCGCGAGGGGCTGGCGTTTCTGGAGCGGCAGCTGGACCGGCTTGAGCGCAGCCTGGCCGAGCAGCTCGCGATGAACCGGAACGAAATGCAGGCTTCGGACCGGCGGACAAGAGAAGAGCTGGGCGTCAAGCTGGAAGCGTTCAACGGCTCGCTGCTGGCGTTTATGGACCGGCTGTCCGACCTGCAGCGCAACCAGCTCGGTACGACGGAAGCCAAGCTGGACAAGCTTCGGGAGACAGTCGATTTGCGGCTGAAGGAGCTGCAGGAGGACAACGGCCGGAAGCTGGAGCAGATGCGGGCGACGGTAGACGAGAAGCTGCACGCCACGCTGGAGCAGCGGCTCGGGGAATCGTTCAAGCTGGTCAGCGACCGGCTGGAGCAGGTGCACCGGGGGCTCGGGGAGATGCAGACGCTGGCAAACGGCGTGGGCGACCTCAAAAAGGTGCTGACGAACGTCAAAACGCGCGGAACCTGGGGCGAAATCCAGCTGGGCAATCTGCTGGAGCAGACGCTGACGCCGGATCAATACGAATGCAACGCCGTCACCAAAAAAGGCAGCGCGGAGCGCGTCGAGTTCGCGATCAAGCTGCCGGCCAAGGATGGAAACGGCGGCTTTGTGCTTATGCCGATCGACTCCAAGTTTCCGACCGAGGACTACCAGCGGCTCCTGGACGCCCAGGAGGCGGGCGACGCGGAAGCCGCGAACGGCCACCTGAAGCTGCTGGAGGCGCGGCTCAAAGCGGAAGCGAAGGACATCCGCAGCAAATACATCGACCCGCCGAATACGACCGATTTCGGCATTTTGTTTCTGCCCACGGAAGGGCTGTTTGCCGAGGCGCTGCGCCGGCCGGGCCTGAGCGAATGGCTGCAGCGGGAATGCCGGGTGGTGCTCACCGGCCCCACAACGCTCGCAGCGTTTCTGAACAGCCTCCAGATGGGCTTCCGGACGCTGGCGATCGAGAAGCGCTCCAGCGACGTCTGGCAGCTGCTCGGCGCGGTCAAAACCGAATTCGGCAACTTTGGCGATCTGCTGGACAAGACGCACAAAAAGCTGCAGGAAGCGAGCAACACCATCGAAAGCGCCGCGCGCAAAAGCCGCAACATCGAGCGCAAGCTGAACAAGGTGCAGGAGCTTCCGGCCGCCGAAGCGGACGAGCTTTTGAAGCTGGACGCCTAGTAAAAACGTAGGAAAGCTTAATTCCATTCGTGCTGCATAAGAAAACCGCCGGGAGAAAGCCGCATGAGGCTCCTACCGGCGGTTTTTTCAGTTGTTTTGGCTGCATCCTAAACGCGGGCAGCCCGGCGGTTCTTGGTTAAAGCGGCTGAGCGCTTTTCCAGGCGATGTAGCCGGTCATCGTACGAATGGCGGTTCCAATCGCCCGCTCGTCGGGCTCCAGCTTGGCGTGGTGCAGGCCGTACGGCGTGTCCGCGCCGAGCCAGACCATAAAGCCGGGAATTTGACCGAGGAAAAAGCCGAAGTCTTCGCCGGTCATCGCTTCTCGGCATTCCACCAGCTCGGCGGCGCCGTCCTGCGCCAGCCACTCCATAAACTCGCCCGTCAACGCTGGGTCGTTGTAGACTTGCAGATAATTTGCTCCGTAATCCAGCTCGGCCCGGCATTCAAAGCCGGCCTCGATGCCACGGAGAAGCGCTTCGATCCGGCTTTTGATCCGAAGCATCGACTCGGCGCTGAGGGTGCGGATCGTGCCTTCCAGCCGCGCTTTCTCGGCGATGATGTTCTGCTTTGTGCCGCCTTCGATCTTGCCGATCGTGATGACGGCCGAATCCAGCGGACTGACGTTCCGCGCCACGATGGTTTGCAGCTGGCCGACCAGATGGGCCGCGGCCACCACCATATCGTTCGCCTGATGAGGCATGGCGGCGTGCCCGCCTTTACCCGTCAGGTCGATGAACAACTCCGAGGTGTTGGCGAACAGGATGCCGGGGCGGGTCGCAATCACGCCCGCTTTGTGCTCCGGCGCAATATGCAGCGCCACGATCTGGTCCGGCATCCAGTCGCGCAGCTCCTCCGACGCAAGCATCGGCTGCGCGCCGCCCGGGCCTTCCTCGGCCGGCTGAAACAGCACGACAAGGTCGTCCTCCATCGGATGGCGCACGAAGTGATCCAGCACCCCGACGCCGATGGCCATATGCAGGTCGTGGCCGCAAGCGTGCATGTAGCCCGGATGGCCGGACCGGAACGCATAGCCCGTTTCCTCTTCAATGGGCAGCCCGTCCATATCGGCCCGGTAGCCGAGCCTTCGTTTGGGCGCCGTTCCCTTCACCAGCGCCAGAATACCGGTTCGCCACTTGCGGATCTCCAGCCGGTCCTGGGGCAGCCCCGCAAGGTGCTCCAGCAGGAGAGCCTGCGTTTTCACTTCCTGAAAGCCGGGCTCCGGGATTTGATGCAGCTTCCGGCGAAGCTCGATGTAGGGCTGAATGGCTTCCGCGGCGATGTCCTTCATGCCGCTCACCTTACAGCTGGCGAAGCTCTTGCAAAATTTCGGTCTTGGACTTCGTTTTGTCGTCCACCTGCTTCAGGATTTTGGCCGGCATGCCCGCCACGACGGAGAACGGAGGCACGTCTTCGGTAACAACGGCTCCGGCGGCGACAACCGAGCCCTCGCCGATGCGGACGCCTTCCAGTACCACGGCGTTTGCGCCGATCAGCGCGTCGTCTTCCACGACGACCGGCTGGGCCGAAGGCGGCTCAATGACGCCCGCCAGCACGGCTCCCGCGCCGATGTGGCACATTTTGCCGACTTGCACACGGCCGCCGAGAACGGCGCCCATGTCGATCATGGTGCCTTCGCCGATGCTGACGCCGATGTTGATAACGGCGCCCATCATGATGACGGCGTTGTTGCCGATGGACACCTTTTCACGGATGAAGGCGCCCGGCTCGATGCGCGCGTTGATGCCTTTTGTGTCAAGCAGCGGGATGGCCGAATTGCGGCGGTCGCTTTCGACAACATAGTCCTCGATGGAGGCCTTGTGCTCCTCCAGCGCTTTGCTGATCACGGCCCACTCGCCGAACAGCACCCCGCTCGGACCGGAGATAAACGCCTGCACCTCGGAGCCGAAGTCGATGCCGTCGAGCTTTCCTTTTACATATACTTTCACCGGTGTTTTTTTCGTGCTGTTTTTGATGAAGTCGATAATTTCATACGTGTTCATTTCACTCATCGTTGTCTCTCCTTTTAATGGCCCTTCTTGCCCGAAGGCCGGGCGGCTACATCCTTTATAGCATAACCATTGTCTTTCTATCAATCCGGGCGTTCCCTCCGCGCGGACGCAAAGGCGGAGCCGGAGCGGCAGGAAGCCGGTGCCAGTTGACAACGCCCGCGCGGAGTGGCATAATTGCCAATAACCAAACAGCGCCTTTAAAAACAGTCCCGTGAGGCTGGCAAGGTGATCGACGATTCGAAGCAGGCATATCCGCATCCGCGCTGCGCTACGTTAAAGCGAGCGCGCCGTACCGGGAATGCCTGATCTTCGAACCCAAAAAACCTCTCGCCTCCGCGGCGAGAGGTTTTTTGCTGCGAGGAAGCCCCGGCGCCGGCAGCATAGCGGCAGCCGGGGGCCATCCGCAGGCGATAAACGGGCAAGCAAGCGCGCTGCTTCCATGAATGGGAGGTTGTCAGGCATGCCAGTTCAGCAAGCGCACATCCTGATGGACGAAATGGCGGTCCGGCGGGCGCTCACCCGGATCGCGCATGAGATACTGGAGCGAAACAAAGGCGTGGATAACCTGGTGCTTGTCGGCATCCGGACGCGCGGCATCTATTTGGCCGAGCGCATTGCCGCCAGGGTGGCCGAGATCGAGAACGCGCGGATTCCCGTCGTCGAGCTCGACGCAAGCGGCTACCGGGACGACCGGGACCGCGAGCAGACCGTAACGTCCGGCTCCATCGGGCGAAGCGAGGTACACGGCCGGAAGCTCATTCTTTTTGACGATGTGCTGTATACGGGCCGGACGGTGCGGGCGGCGATGGACGCGCTTATGGCCAAAGGCCGGCCGGAAATGATCCAGCTGGCCGTGCTGGTGGACCGCGGGCACCGGGAGCTTCCGATCCGGCCGGATTACGTCGGCAAAAACATACCGACCTCGAAGGCCGAGGAAATCGAAGTAAGGCTCACCGAGGTGGACGATTGCGATCAGGTAATCATATCCCAGCGCGGGCAGGCGTAACCCGCCGGCAAGCGCGATAACCAAAGCAAAGGCGACAATATGAACACGGAGGTAGACAATGGGACTCTGGATAATTAACGGATGGCTGCAAGGCCGCGACAATCGGGAAGAACGGAGCCACATTTTCACCGAGAACGGGACGATTGTCTCCCTTCATAAAGGAAACGCGGAAGACCTCAACCTGGACGGCCACGAAGTGATCGACGCCAAAGGCAATCTGGTCGCGCCCGGTTTTATCGACATGCACGTGCATTTGCGCGAACCGGGCTTCGAGCATAAAGAAACGATTGCCACGGGGACGCGGTCGGCGGCGCGCGGCGGCTTTACCACCATCGCCTGCATGCCGAACACCCGGCCGGTGGCGGACAAGCCGGACGTGCTGAACGGGATTCGGGACAAAGCGGTCCGCGAAGGCGTGGTCCGGGTGCTGCCGTACGCCAGCATCACGGTGAACGAGCTGGGCCGGGAGCTGACGGACTTCGCCGCTTTGAAGGAAGCGGGCGCGGTTGCCTTCACCGATGACGGCGTCGGCGTCCAGAGCGCGCAGATGATGAAGGACGCCATGGCGCGGGCGAAGGAGCTCGGCATGTCCATCGTCGCCCACTGCGAAGACAATTCGCTGGTTGAAGGGGCGCCGGTGGCGGAAGGAAGCTTTGCCCGGAAGCACGGCTTCAAGGGCATCCCGAACGAATCGGAGGCCATTCACGTCGGGCGGGACATCCTGCTGGCGGAAGCGACCGGCGCGCATTACCATGTGTGCCACGTCAGCGCCGAGCAGTCGGTGCGGCTGATCCGCCAGGCCAAGCAGATCGGCGTTAACGTGACCGCGGAAGTTTGTCCGCACCATCTGGTGCTTTCGGAAGAAGACATACCGGAACCGGACGCCAACTGGAAAATGAATCCTCCGCTGCGCAGCCGGCGCGATGTGGAAGCCGTTATCGAGGGGCTGGAGGACGGAACGATCGACATCATCGTGACCGACCACGCGCCCCACAGCGAAGAAGAGAAAGCCAAAGGCATGCAGCTCGCGCCCTTCGGGATTGTCGGCTTCGAGACCGCCTTCCCGCTTCTTTACACCAAATTCGTCCGAACGGGCAGGTGGACGCTGTCCTTCCTGCTGGAGCGGATGACGGCGAAGCCGGCGGATGTGTTCGGCTTGCCGTACGGGCGTATCGAGCCCGGCCAGGCGGCGGATCTGGTGGTGATCGACCTGGACGGGGAGCGCGAAGTGGATCCGCAGACGTTCCTGTCCAAAAGCCGGAATACGCCGTTCGGCGGCTGGAAGCTGAGCGGCTGGCCGGTCGTCACGGTGGCGTCGGGGCATGTGGTATGGATGGAGCCGCATTTTGCCGGTTCGGTTTTGTAAGGATCAGACATACGAATTCTCGCCGGCCCCGCTCATCCGGGCGTAAGCCCGAGGCGGAAGGCGCGGCGTTTACTTAGAGAGGGAGTGGAAGGCATGCAAGCGAAATTGCTGCTGGAAGACGGTACGTTGTTTACCGGCCTGGCGTTCGGAGCCGAAGGCGAAACGATCGGCGAGGTCGTGTTCAATACAGGAATGACGGGGTACCAGGAAGTGCTGTCCGACCCTTCCTACTGCGGTCAGATCGTTACCATGACTTACCCGTTGATCGGGAACTACGGCATTACGCGGGACGATTTTGAATCCATCCGTCCGTTTGTGCACGGGTTTGTCGTGCGCGAGCACGAGGAGGCGCCCAGCAACTGGCGGGCGCAATACACGGTCGACAGCCTGCTGAAGGAATACGGCATCCCGGGCATCAGCGGCATCGACACGCGGATGCTGACGCGGATTTTGCGCCATCACGGCACGATGAAAGGGCTGCTCGCCACCGGCAATCAGCCGGTCGAAGAGCTGCGGGAGCGCCTCAATGCGGCCCGACTGATGACCGACCAGGTTTGCCGCGTGTCCGTCAAGAGCGTGTTCCACAACCCGGGCGCCGCCGAGCGCGTCGTCGTGCTGGACTACGGCTCCAAAAGCGGAATTGTCCGCGACCTGACGAAACGCGGCTGCGACGTGATCGTCGTGCCCCAGGACACGACCGCCGATCAAATCCGCCGGATCGCTCCGGACGGCATCATGCTGTCCAACGGCCCGGGGGACCCCAAGGACGTGCCCCATGCGGTGGAAACGATCCGCTCTCTGCTCGGGGAATACCCGATCTTCGGCATCTGCCTCGGCCACCAGCTGCTGGCGCTCGCCTGCGGCGCGGACACCGAAAAGATGAAGTTCGGCCACCGCGGCGGCAACCACCCGGTCAAGGAACTGGCGACGGGACGCTGCTACATCACCTCCCAGAACCACGGGTACACGGTGAAGCCGGAGAGCATCAAAACCACAAAGCTGGAAATTACGCACATCAACAACAACGACGGAACGGTCGAAGGGGTCCGACATACCGAATTCCCGGCTTTTTCCGTGCAATACCATCCCGAAGCCGCACCCGGACCGTTTGATTCGGGCTATCTGTTCGACGACTTTCTGGACATGATCCGCTCGTACCAGACGAGCCGCGCTCTGCCGCCGCGCCAGGCGGTCATGTACGCCGAATCCAGGAAAGCCGCGCAAAACGGCGGAGCCGTGACAGCCGCAGCCGCCCGTTCCATCAGCCAGCCGGCCAAGCAAGCGTCGACCAGCCCGAAAGGAGAACCGGATTATGCCCAAAAACAATAAGCTCAAAAAAATACTCGTGATCGGCTCCGGGCCGATCGTCATCGGCCAGGCGGCCGAGTTTGATTACGCCGGTACGCAGGCTTGCCAGGCGCTGAAAGAAGAAGGCATGGAGGTTGTCCTGATCAACAGCAACCCGGCCACGATCATGACCGATACGAACATCGCCGACAAGGTATACATCGAACCGATCAACCTGGAGTTCGTCACCCAGATCATCCGCCAGGAAAAGCCGGACGGCCTGCTGCCTACCCTGGGCGGCCAGACCGGCCTGAACATGGCCGTCGAGCTGGCAAAAGCGGGAGTGCTGGAGCGCGAAAACGTCAAGCTGCTCGGCACCCAGCTGACGGCTATCGAGAAAGCGGAAGACCGCGACCTGTTCCGCGACCTCATGCGCGAGCTGGAGCAGCCGGTCCCGGACAGCGTCATTGTGACGACGGCGCAGGAGGCGATCGATTTCGCCAACGAAATCGGCTATCCGATCATCGTGCGCCCGGCCTACACGCTCGGCGGAACGGGCGGCGGCATCGCGGCGAACGAAGCCGAGCTGCTTGAAATCGTCAGCTCCGGCATCCGGTACAGCCCGATCGGGCAATGCCTGATCGAGAAGAGCATCGCCGGCATGAAGGAGATCGAATACGAAGTTATGCGCGACGCGGGCGACAACTGCATCGTCGTCTGCAACATGGAAAACTTCGATCCGGTCGGCGTGCACACGGGCGACAGCATCGTTGTGGCGCCTAGCCAAACCCTTTCGGACCGCGAGTACCAAATGCTGCGTTCCGCTTCCCTGAAAATCATCCGCGCGCTCAACATCGAAGGCGGCTGCAACGTGCAGTTCGCGCTTGATCCGCACAGCTTCCAATATTACGTCATCGAGGTAAACCCGCGGGTCAGCCGCTCGTCGGCGCTTGCGTCCAAAGCGACGGGCTACCCGATTGCGAAGATGGCCGCCAAGATTGCCATCGGCTACACGCTGGACGAGATCGTCAACCCCGTGACGGGCCAAACCTACGCCTGCTTCGAGCCGACGCTGGATTACATTGTGTCCAAAATCCCGCGCTGGCCGTTCGATAAATTCACTTCCGCCAACCGCAGGCTCGGCACCCAGATGAAAGCCACCGGTGAAGTCATGGCCATCGGCCGGACGTTCGAGGAATCGATTCACAAGGCGATCCGCTCGCTTGAAATCGGCCTCCACCGCCTGCATCTGCCGGATGCGGTCACCCTTGATACGGAAACGCTGGAGCAGCGTTTGATGCGTCCGGACGACGAACGGATTTTCCTGCTTGCCGAAGCCTACCGCCGCGGCTATTCGCTGGAGCAGCTCCAGGAGCTGACCAAAATCGACTGGTGGTTCCTCAACAAGCTGCAAAAGATGATCGCGTTCGAAGAAGAATTGCTTGCGGAAAAGCTGTCGCCCGAGCTGCTGCTCGCGGCAAAGCGCAAAGGCTTTACCGACCGGGCCATCGCCGAAATCCGCCGGGGCGCGGATGCGAACGCAAGCTACGGCACCGAAGCGGAAATCCGGGAATACCGGCTGTCGCTCGGAATCAAACCGGTTTACAAGATGGTGGATACATGCGCGGCGGAATTCGAAGCGACGACGCCTTACTACTACTCCACGTACGAGACGGAGGATGAAGTGCAGGAAACGGCCAAACCGAAGGTCGTGGTGCTGGGCTCCGGTCCGATTCGCATCGGACAGGGCATCGAATTCGACTACTCCACGGTTCACGCCGTATGGGCCATTCGCGAAGCGGGCTACGAGGCCGTCATTATCAACAACAACCCGGAGACGGTTTCGACCGACTTCAGCACCTCCGACCGCCTGTACTTCGAGCCGCTGTTCTTCGAAGACGTCATGAACGTCATCGAACGCGAGCAGCCGGTGGGCGTCATCGTCCAGTTCGGCGGCCAAACGGCCATCAACCTGGCGGCGCCGCTGCAAAAAGCGGGCGTCCAAATTCTGGGCAGCGACCTGGAAAGCATCGACAAGGCCGAGGACCGCAAGAAATTCGAAGCTCTGCTGAAGGAACTGGCGATTTTGCAGCCGCCGGGCGGAACGGTCACCTCGGTCGACGAAGCCGTCGGAACCGCGGCGAAGTACGGGTATCCCGTTCTGGTTCGCCCCTCTTACGTGCTGGGCGGCCGGGCGATGGAGATCGTGTACTCCGACCGCGAGCTTTTGAACTATATGGAAAAAGCGGTCAAAATCAACCCGGAGCATCCGGTGCTGATAGACCACTACATGCTGGGCAAGGAAGTGGAGGTCGACGCGATCTGCGACAAGGAGACGGTCCTGATCCCCGGCATCATGGAGCATGTCGAGCGGGCCGGCGTCCACTCCGGCGACTCCATCGCCGTGTACCCGCCGCAAACCCTTTCGGCCGAGCTGAAACAAAAGATCGTCGACGTCACGATCCGCATCGCCAAAGCGCTTGAGGTGGTCGGGCTGGTGAACATTCAGTTCGTCATCTACAAAGACGAAGTGTACGTCATCGAAGTCAACCCGCGCTCTTCCCGAACGGTGCCTTTCCTCAGCAAGGTAACCGGCATTCCGATGGCGGGCCTGGCGACGCAGGCGATCCTGGGCCGCAAGCTGGCGGACCTGGGCTACTCGGAAGGGCTGTGGCCGGAGCAGGAGCATGTCTCGGTAAAAGTGCCGGTGTTCTCCTTCGCCAAGCTGCGCCGGGTGGATACCACGCTCGGACCGGAAATGAAGTCCACCGGCGAGGTCATGGGCCGCGACCGGAATTATGCCAAAGCCCTGTACAAAGGCTTGATCGGATCGGGCATGAAGGTTCCGCCGACCGGTTCCGTGATCGTGACGGTAGCCGACAAGGACAAGGAAGAAGCAATCGAAATCCTGCGCGGCTTCGACGAGCTTGGCTACAACATTGTCGCCACAGGCGGTACGGCGGCGGCGTTTGCCGAAGCGGGCCTCCGGGTGAACAAAGTCAAGAAGCTGAGCGAAGGCTCGCCCAACATCCTTGATCTGATCCGCAACGGCGAAGCGCACTTTGTGGTCAATACGCTGACCAAAGGCAAAGAGCCGGAGCGCGACGGGTTCCGCATCCGCCGCGAATCCGTCGAGAACGGCATCGTGTGCATGACTTCCCTCGACACCGTCCGGGCACTCCTGCATGTGCTGCAAACCATCAATTTCACCTCGCAATCCATGCCGGTTCCGGCGGAAGCGGGCGCACGGCCGTAAAGCCAACGATCGATCGGCGGGAGCCGGTCGATTTTGCGCGGGTAAGCCCCTTTTGCGGGCGGAACGAAAAACGGATCGGCGAATATTCGAGGAAAGCGGAGGACGGAAATGGGGAACGATTTGGTTAAAGGTGCGGACGGTTTCGCCGGGGAGCGGGCCGGCCGCGGCGAACGGGCGGGAAAAGTGATGGTGGCGCTGGATTACCCGGACGCGAACGCGGCGGAAGGGCTTCTGAAAGCCTTGCAGGGGATCCCTTGTTACCTCAAGGTGGGCATGCAGCTGTTTTACGCGGCCGGCCCGAATTTCATCCATTCGTTAAAGGAACGAGGCTACAAGGTGTTCCTCGATCTGAAAATGCATGACATCCCCAATACGGTAAAAGGCGGAGCGGAAAGCATCACGCGGCTCGGCGTGGATATGTTTAACGTCCACGCGGCCGGCGGTCTCTTGATGATGGAGGCCGCGCGCGAAGGAATGGATAAAGCGCTATCCGGTACTCCGTGCAACGCGGCGCGTCCGCTCCTTATTGCCGTAACGCAGCTGACCAGCACCTCGCAGGAAACGATGAACCGGGAGCTCGGCATTCCCGGGCCGGTCGAGGAAACGGTCGTGCGGTATGCCATGCTGGCCCGACAGGCCGGACTGAACGGCGTGGTCGCGTCACCCCATGAAGTGATCCGGATTAAGGAAGCCGCCGGCGCCGGGTTCCTTACCGTTACGCCAGGCATTCGGCCCCAAGGCGCGGAACAGGGCGATCAAACACGCATCATGACGCCGCGGCAAGCGTTTGCCGAAGGAACGGATTATATTGTGGTCGGGCGTCCGGTTACGGCTTCCGCTGACCCTCGCCTGGCGCTTGAAACGATACTGGAGGAGCTGATCTGACGTGCCGATGTTGAAATTGAGAGAAACCATTGCGTCTTCGCTTTTGCAAATCCAAGCGGTCTCGCTGCGTCCCGAGGAGCCGTTTACCTGGACCTCCGGGCTGAAATCGCCGATTTACTGCGACAACCGCTTAACGATGTCCTATCCGGTCATCCGCAATATCATCGCCGAAGGGTTCGTGCAAATCATCCGGGCCAACTTCCCGGAAGCGGAAGTGATTGCGGGCACGGCGACCGCGGGCATCCCGCATGCCGCCTGGGTCGCGGAAAAGCTGAACCTGCCGATGATTTACGTCCGGGACAAGGCGAAGGGGCACGGCAAGGAAAACCAGATTGAGGGCGTTTTGGAGCAGGGCAAAAAGGTCGTGGTCATCGAGGATTTGATCTCCACCGGCGGCAGCTCGCTGAAGGCGGCAAAGGCCGTTCAGGCGGCAGGCGGCGAGGTTCTTGCCGTGCTGGCGATTTTCACCTACGAATTCCCGCAAGCCGAGCAGGTCTTTGCCGAAAGCGGAATTCCGCTGCAAACCTTGTCCAACTACACGGCGCTGGTGCAAACGGCCGCCGCCCAGGGGTACATCAAAGAAGACGCGGTCGCCAAGCTGCAGGCCTGGCGGGAAAATCCGGCCGAGTACGGCAAATAACCGTTTTATTAGAGAGGTTTCAGGTTTCTTCGGCCTTCCATCCAAGGCGCGGCGATCCATACGGACGCCTGCCGGACGGAGGGCTTTTTTGCGTGACTCTTCGTTCAAATGGGATTACAATAAGGAAACAGCCATTATTTCCTTTTGTCTTTTTTGCCCGGTGCCTTGATCCGGGTTCGCCGTATGGAGGGGAAAGGGAGGATTTTATGAAAAGTGTCCACAGCCGGGAAGTGCATCAAGCCGTATTGCGGAAGCTTGAAGAGCGGGGCGTGAAGCTGGAGGATATCGCCGATATCGTCCACAGCCTGCAGCTGCCGTATCACCCCGATCTGCAAATGGAGCCTTGTTTGGAAAGCGTGCGCGCCGTACTGGAGAAGAGGGAGCTTCAGCATGCCATCCTGGTCGGCATTGAACTGGATGAATTGGCCGAAAAGGGCCAGCTCTCGGAGCCGCTGCTGTCGATCCTGAAAGCCGACGAAGGACTGTTCGGCTGCGACGAGACGCTGGCGATCGGTGCGGTTTTTGGCTACGGAAGCATCGCCGTGACCACATTCGGCTATTTGGATAAGCAAAAGACCGGCATCATCCGCGAGCTGGACAACAAAGCGACCGGCAAAGTCAACACATTCCTGGATGATCTGGTGGCGAGCATTGCGTCCTCGGCATCCAGCCGTCTGGCGCACCGGCACCGCGATGCGGTGGAAGCCGCTGCGGATTTTGCCGCCCGCGAGGCGGCGGCGGGAGCAGCGAAGCAGGAAACGGCCGAAGTCGTCGTGCTGAATCCGCTCGCACCGGAAGGAGAAAATGCGGCTAGCTGAGCCTGCGTCCGGGCCGCCGACGAAATCCGGTTTGGCTCCCCTATCGCACTTCCCAGATAATAAAACCGCTTGCCTTTAACCGTTCAAAAGGCACAGCGGTTTTTTTACGGTTGGGGAGCATCGGTAAAATGCTTCGCCTCCGGGCATGCTAAAGCAAGCAGCAGCAGATAAAGGAGGACGCACAATGAAATGGGTATACTGGGCTCGGCTGTATGACTCCAAATTTCAAGCCAGCTGCCTGGCCAAGCGGATGGAGGAGGACTGGTGGATTTACGGGTATGACTGCCCCAAATCGGTTGAGATTTACCGGTCGCGCAAAGGGAAATTCGGAGTGCGTTATGTCCCCGTTCCGTAAAGGGATAAATAATGATTGACATCGTTTTGCGTATGCGGTATATTATTTCTTGTGGCCGATAAAAAGGCCGCTTCGAAAGACGACGCGGGGTGGAGCAGCCCGGTAGCTCGTCGGGCTCATAACCCGAAGGCCGCAGGTTCAAATCCTGCCCCCGCAACCAATTTTACTTTCAATGTTTTGCACTTATACAATGGAATGCTCTTCAGGGCCCTTAGCTCAGTTGGTTAGAGCGGTCGGCTCATAACCGATTGGTCACAGGTTCGAGTCCTGTAGGGCCCACTTCCCAATTACCGGAACCCAGAGAAGAGGGTTTTTTTTATTTTCACTTTAAAATTGAGAGCCTTGAAAGGCTAAGGCAAGACCCGTACAAAAAAGCAGGCGTGGAGCTCCACGCCTGCTTTTTTGTGCCTATGAGCAGGTTAAAGCTGCTTAATAACGGAATTACAATTCTTGCCCGCCGCTTGCCAGCTTTCCCGCTTTGGCGGCGCGGCCGCTCCGATAGGAGAGGACCGAGCCGAGCAGAAGAACCACGGTCGCGGAGAGGAACGGATAATCCAGGTTGACGTCAAACAAGCGGCCTGCAACGATAGGGCCGATTATGTTGCCGAAGCTGGTGTAGGCGGAATTCAAGCCGGCGACGTAACCCTGCCGGTCCGCCGCCATCTTGGACATTTGCGTGCCGATGGCTGGCCGGAGAATGTCGATGGCCAGAAAGACGAGGAACGTCACGGCGGCAATGAGCCAATAGCGGTGAACAAACAGCGTCAGCAGAATGAACACTCCGGCGGCGACCAGGCAGAAGAAAATGACGCGCTTTTCGCCAAACCGGTTCAGTATCCAGCCAAAGACGGTCAACTGGACCACCGCGCCGGCAATCGAACCAAAGGTGAAAATAAAAGCAATGTCCTTGGAAGTGAACCCGAACTTGTGGTCTACGTAAAGCCCAAAGACGGTTTCGTAATTTGCCAGGCCGAAGGAAACAACAAACACGAGAAGCAGGCTGATGAAAAAGGGTTCCCGGTGCGAATGAAGCAGTTGGGTAAACAAGCTCGGTTCTTTGACCTTTGTTTCGGCCGGAACGGAAGCCGCTTTTGGCGCGACTTTCGATTCCGGGAGAATCAGAAGGGTGACGACCGCCGCAACAACGCCCGCCCCGGCGGCTCCGTAAAACGGGACCCGAAGGCCGAACTCCGCCAGGTAACCGCCGATCCCCGGTCCGATAATAAACCCGGTGGTGATGGCGGCGTTAATCAGGCCCATTCCTTTTGCCCGTTCCTCATTCGAGGTAACATCGGCCGCATAAGCCATGACGGCCGGCATAATCAAGGCGGCGCCGATGCCGCCGAGCATCCGTCCGGCGAATAGCAGCTCAATCCGGCTCGACGCTCCGAAAAGAAGCTCGGACAGGGCGAATACGATCATGCCGAGCACGATGATTTTTTTGCGGCCCCAGCGGTCGGAAAGGTTGCCCGCAAACGGGGAAAACAGAAACTGGGTCAGGGAAAACGCCGCAACCATCAAGCCGACGAGGCTTCCGTTAATATCAAGCAGCGTCATGTAAGCCGGCATGACGGGCGCTACGAGTCCGATTCCGGTAAATACCAGAAAAATATTCAGCATGAGGAGCAGAATGGCTCCCCGGTTTCGAGTCAATAGTGACATGATCGCAATCCTCCGGTTGTTAAAGAAGCATGTGTAGGGATTATAAAAAAAAGGAAGCCTCGGCAAATCCGCCGTCAACCCGAAATGCCTTTGATGAAAATCTCCATGGCCGAGCGGTACAGCTTCAGCGCCTCCTCGGCGTTCTTGTTTCGTGTCAGTTTGCCCAGTCCGACAAATAATCCTTCCAGAACGTGCGCCGCTTGCTTGGGATCGGCATCCGGCCGAAATTCCCCGCTTTGAACTCCTTCTTGCAGCAGACGTTCATTGAAAGCCAGGTGGCGGCCAATGATTTCGCTTACGCGGTCTTCGACCGGGCCGGTGATGCTCGGATCGCCGAAAAACTCGTCGGCGGCCTTCGTCAGGGGGTGATTCCGGTCGTCCAGAACAATCATTTCCGCCATGCCGGCCAGCTTTGCGGAAGCGGTCCGGTAAGACGGCTCCCGAGAAGCCCACTCTTTCTCCCATTCCGTGTCCCACTCATCCATCAAAGCGAGGAACAAGCCTTCTTTGCTTTTAAAATGGTAGTAGATGTTTCCTTTGCTGCTTCCGGTCGCTTCACAAATATCCTCTATGGAGGTAGCCCGGTAGCCTTTTTGCATAAACAGGGCTTTGGCCGCATCCGTCATTTTTTTTCGGGTTTGCTCCCGCTGGATTTGTTTTTTGTTCATTGGCACGCTCCATTCGGCGGTAAAAGAGAGTCCGGTACATACTGACCGAACGTTCGTTCAGTATTATAGCAGGCGATTCTCCGGTTGGCAACCCAACCAGGCCGGGAAATAAGGGGGAGAGCCGATTTCAAAACGAAACAAGCAAATTAGCCCGTTTTTCGCATAGTCATTCTAATCTAAAAAACGTTATACTGATATAGCACAATTGATATATCACAAATATAGCATGTCTTACCAAATAAGGTGGTCGAATGAACAAGTATCAACTGGCGCTGCTGAAAAATATGAAGGCGCAATTGGAAGAGTGGCTCGAACGAAGCCGGGAGCCGGTCGCGCATGACGAGGTCTACCGTTTTTTGCATACCCTTCGGGGTTCCGCCGGCTCCATCGGCCTCCCCGAGCTTTCGGAAACCGCGCTGCGTCTTCTGGAAAGTCTCGACAGCCGCACCGGGACGGAGTGGAACGCGGACTCCCTGAAAGGTTTCCTTTACCGGCTTCTGGAGCACTCCTATCATCTGGAGGCCCAGGCGGAGGAAGATGCGGAGCTTTCGTTTTCCCAGGGCCGTCTGGCCGAAGGCTCCCAGGCTCCGGATGACCGTCCGACCGTTTTGCTGATGGATGACGATATTCCCTTTCTCGTGTTTGTAAAGGATGAACTGGAGCGGCAAGGGTACCTGGTGCTTCCGGCCGCGAGGGCCGATCAGGCTGCCCGGTACGTTCAGGAGGACAAGCCGGATGCCGTTGTGCTGGACCTCAACATGAAGGACGCCTCCGGGTTTGAACTGGTGCGCCGGTTTGGCGAGGAGTGGAGACGGGAGCTTGTTCCGGTCACCATAATGAGCGCCGACGACCGGCTGGAAACCCGGCTGGAAGCTTACCGGCTGGGCGCCGACGATTTTGTGCGCAAGCCGCTGGAAACGGCCGAATTGCTGGCGCGCCTGGAACGGCAGCTGGCCAAGAAACGGCTGATCGATGCGTTGTGCGGCAGAGCCGCGGCGCGGGAATCCGGCATAGAGGGGCAGGAGGCGGTCAAAAAAGCCTCGCAGGCGGTGCCGTCCCAGGCTCCGCTCCGGGTTGCGATTGTGGACGATGACATGGTGATTCGCACCATGCTGTCCGAGTTCGTCAAAACCGCCCTGCCCGAAACGGGCAAGCCCGAGATCCGGGCGTTTCCGGACGGGGAGGCCTTTCTTTCCGACCCCTGGTCCCGGAACGGAGGCGCCTATTTCGTCATTTTGGACCGGATGATGCCCCGGATGGACGGAATCGAGGTGCTGCAGCGGCTGCGCGCGCAGGAGGACTCGGACCGGTATACCGTTTTGATGCTGACGGGTAAAAAAGGAGAGGCCGATGTGGCCCGGGCGCTGGAGCTCGGCGCGGACGACTATGTCACCAAGCCCTTCAGCCTGCTTGAGGTCCAGGCACGCATCCGGCGGCTGGCAAGGAGAATCGGCTGATGAGCGCGGATAAGGTGATTCCGGCCTTGATCTGGGTGCTGCTTGCGCTTGCTGTGCTGCTGCTGCTCATGCTCGGGTACCTGGTTGTTCGCAAATGGAATGAAAACCGGCAGCGGGCCGAGCTTGTCCGAAAAATGGAGGCGTACCGCCAGCCGATGTACGACTATCTGTTGAACGGGGCGGATTCCCGTCATTTTGTCCTTGCGCCATCGGGGAAACGAGGGAAGTTTCTGGCGCTGGAGGCCCTGCTGGAGCAGTTTTCATCCGTGCTGGGCGGAGAGGAAACCGTAGCCCGGTACCGGGCTTACGCCAGCAGGCATTTTGCCGAAACGTATCGGAACCACCTGAACAGCCGCCGCTGGAGCGAACGCATGAACAGCCTGTTCCGGATTGAAAAATTCCGGATGGACGAGCTTGAGCCGGAGGTGCGGGCGCCGCTTGAAGCGGGCATTGCAGGCGCTTCGGGGGAAACGGCGCAGCGCTTCAAGCTGCTGGCGAAGTGGGGATCGCCCCGGACGGTGGAGCTGCTGAAAAAGAACCGCGTTCCGCTTTCGGAATTTCAGCGGCGGCTGATCGTCAGCCAGATGGAAGACGGCGTTTTTGCGGAGCTGACGGACCGGTTGGACGAGATGGACAACCGCTGGCGGCTGATCGCCATCGACATTATCGGGCTTCAGCGCAAAGATGCTTTTTTGGACAGGCTGCACGGCTTTCTGGATGACGCCGATCCGGAAATCCGCATCCGCTCGCTGAAAGCGCTCGGGCAGTTCAGCTTTCTTCCGGCGCTCGACCGTTATGCTGTTCACGCCGATTCTTCGTCCTGGCAGGAGCGCATGATGGCGGCCCGTCTGTATGGAAAAATCGGAGATGCCCGGTATTTGCCGGTACTCGACCGGCTTGCAAACGACGCCGACTGGTTTGTCCGCTCCGCGGCGGCGCAGGCCCGGTCGGAGCTGCGCGGCGGGAACACCGGCGCGGACGAAACGCAAGGGTGGGGGACGACAATCCAATGACTACGGGACGCGACCTGCTGGACCTGGCCGTAACCGGGACAGGCTGGTTCATTTTCTTTTATATGGCGTGCATTTTGCTGTTTTATACGTTTTTTATGATCGTGTCGGCGGTTCAGCTGCGCCGGAGCTACCGGCTGGATGAGAACACGCCTTACGAAGAGCTGCTTGATCTCAGCTACGCCAAACCGATTTCCATTCTCGTGCCGGCTTATAACGAAGAGGCGGGTATTTACGACAGCGTCCGTTCGCTGCTTAGCATCCAGTATCCCGAGTTCGAGATTATCGTCGTCAACGACGGCTCCAAGGACGGAACGCTGCAAACGATGCTGGACCGGTTCGCCATGGAGCCGGCGGAGCGTTTGTTTCAGAAGCGCCTTGCGACGGAAGAGGTCAAGGCGGTTTACCGCTCCCGGCTGTACCCGAATCTGATCCTGGTGGACAAGGCGAACGGGGGCAAGGCCGATGCCTTGAACGCCGGCATCAACTATTCCGCCTATCCCTACTTCTGTTCGCTGGACGGGGATTCGGTGCTGGAACGCGGCTCCTTCCTGAAAATCATGAAGACCATCCTCGATTCCGACGGCGAGGTGATCGCGTCCGGCGGAAGCATCCGGATCGCCAACGGCTGCCGTATCGAAAGCGGCGAAGTGGTCAGCATCGGACTTTCGCGCAAGCCGCTTGTCGTCATGCAGGTGATCGAATACCTGCGCGCCTTCCTGCTCGGGAGGGTCGGGCTAAGCCGGCACAACCTGCTGCTGATCATTTCCGGCGCGTTCGGCGTGTTCGACAAGCATTGGGTCGTCGAAGCCGGCGGGTACCGCCGGCATACCGTCGGCGAGGACATGGAGCTGGTTGTCCGGCTGCACCGGATGATCCGGGACCGGAAGCTGAACAAATCCATCGTCTACATTCCCGATCCGGTCTGCTGGACGGAAGCGCCGGAGAGCATGAAGTATTTGCGCCGGCAGCGCAACCGCTGGCACCGCGGTCTTTTGGAAAGCCTGAAGCTGCACCGCGGGATGATCGGCAACCCGAAGTACGGCCTGCTCGGTTTTGTATCCATGCCTTATTTTTTGTTTATCGAGCTGCTTGGCCCGGTTGTAGAGCTGGCCGCCTATTTGATGCTGGTTGTCTCTCTGTTCGCCGGACCGGTATACTGGCCGTTTGCTGCGCTTCTGTTCTCCGTCTGCCTGCTGTACGGCTCGCTCTTTTCCATGGGCGCCGTTCTGCTGGAGGAGTGGAGCCTGCGGAAGTATCCGAAGGTGCGGGACATTCTGCGTTTGTTTTTCTATGCGATGACCGAGACGTTCTGGTACCGTCCGCTTACCGTGCTGTGGCGCGTGCAGGGGATCGCCCAGTGGTTTACCGGCAAGCGCGGCTGGGGCGAGATGAAGCGCAAAGGCGTCGCTTCTGCGCCCGCCGCACCGGCGCCGACGTCGGCTGCGGCCCCTTTGGCGCCTGCCCCTGTTGCGGCGGCGCTGGATTTCACCGCTGCCGTCGCACCGGCGGCATCCCCGGAACCGCGCAAGCGGCGCCCCGTCAAGCGCGCCGTCCTGTACGCGGGCCTGGTTCTGCTCTTTGCCGGCGGAGCGGTTTACGGAGGGATGGCACTGGTGAAACCGAAACCGAATACGCAAACGGTCCAGCTGAACGGAAGTACGATTCCGGCACGGGTCGGACCGTCTTATCTGCAGGTGCTCCGGGACGGCGAATGGACGGATCTTTTGCTGAAAGGGGTCAATATGGGCATTGCCAAGCCCGGCTCTTTTCCCGGTGAAACAGCGATTACCAAAGAGGAGTACGCGCGCTGGTTCCGGCAAATCGGCGAGATGAACGCCAATGTGGTGCGGGTCTATACGATTCACCCGCCCGGCTTCTATGAAGCGCTGGCCGAGTACAACCGGGAAGCGGAGCAGCCGCTGTATATCATTCACGGCGTCTGGGCCAACGAGGAAAATCTCGTTTCCACCGGCGATGCGTTCGCCTCCGTCAACCGGGACGAGTTTGAAGCGGAAATCAAGCGGGTGATTGATCTGGTGCACGGCAACGCCGAGCTGGAAGCCCGGCCGGGTCATGCGTCGGGGGCGTACCGCACGGATATTTCCCCTTATGTGCTGGGATGGATGATCGGCGTAGAATGGGACCCGGAAATGGTCGCATCGACAAACAAGACCCACGAAGGCATGACGGATTTTGACGGAGCTTACTTCCGGACGGAGGCGGCTTCGCCGTTTGAAATCTGGCTGGCCGAACGGCTGGAGACCACAGTCGCTTACGAGCAGAAGCAGTACGGCTGGCAGCGTCCGGTCAGCTTCACCAACTGGGTGACGACGGATCTGCTGGAGCACCCGTACGAACCGTCCGATAAGGAAGATATGGTAACGGTCGATCCGAACCGCATCTTCCCGAAGGAGGCGCTGCAGGCGGGTTATTTTGCGGCTTATCACGTGTATCCGTATTACCCGGATTTCCTGAATTACGATCCCGCCTATACGGAGTACGTCGACCACCGGGGCGAAAAAAACAACTACGCAGGGTACTTGCACGAGCTGAAGCAGGCGCACCGGATGCCGGTTGTGGTGGCGGAATACGGCGTTCCCGGCTCCCGGGGGCTGACTCACCGCAACGTAAGCGGCTGGGACCAGGGCTTCCACAGCGAAACGGAGCAGGGGCGGATCGACAGCCGGCTGTTTGAGGACATTTACACGGAGGGCTTCGCCGGCGGGCTTGTCTTCACCTGGCAGGACGAGTGGTTCAAACGCACCTGGAACAACATGGACTATGACGATCCCGACCGCCGTCCGTTCTGGTCGAACGCGCAAACGAACGAGCAGCAGTTCGGGCTGCTCAGCTTTGATCCGGGCGCGGACGGCTTTGCGGTTCGCGTGGACGGAGACGCCGGCGAGTGGGAGCGCCTCGGGAACAAGCTGAGCGTACAGCCCGGGGCGGCGGACACAACCGCCGGAGCAAGCGGCTCGGCCGGCGCGATCCGCCTGCTGGAAGCGGCAAGCGACGAGCGCTACTTCTACCTGCGGCTCCAACTGGGAGACGAGGGAGCGGGCCGGGCGCTCGACTGGTCGCAAACGAACGCCACGATTCTGATCGGGTCGGCGGAGAACCAGGGCCAAAGCCGCCTTCCGGGAGGCTCGGGCTGGACCAGCGAAACCGGCATGGATTTTGCCATCGATCTGAAGGGACCGGAAGAATCGGCGGTGTGGGTCGACAGCTATTACGACGTCTTTTCGTTTCAATATGGCAGCGAGCTGGGGCTGATTCCGTTCGATCCGGCCAACGGCAAAAAG
The DNA here is from genome assembly GCF_059735245.1 of Gorillibacterium sp. sgz306347. Lineage (NCBI taxonomy): Bacteria > Bacillati > Bacillota > Bacilli > Caryophanales > Paenibacillaceae > Gorillibacterium > Gorillibacterium sp. sgz306347. The sequence goes on from NZ_JCAPET010000001.1 coordinate 272,027, forward strand.
GACAACGGTCGGTTCAGCCGCATGTTCCTGGCGTTAAACAAAGCGCTCGCCATTCCGAATCCGAACGGGGAAGCGAAGCAGCTGCCTTTTGAGGCGTACGAAACAGGCAAGCTTCACTTCGGCAACGGCAACCCGGATGCGCCGGATTACGATTCCCTGACGGATGTGGCCTTCGATTCGGCCTCCGGAACGGTTGAAATGCGGATTCCGTGGCAGCTGTTGAACGTCAAGGACCCGAGCCAGCGGAAAATTACGGGCGATTTGTGGACGGACGGCCTTCAGGCCGATGCGTTCACCGAGGGCTTCCGCATCTCCGCGTTCACCTACGACCCGGCCAGCGCCGCCGGGGATCAACCGGGCGGGGCGCGCATTTTCGATTCCCTTCCGCGCGCCCGGGACGGGCGTTTGGCGGCGGACGACCTTCCGCTCTACCAGTGGGCGGCCTGGGAGACGCCGGTTTACAAGGAGCGGCTGAAGAAGTCGTATTATGAATTGCAGGAAACCTACAAAAGATTGAGTGCGGAGGGAACGACCCCATGAAAAAGGTGCTGATTGCCGAAGACGAGCCGGTGCTGCGGATGCTGATCGCCGATACGCTGGAAGAGGAAGGCTATTTGCTGGTGGAAGCGGCGGACGGTCAGGAGGCGCTCGACAAAATCAAGGCGGATGCCTTCGATCTGCTGATCCTGGATTACATGATGCCGCTCATGACCGGAATGGAAGTGATTCTGCAAACCCGGCGGCTTCCGGAGCGAAGCGACGTCAAAATCCTGATGCTGTCCGCCAAAAATCAGGCGGAGGAGCGGGAGCAGGTGCTTCGCTCGGGCGCGGACGGCTTTATGGCCAAGCCCTTCAGCCCGTTCGAGCTGCTGGCAAAGGTGGAGGAGATGCTGAAGTGAGGCTGCTCGCCCGGTTCCGCTTTTTTCGCACAAGCATTACCCGCCGGGTGATCGCTCTGATCACGACGGCTCTGTTTCTCGTACTGTTCGGCGCCGTGTTTATGTTATGGAGCACGCTGAACATCCTGAACCGGTACGACACCCGGACGGAGCAGATCGAGCGCAAGGAAGCGCTCGTCGTGCAGATCGCCGCCCATGCCAACGAAATCATTCTCCGCGCCCGCGGGTATTACGTGTATTTATCGGATTACGAGTACAACCAGATTTTTCTGGAAAAAGAACAGCTGGAGAAAGCGCTGGCGGAAGTCCGGCAGCTGGAATTGACCGCGTCCGAGCAGGAGCTGATGGAAAACATTGAAGCCTTTTTCGCCGATTATTTCGACCGGCTCCTGCCCCAGGCGGTTTCCTTGGCTCAAACAGGAGACTATCCGGCGCTGCGCGAGCTGATTTCCGCCGGGGAGGACAACCCTGTTAACAATTTGATCCGCTACGCGGCGGAATTTGAGCGGCAGGTCCGGCAGCTGGGAGAGGACGAAAACCGCCGGCTGTTCCGCGATTTGTCGGCACAGGGGCTGATTTTTCTGATCTATCTTGTCGCTGTCATGATACTGTTCGGCTTTATTGCCCGGCGGGTTGCAACGGATATCGGAAATCCCCTGCGCCGGCTGACGGAGCAGGCAGGCTCGTTTGCGCGGGGGGAATCTTTTTTGCCGAACGGGGACGGCGACAGGCCCGACGAGATCGGCGAGCTGTCCCGCACCCTGCATCAGATGCGGCGGAGCATTCAGGACAAGGAAGATACGCTGGTGGCGCAAAACGAGGAGCTTCACGCGCAGCAGGATGAACTGCAAATGCAGCAGGAAGAGCTGCAGAACGCGCTGGAGCAGATGGCAAAAAACGAGGCGTACCTTGAGAAGCGCAACCAGCTCATTCAGTCCATATCCAACACGCTCGACAAGAAGGAGCTGCTCTCCGGCATTATTTTTCATCTGGTGGAAATCACGGACTCTGACAAGGGCATGCTGGCAATGCTGCGTCCCGCCGGCGATTACGCCGCCGTGGGCGTTTCGGAGGAAACAGCCGCCCGGTTTATGGAAACCATCGGCGAAGGCCCCGTGCGCCGCGCCTCGGATACCCGAAAACCGTTTCAGCAAATCCGGGAGACGACTCCGGCGGAAAAAGGACTGGACGATCGGCCGCATCCCGCCGGCGATCTGTATGTTCCCGTTCTCGGCTCATCCGGGGAAGCGATCGCCTGCGTGGCGTTGAGCCGCAGCGGCAGCCCTTACAGCGAGCGGGAGCAAAAGGAAATCGCCGGCATGACCGCGCAGGTGACCATTGCCTTCGAGAAGCTGGCTTTGTTTGAACAAAGCGAAGCCCAGCGGCGCCTGTCCAATGACATCCTCAATACCGTGCAGGAGGGCATTCAGCTTCTGGACAACGAGGGCACGACGCTGCACCTGAATTCGCGGATGTTCGAGCTGTTCGGCACGCTGCTTGTCGATCCGCAGCCTCTTGTCGGGCTGGAAGCGTTCAAGCATGTGCTTCGCGAGCATTTGGCGGACCCGGAGCCGGCGATCCGCTTTCTGGAGCAGGCCGGGGAAAGAAGCTCCGGTCATTCTACCAGCCTGGATTATGAAATCTCCGTCCCGGCTCATCTGATCATCCGCATGTACCGGGAGCCGCTCTACCAGAACGGCAAAAGAATCGGCACGCTGCTGGTTCACCGGGATATGACAAAGGAGTATGAAGTGGACCGGATGAAGTCGGAGCTGGTGAGCACCGTCAGCCACGAGTTAAGAACCCCTCTCGCCGGCGTACTGGGCTTCGCCGAGCTGATGCTGAACCGGGAGCTGAAGCCGGAGCGCCAGCGAAAGTACCTGGAAACGATTCATCAGGAGGCGAAGCGGCTCACTAATCTGGTCAACGATTTTCTCGATCTGCAGCGGATGGAGTCGGGCAAGCAGACCTACGGAATGGCGGAGGTAGAACTTGCCTCGCTGGTTTCCGGAGTGGTGGAGGTTACGCGCGCGTCCTCCCCGGACCACCGGTTTCAGTGGGACGGCGGGCCGGACGGAATGACCGTCCGGGGAGACGCCGCCAAGCTTCACCAGGTATTTGCCAATCTGCTGGGCAACGCGGTGAAATATTCGCCCGGCGGAGGCGAAATTACCGTTACCGGCTCCGTTACGAACGACCGCGTCTCCGTTCGTATTGAAGACCGGGGGTTGGGCATCCCCCGGGAGTCCATTCCCCGGCTCTTTCAGAAGTTTTACCGGGTGAACAACACCGACCGGCGGGAGATCGGCGGCACGGGGCTCGGCTTGTCCATTGTAAAGGAAATTATCGAGCGGCATAACGGCCGGGTAGAGGTAGAGTCCGAGCTTGGCAAAGGGAGCGTTTTTACGGTTTCTCTGCCCCGCGCCGGCTCACCCGATTGACGTTAGCTACCAAAGCCGGAACTCGCATATGTCCCGGGCATAACGAATGCCTTTGACGGTGACCGCAGCGGCTTCGACGCGTTCGATAACGCCGCCGGGAGCGATCTGCCGGCCACGCTGCCAAACGGAAACCGGAATTTTGCCCCAGCGGGCGGCGGCCAGATCGGCCGTAGCGGTTAAAGGATCGCCGGGCTTCAGCATGTTGTTTTTTTCCTCCTGTTGCTTGTGGATGGCATAGCGGCGGTTCTCCTGTGGAGAACCGCTTTTTTCAGCATGCCCCTTCGGGCCGCAAACGTTCCGTCCGTTCCCCGCTGCAGGTGAGCTTTCCTTCCATATCCTGCTCGAAAACATGCATTCTTCACGAAAATGCCCTTCCTTTTCGGGGCGGCAAGCCGTAATATAAGGAAGGGATTCCGCCGGGATTGCGGCGGACACACATCAGGAACCAAGGAGAGTGCAAGGTTGCGCTTCAAGGACGTTTTTTCCATCATCGGGCCGGCAATGGTCGGCCCATCCAGCTCCCATACGGCGGGGGCCGCCCGGCTGGGCAGAACAGCCCGGCATTTGTTCGGCGAGCAGCCGGCTTCGGCCGATATCGTTTTGTTCGGTTCCTTTGCGGATACGTACCAGGGACACGGAACCGATTTGGCGCTTGCCGGCGGCCTGCTGGACTTTGCCACCGACGACCCGCGCCTGCCCGATTCCCTTGCACTTGCAGCGGAAGCGGGGATGAGCGTGACGTTCCGCCGGGGAAGCGCGACGGTGGGCCATCCCAACACGGCCAAGCTTACCCTGTCCGGCGGAGACCGGACGCTGAGCGTAACCGGCGCCTCCATCGGCGGCGGCAACATCGAAGTGGTGACGGTGGACGAATTCGCCGTTAAATTCTCGGCCATGTATCCGACGCTGGTCATCTGGCACCGGGACCAGCCGGGCATGATTGCATGTATTTCAAGTGTGCTGATGCAGCACGCTATCAATATCGGCCATATGGCCCTGGACCGCAAAATGCGCAACGGCGACGCGCTGACCGTTATCGAGGCGGACGATTGTTTTTCGGAAGAGCTGATTCGGGAGATTGAGGCGATCGAAGAGGTCCGTCTCGTCAAGAAGGTCGAAATTGGCTCAAACGCCGAACCGGAAGAGGGGCACGAATGAGATTTCGGACATTGCAGGAGCTCGCGGCCTGCTGCGAGCGAGAGAACAAGAGCATTGCGGAGTTGATGCTGGAGGATCAGGCGCAGGAGTCGGGCCGCAGCCCCGAGCGGGAGTTCCGCACCATGGCGGACTATTACCGCATCATGAAGGAAGCGGTGGAGCGGGGGCTGAACGAGGATACCACTTCGCGGAGCGGGTTGACCGGTAACGACGCCCGCCGGGTCATGGGGCGCCTGGAACGCTCGCCGTCTGCGCTCGGAGACGCTTCCGGGCGTGCGATGGCTTATGCGCTCGCGGTTTCGGAGGTCAACGCTTCGATGGGGCGGATCATTGCGACGCCGACCGCGGGCTCGTGCGGCATCATTCCCGGCGTGTTTATCAGCACCCAGGAACGGTTCGGCTGGACGGACGATCATATGGTGCGCGGGTTGTTTGCGGCCGGTGCGATCGGGTACGTGATCGCCAACAATTCCTTTGTCTCGGGCGCGGAAGGCGGCTGCCAGGCGGAGGTCGGCTCCGCGATCGGCATGGCGGCCGGAGCGCTCACCGAGCTTATGGGCGGCTCGCCCGCGCAGGCGGTTCACGCCGTCGGGCTTGCGCTGAAGAACACGCTCGGGCTGATCTGCGATCCGGTAGGCGGCCTGGTGGAGATTCCGTGCATCGTCCGCAACGGCTTCGGCGCGGTCACCGCGCTCGCAGCGGCGGACATGGCGCTGGCGGGCGTCCGCAGCGTGATTCCGTCCGACGAAGTGATTCAGGTCATGTACGACGTGGGCGTATCCATGCCGGAGAAGCACCGGGAGACGGCCAAAGGCGGCCTGGCCCAAACGCCGACCGGCAAAGCCATCATGAATCAGCTGTACCGCAAGGGCAAAAGCGGAACCGACCGGCCGGACGGGGAATAGGCGCGGAGCGGAAAAAACAGCCTGCAGACGAAGCCGGGCTCCGTCCGCAGGCATAGAGAAACGGACATGACCAGCAGTCATGTCCGTTTCTTCTTGCTTGGGGTTTCCCTTTCCGTGTCCGGTGCGGGAAAGCACTTCCTCCGGCCGGCAACCGTCCGGAGGAAGCCGGCATTGAAACGGCATCAGGCCTTGGTAGTGCTCTTCTTTCTTAGAATCCGGTCGTATTGATTGAGCGCGGCGTCCAGCATCTGACTAGCCGTCACCAGGTCGGGATCGGTAAAAGACTTGGTTTCCGCGAGGGCAGCCAACCGGTTTCTCAAGTTTTCAATCTGCCTGATCACTTCGTACATTTCCTGTGACATCCTATCGCTCCCTGTAGCCATTGGCTGCCCACAAGCGTACAAAGTCTTTTCCGGCGGAAATCTATTTCAAGCAGCGCGCCTGCGCGCTGGCGACTGCGTTAACGGAGATTTCGAAGCGAACCGGATTATTCGCTCCTTCCCAATTCGACACTCAGGAATAAATTACCTTTTTCTGTCGAAAATCTTCCGTCCGCCGCCGCAGGTTCGAATGTATTTCCGGGGCAAGCGCTTCGTTTCCTACCGCCGTTTCTTCCGGGAAGCCGCCCAAAACGCCAGTGCGATCAAAGGCAGCGCAATAAACCATGGAAAGACTACCGTTCCGCCCACCATCGTGGAGAATACGGCCAGCGCCAGGATCCCCATCACAATGTAAAATATGCCTCGTCCAAACGTCCCCATCCCGTCACCATCCTTCTGCGTACCTGCCGATCCGTCCTGTATCCGCCAAAGCGAAATCTTTCCGTCTTCCGTTAATCGTTGCGTATGACCAGATAGACAATGAACCCCAATACCGGGAAGAAGAGCGTCCCGATCAATGCCAGCAAGCCGAATTCCCGGCTGCGGCCTCTTCCCACGGCATCCCGGTACACCCAAACGCAAACGGCGATATGAAGCGCAAGCAGGACAAAGCCGATCATCAGCATGCCCAGCAGAAAAGCAAACCCGATCGCCAAGCGAGGTCCCTCCGTTCGTTTTAGCGGTAATACGCAAAGAAACCGGTTCCGTTTCGTTTGGTTTACCATCGCTTGGAAAATTAATGGGAGATGTGGCTATTCTTTGAACCTTTCGAGAGGAAAATACGCCGGAAACGGGATGTTTTGCAAAAACGGGGTAAGTATGCAGAGAGGAAGCCGGGGGACCTGGCAGCAGGTCCCCGCTTTCACAGTCCAATGCGAGTCATACACAAGGAGGATCAACATGAGCAAACGAGTGGAAGGACTGGTTGCCGTCGTGACGGGCGGCGGGTCGGGCATCGGAAAAGCCGCGGCGATCAAGCTGGCCCAGCAGGGCGCAAAAGTTTGCCTGCTGGACCGCACTCCGGAGGAATCGCAAAAAACGGTCGACGAAATCAAGGCCGCGGGCGGAGAAGCGTTCTCGGTGCAAACCGATATTTCACAGCCCGATCAGGTGGAAAAAGGCATCCGGGAAGCCGTGGACCGGTTTGGCCGGCTGGACATTGTTTTCGCCAACGCGGGCATCAACGGGATGTGGGCGCCTATTGAGGAGCTGCCGGTCGAGGAGTGGAACAAAACCATTTCGATCAACCTGGGCGGAACCTTTTTCACGCTTAAATATGCTATCCCGCATCTGAAAAAGAACGGCGGCAGCGTGATCATCACGAGCTCCATCAACGGCAACCGCAAATTCACCAGCTTCGGCGCGAGCGCCTACAGCTCCAGCAAAGCGGGCCAGGTGGCGTTTATGAAAATGGCGGCGCTTGAGCTGGCGCAGTACAAAATCCGCGTCAACTCGATTAATCCCGGCGCCATCGAAACAAACATTGACGAAAATACGGAGAAAACGGACAGCGTCGAGCACATCGCCATTCCGGTCGAATTTCCGGAAGGCTCGCATCCGTTGGAGCAGAAGCCCGGCACCTCCGAGCAGGTGGCCGATCTGGTGCTGTTCCTGGCTTCGGAGGAATCGTCCCACATTACGGGCACGGCCGTTTACATTGACGGCGGGGAATCTCTGTTGATGTAAGGGAGCCGGGTCCGCAATGGGCTTGCGCCGCCGTCTTCACTGCTTGTCCGGCGGCGCGCAAAAGGAGTTAGAGCGCATGCCCAGCCGCGCGGCCAGGCATGCGGCATGAAAGGGGATGTCGCTCCCGGTCGGGAGAGGCGTCCCCTTACTGCTTTGCGGGCGAGGGGGCAAGCAGCTCCATCCAGACGGGATGGATGGCCCTGGGGGCGTGCAAATTGGACATACGTACGATCGGAAACTTATACTGGAAGAAAGCAAAGCGGACGGGTAAGTTTGCCGCATACCCAGAGAGGAGTGGTCGCTGCATGGCTTCTTTTCAATTGCTTGTGGAGGAAGGCCGGGTTTTGCGCGGGGACGTGTTTCCCGCCAGGGAAGAAAGCCGGGGGACGGTTGTCATCTGTCACGGCTTTAAGGGCTTCAAGGATTGGGGCTTCTTTCCGTACCTTGCGGAAAAGCTGTCGGTCTGCTACGACGCGGTTACGTTTAATTTTTCCTATAACGGGGTGGGGGATAACCCGCTGGAATTTAACGAGCTGGACCGGTTCGCCAAGAACACGGGGTCCCGGCAGCTGGAGGACCTGGCGTTTCTGCTTGCCGCTTTGCTGAGGGGAGAGCTTCCGGAAGTGGAAGGAGCGGGAAAGCCGTTGTTTCTTCTGGGCCACAGCCTGGGCGCGGGTGCGGCGCTGCTCCATGCCGCCGAGTTTCCGCAGGCCGTAGCCGGTGTCGTCAGCTGGAACGGAGTGACCGACCTGAACATCTTTTCGGAGCAGGATCAGGCGGAGATGCGCCGGAACGGACGGGCGTACGTCAAGAATGCGCGAACCGGCCAGGACATGCCGCTCGACCGCGAAATTCTGGACGACCTGGAGGCAAACCGTGAACGGTTCGACATCCGCGGCCGCGTCGCCGCGCTGCCGGCCCTGCCGGTCGTGCTGGTGCAGGGCGACCAGGACGGAGAGCGGCTGCGCCGCGGCTCGGAGGCGCTCGTGAAGCTGCGCCCGGACATTCCGTGGCATCTGGTGCCCGGCGGCAACCATACCTTCGGCGCGGTTCACCCGTTTCAAGGGACTACGCCGCAGCTGGAGGAAGCGATTCGCCTGACATTAGCCTGGCTGGACGAACGAAGCTCGTGAAAACGGGCTTCTTTTTGTTTGACCTCGGCGCTTTTATTTATTTTATCTGCTGAATATGCCTACAACCAGGGAAACGGCTGCACCCGTAGAATTCGCCTCTCGGCCCTTTCCGGCGGACCATGTTACTGCCGCAACGAGCACAGGTTATGACAGTCTGCGGGTTTTCTTTGATTACTTGCTGCGGAGAAACGGGCGGGGCAGAACGGTTCAATTGTTGCGACTCGTTCATCTGAAGCATCATCTCGATTAACTCGGAGCGGCCGATAAGCCTTACCTGGTTAGACTCGGCGAGGGTCACGGCTGCTGCGGTATAGTCAGCGTTTGAAACTACCCAGGCTTCCGACGCTCCGTAATGAGCTTTGGAGGCTTGGGCTTCTTGGACGGATTTGATGCCCACGTTCTTGCTGTATCGTTTGGCCTGGACAACTACTTTGCGGTTCCCCTTTTCCAGAATGAGATCGGCGCCGAAGTCTCCTGCCGCTCTTGTAACGTTAGCTTTGTACCCTTGGAATTTGAACAAATGTCCCAGGTAATCCTCGAATTGTACTCCGTCCATCTTGTCGATTTCCTTTATTCCAGAGCGCTTCAATCGTTCTTCGCGCTTGATAGCGGCGAAAATCAACAGGGCAACAAATACACCAATTCCCAGCGCAGTTGCTGCAATAGCCAACTCCATAGACCCGGTTAATTCGTGAGTCCCGAATCCAATAACGAGTACGATTAACCCTAACGCGGCTTTGATCGCTTCGTCTTGCTGCTTCGCTTTGCTTTTCCCTCTGGCCATGGATAACCTCCGTCGCACGATATAAGGAAATATTCGACAAAACGAAGGGGATTCCTGTAACAAATTGCTAAATATATATACTAGGTGGGTGGGAAGCTTTTGTGCTTCTTTGCGGAACCCGCTCTCATGATCTTCGTAAGAAGGAAAAACGATCAGGAAGAGGGGAATGAACGGTGCCGGAAAATGGATATGTTGTTGGATGGGGAACGCTCGCCTTGATTAACGCCGGATTGGCGCAAGGAAAAAATCGCAGCGGCCTGAATAGGTTTCTTTTGTCTATTTTGCTTGGGCCGCTGGCAACCTTGCTGCTTTTGTTTTTGCCAAAGCTTTAGAGGGGGACGGCCAAATTCTAACGGTTGCCAGCGAGCTTATTTTGCTTAAAACGAGACTTTTCAAAATCTAACGGTTGCCACGGAGCTTATTTGGCTCGGAGAGGGAGCGTTTTGGTCTTTCTGGGGCAAATAAGCGCTTCCACAACCGTTAGAAACGGAAACAGGGGTTTTTTGGGCGAATAAGCGCTGTGGCAACCGTTAGCCACCCATGCCCTGGCGGGCACCCCAGGCTATGAAGTTGCGCGCGTTATTTTGAAGGTAGAAACTGGATAGTATTTTATTTGAAACAACTCACTTTGCCTAATCGGCAGGTGGGGTTCTGATAACGGGCCTTTTGTCGCTTCAAATGAAGCTTTTTTACAAGCAAACAAAAAACCCTTACGCTGTAAGGGTTTTTCTCAAGTGATCTGTAGTGGGCTCGAACCACTGACCCCCACCCTGTCAAGATTTCCGCGCCAATTATCCGCGATGATCCAATATGCTCAAATCCTTATGAAATAAGGGTTTATCGGCTGCATAGGTGGGATGCGGTTATCCCCTGTTTCCCCTGATTATTTAGAATTTCGCGCCAAAATTCGCGCCAAATTAAGTCCTTGTGCGGTAGAACATTTCACCGAAAGCGTCAGCCGTTTCCTGTTGCATGTGCGGGACGATGTGGGCATATTTGTCGATCATCTTCACGCTGGACCATCCCAAGCGCTCGGCGATCCGCTTATTGTTTTCTCGCATCTTTAGGAGATAGACAACATGCGTGTGCCTCAGATCGTGGAAACGAATTTTCTTTACGCCAGCTTTTTCGATCAGATTGTAGAAAGATCGGTTCAGGTTACGGGGAGAAAGAGGCGTTCCAAGCGTGGTGCATATCACAAGGCCGTAATCCTGATATATTTCGCCGGCGGCGATCTTCTCCTGTTTGTACCGAGTATGAAGTTTCTTGAGCGCTGCAATGGTCACCTTGTCCACGCCAATCGAACGATTACCGGATTCAGTTTTTGCTCCGGTCTCAAATGATTTCCCGTTGTGGGCGAGAATCTGCTGAATTGAAATTGATCGGCTGTCGAAGTCTACATCTCTCCAACGAAGCCCCAATATCTCGCCCTGCCTCATACCAGTTGTTAAGGCGAGCAGGAAGGCGTGATAATAGCGATCTCCCTGGGCGGTTTTGAGGAAGGTCTGTACCTCCTCATCGTCCCAAAAAAGCATTTCCTTTTTCCGTGCACTCGGACGATCTACAACCGCAGCCGGATTCTTGGAGAGCATGTCCCACGATACGGCCTTATTCAGGGATTCGTTTATGAGGGTGTGAACCTTCTGGATGTTTTCGTCGGAGAGGCTTTCATTCTCAAAGAGCGTGTTATACAAGTCTTGAATCATACGAGGTGCGATCTTAGAAATTTCATTTTCTCCAAGGTGTGGGATTATGTGATTGTTAACCAGTCCGGAATAGGTTTCAAGCGTCCGGGCTTTTACCTTTGTCCGCTTGTCCTTCAAGTAATCGCCCAGGAAATCCTTATACTTCACCTTTGATGGCTCCACATAGGTCCCTTTGTTGACTTCGCTCTGAAATGCGACCATGGCAGCCTCGGCAGCCTTCTTTGTTTTAAATCCCCGCTTCTTCTTCTTTTTGTATTTACCGTTATCAGTGTAGTTAACTTCGAAGAACCAAGGATTGACATTTGCGCTCTCATCCTTATAAACAGGCATGTGACTCCTCCTCGAATGATCCCCATCCTTTCTTGCATTGTAAAATAAAGGTACGGAAGAAGCAACGGGAATTATACGGGATAACAGAATGCACAAAGAAATAACGCAAGATAATTAAAGGAAAAGCATAAACCATTTTGTTAAGCATGAGGTATATTTATATCATCGGAAATGAAAGAGAGACGACAACCGCGCCGGAGCGAAAACGCTCCATGTCGCCCGAGAGGCGAGCTGCGCGAGATTGATCGTCTCTTTATTGTTTCCTGTTGAGTTTTACGCGTTGGGGAAGCGAGTTGCCCGTTGGTTCTGGAACACTTGAAGAAATTCCGGTAATTCCGGTTCATTGGTTATGACAATTTTCTCTTGTCCGTAACGTTCAGGGAAATAAAACGTGTACTCTCTCTCGGGATCGCCAGCGGCATTAACATCTTCGAGAGGGTATCTAACAAGTTCATGTCCTTGCGCATCGTAAATGAAGAAGTGTTCCTCACTGATTGCATATTTATTATTTCTATAGTCCAATGTTGCAAGAATAGACATTGCCATTCCTCCTGAGTGTATGAATTATTTACCTTACCTTAAATTGGTACTGGCTGCGCATGTAATGAACGCCATTGATACACACGCTTTCAGGGGCAACCTGCTCGATCTTACCACCATAGTCTTTTATCTGGCCGTCACGCCAGACGGAGACGGGGACAGCGAGAAAGTAGGCCGCGCCGAGTGCGCCAGTGGAGTCGAGTGGTTCGCCTGATATAAACGTTGGCATGCTTGTTCACCTCCTGCAAATTGCTTCGACAAAAGGAAGGTATTTCCTTCGTGGTTGTCGAAATTAGCTACATCATAGGGGGGGAGGTGGGCAGATGTCGGATCGGTATCGACTTTATATCTATTTTGACAAGGAACAGCGGCTAGAGTTCATGAATGTGAACAAGGTAGAGAAACACGAAATAGACGCTCTCATTCAAACAAAAGAATGGGTGGAAGTCAGAGATAAAGTGATTAATACACGCGCCATTAGATATTATGAATTTAGGGAAACTCGCTTGGAATCAATCATTCGCGAACTTGAATAGACAGGATAGGCCACTCCATCCGGGGTGGCTTTTCTCATACATGCGGCGCGCAGCGCCAATGGGGGAGAGGGGGAACAAAAAGAGAGCCGCACAGCGGCGGCAAGTGGAGAAGCGGTGTTACATGTACTGCGGTTCTCTGTTTGCCCGCACCACGAGCCAGATGAACAGGCCCACTGCAGCGGTGACAAGGATACCGATCTTCAGTCCATCGTGTCTACCTTTTCCGTATACCCGTTGGATAGTCGTTGCCATGAGAATCACCACCTTCCTATTAATTTCCATCACAGCATAGCACCAAAATAGGAGGCTGCCTAGGGGGCTCCAAGGGCTTCTGTCCGCAACTGTGAGTAAACGTGAGGAAGTGTTGGGAAATGTGCTGAAATGTCACGAAGCGAACGCGGGTCCCTCTGGGGTAAAGTTTGACTGCGGGTGCGCGCGAGCCCGAAAACCGTTCAGTTTTTTTGGTTGAAATTTACTTTCGCTTTCCGCTTTCCGGGTGACCTGGAAGGTGGTTTTTATTTTTTGCTTCGAATTGATGCATTCAAATTTAGTAATTCAATTTGACCATTTAAAACGAAAGTGAGGCGGTGATATTGGCGAAACCGAAGGCGATAACGGTAAAAGCTGCAGATCAGGAGATTTTGACATCGGAGCTGGCGCAAGTCATCGGGAAAACGCCGCAATGGATTCGCGAATTGACCCGTAAGGGGATTCTCACTCAGACCGGGCGGGGGAAGTATTTACTCGGGGAGGCTGTGCAGGCGTACATCGAACACGTTTCCGGGGGCAAAGAGGACGAAGGAAAACCGCGACTGGTTGATTATAAGACGGAACACGAGCGGATCAAGGCCGAAAAAGCAGCGCTTGAGTTGGCCGAAATGCAAGGAAACCTGCATTCTTCCGAAGACGTGCAAGTCCTGATGAGCGATATGATCGTCACGGCAAAGACAAAACTGCTCGCAATCCCCGCAAGGATCAGCTTGCAATTGGATGGCGAGCCGTCAACGGTCGTCGAAAAGGTCCTGTCGCGAGAAATCAGCGCCGCCCTGTCCAGCCTGACCGGCTACAACCCGGCACAGTTTGGAGATAAGGCGGGTGATGAGGATGATCCCGAAGAAGACGGCTGACCTATTCCGGGAGATCGCCCGGCTATGGGAACCGCGTCCCCCGTTGACCGTTTCCAAGTGGGCAGACGAACACCGCATCCTTTCGCCGGAAGCTTCGGCGGAGCCCGGGCCGTGGCGAACGGAGCGCGTCCCATACATGAGAGACATTATGGATGCCGTGAACGATCCTCAAACGGAAGAGATTGCAATCATGGCATCTGCCCAGGTGGCGAAGACGGAATTGCTTCTGAATACGGTCGGGTACTTCGCCGATCAGGAGCCAGGGCCAATCATCTACATGCTGCCCGACAAAGGGCTGATAAAGGCGGCCAGCCAAGAGCGGATCACGCCAATGATAAACGCCAGCCCACGGCTGAGGAGGGTGTTTGCTGCGGCCAAGGGGCGGAGCGCATCCAATACAATCGCCAAAAAAAGCTTCCTCGGCGGGTATGTGGCTTTGGTTGGTGCGAACTCACCGGCGGCCCTGTCTTCGCGTCCGGCCCGTGTGGTGCTGGCCGATGAGGTGGATCGGTTTCCGGCATCGGCTGGGAAGGAGGGTGATCCGATTGATCTGGTCACGAAACGGACCACGACATTCCATAACCGGAAGCATATCTTTGTCTCGACACCGCTTTTGGAGGAAACGTCGCGCATCAACAAACTGTACCAGGACAGCACACAAGAACAATGGTGTTTGCCGTGCCCATCATGTGGCGAGTTTCGGGCGCTTGACTTTAGTTGCCTGAAATTCACGCGGGACGATGCCGGCGAAGTGGAAAGCGTAGAGGCAGCGTGCAAGGTATGCGGCTCGATCAACTCGGAAAAGGCGTGGAAGAGCGGAGTCGGCCGATGGATTGCACAGAAGCAGCATCCGAGCAGGCGGGGGTTTCATCTCAACCAGATCGTCAGCCCTTGGGTTACCTGGAAAAAGATCGTCACGGGGTTTCTAAAGGCAAAGGATGACCCTGATATGCTTCAGGTCTGGACCAATACGGTCATGGGTGAGACGTGGCGCACCATCGGCGAAAAACTGGACGAGTCCGAACTCATGCAGCGCGGCGAAGTCTACGATGCCGATGTCCCGGAAGGCGTTAAGATTCTGACGGCTGCAATCGACACCCAGGACAACCGGTTTGAGATCGAGGTCAAAGGGTGGGGAGCGGGCCGGGAGTCGTGGGGCATCCGGTACCATGTCATTCACGGTGACCTTGATCAGCCTCGGGCATGGCAGGAGCTGGATGAGTTCCTGCAGCGCCGTTGGACAGACAAGGAGGGCCGAGCTTTCCGGATCGTGGGGGCGTTTATGGACTCTGGCGGTCACTATACCGACGCGGTTTACAAGTTCTGCGCGGCCCGTCTTGGCCGGCGTATCTACGCCATCAAAGGGGAGGCCAAAGAGTTTGGCGGGTACATCCCGTTTTACAACGGCTTTTCTCGCAACAACCGGTACAAGGCAACGCTGATCCGGCTGGGGGTAGACGACGGCAAATATCGCGCGTCGAATGACCTCAGACGGAAACGGTACGGACCCGGGTACTGCCATTTCCCAGCCAACCAACCGGGCCATGACAACCGCGGATATAACGAGGATTATTTCCTCGGCCTGACCGCCGAGACGTTGGTCAAAAAGAAAAAGATGGGCGTCACGTATCAGGTATGGCAAAAGATTCGGAACCGAAACGAACCGTTTGACCTGCACGTCTACAACCTCGGTGTGCTGGAATTACTCAATCCGGATCTGGACGACATGCTGCCGATTGCGTCCGGTCAGGAGCAGCGGCCGAAATCAGGCCAGCAGAAGAGCCGCAGGCGGGGCACATCAAGCAGCATATAGGGAGAGGAGGTGAAGAGGATGCCCGATTACAAAGCGGAGCTTGTAAAAGCCCGCACACATTTAGCCGCCTGGGAAGCTGCGGAACTCGCGCTCGCGACATCGCAGTCATATACCATCGGAACGAAGTCGTTGACCCGCGTCAATCTGCCGGAAGTCCGCATCCAGATTGCTACTTGGACCAAAAGGGTCCACGAACTGGAGCGCCTGGCCGCCGGCCTTCGACCGCGCAGCCGATTGCGTCGGTACGTCCCGACTGATCTATGAACAGGCTCGACAAGATGATTGCAGCCGTCGCACCGGGTATGGCAGCAAAGCGAGAGCGGGCGAGGGCCAGTATCGCAAGGGATCAGGCCGTCCAGCGGGTGCTTAATCAAGGGTACGGCGACCACGGCGCGAGCCGGAAAAAGAATGCTCTGAAAGAGTGGAACCCGGTCGGTGGCGATCCCGAGGAAGACATCCACGCAAATCTCGAAGCTTTGCGGCCGCGAGCGCGTGATTTATTTATGGGCGGTTCGCTTGCAAATGGGGCGCTCAAACGCATGAGGACCAATGTAATCGGCACAGGATTGCGGCTCAAGCCGTCATTCGACGCCGATTATTTGCGTCTGTCCGATACACAATCCCGCGAATTGCGGAAGCAAATTGAGCGGGAATTTTCCTTGTGGGCTGATTCCAAGGACTGCGATGCCTCGGGGTTGGGTAATTTTTACGATTTGCAGCAGCTCGCATTTTTGTCCTGGCTAATTTCTGGAGACGCCTTTGTGTTGCTACCGCTGATCCCCCGCAAGCATGCCTTATATGACCTGCGGATCAAGATCATTGAAGCCGACCGCTGCAGCACGCCGACCAATCGGGATGGGACGGATACCAATAAGATCAGCAATGGGGTAGAGGTGGACAAAGACGGCATAGTCATAGCCTACTGGTTTTCCGACAGGCACCCGGGCTCGTATCTGGCTACGCCCGGGAAGTGGGAACGCGTAGCATGCATTGGTGAGAACAGCGGCCGGCGGAACGTGCTGCACCTGATGGAGCAAGAGCGGCCGGAGCAGCGCCGTGGTGTGCCGATCCTAGCCCCCGTTATCGAGTCTCTGAAGCAGTTGGAGCGGTACACGGAAGCCGAGCTTATGGCCGCCGTAATCAGCGCCATGTTTACGGTGTTTATTGAGAATCCGGGAACGGAAACGGACCAGTTCGGGCTGACGCCTGAGGAGATTGATAATCCCACGGGGGAGCCCCTTCCAACGACGGGGAATGACCTCAAACTCGGTACCGGAGCTGTGCAGTTCCTCAACCCAGGGGAAAAGGCTACCTTCGCAGACCCGAATCGGCCGTTCAGCGGTTTTGACCCATTCGTTACGGCCGTTGTCCGGCAGATTGGTTCGTCGCTTGAGATCCCGTATGAGCTGCTGCTCAACCATTTCACCAGCTCTTATTCTGCCTCCCGAGCCGCGTTGCTTGAAGCGTGGAAAATGTTCCGGATGCGCCGGGTGTGGATGGCAAGCAGCTTTTGCCAGCCGATTTACGAGGAGTGGTTTGCCGAGGCGGTCTATTCCGGGCGTATTGATGCACCGGGAATATTTGATGATCCCCGGCTTTTTAAGGCGTACACGCGGGCCGAATGGCACGGACCGGCACAAGGACAGCTTGATCCGGTCAAAGAGGTTACAGCGGCCGATCTGCGCGTCGCAGGTGGGTACTCCACGCGGCAGCGAGAGGCCGCAGAACTGACCGGCACCGAATACGAGAGCAACGTCCGGCAGCTCGCCTATGAACGTAAGCTGATGGATCAATACGGATTATCCGGCGGGGGAGGTGATAAACAAAATGCCGATGACAGCGAAGACGACTCCGATCTTCAACGCGAAGAGGATCAATAACAGCACCGGAGAGCTCACTGTTTACGCACCTATCGAGGATGAGGAGTCCTGGTGGTATGACTCCGTATCGCCCAAGGGTGTTATGCGGGCGCTCAAAAACATGGGCAACGTTGACGAGATAGTCGTCCGGATCAACAGCCCGGGCGGCAGTGTGTTCGCGGGCCTCGCCATTTACCAGTACCTTAAAGACCACAAGGCCAAAGTAACCGTCAAAGTGGACGGCCTGGCCGCGTCTGCGGCATCCGTGATTATGATGGCGGGCGACACAATCATTATGGGCACGGGTGCGATGGTCATGGCACACAACCCCTGGACGATTGCGATGGGGGAGGCCAAGGATTTTCGCCAGACGGCCGACATGCTGGACAAGACACAGGCATCCATCATCAGCGTTTATAAAGAGCGCACGGGCAAAAGCGAGGACGACCTCAAAGCCATGATGGACGCCACAACGTGGATGACGGCTGACGAGGCGGTTTCCCTCGGATTCGCTGATGAGGTTGATCGCCAAACGAAAGTTTCGGCCTCGATCAAAAACGGAATCGCCACATTCGGCAACCAGCGTTTTGATATGAGGGCGTTTGCCTCCATTCCGTCGCTACCCGAGACACCGGACGAGGAGCCGGAGGAAGAACCCGCGCCACGGAGCGCAAAAGGAGATGACAGCGAAGTGAAAGACCTGGAGGAACTGAAAGCAAAATACCCGGACATTTACCGGGCCGCCATGAGGCAGGGGGAAGAAACTGAGCGTGCCCGCATCAACGATCTGAACGCGCTGGCCGGAGCGCCCGGCGCTGCTGAAATCGTAGCAGCGGCAATCAAAGACGGAAAAACAGCGGCGGAGGCGGCTATCGAAATCGTCAACGCTTCGAAAGCTCGCTTGAATACGGAAGCCAAAAACAGGGTGAACGATGCCAATGTGAGCGGTGTAAACGACGTTACGCCTGAACCGGCACCCCAAAACAAACCGACGCAGGACGTGGTTTGCCAAACGGAAGCTGATGAGATCCTGAAAGAAATCAAAGCCATGAAGGGAGGTCGGTCCTAATGCCGGCATACGAAAGCGTTCCTTACGATAACCTGATCGCGGGCATGGTCCAGCCGATTGTCACACAATCCGTCATCATTGAGCAGGCGACCGGGGCGGTATTTACTCGCGGCACCGTACTGGCCCGCACCGGGTTTGCAGAGGACGGAACTTGGATTTGCACCATTGTAAACTCGGCGGGCACAGGCGGGGCGATGACTCCGGTCGGCGTGTTGGCCGACGTGGAAGTCGATGCAACCGCCGTAGACGTGCGAGCAACGGCCTACACGCAAGGGGAATTTAACCGCGCCGCCTTGAAATTTGGCGGTACGGACACCATCGAAGACCACGAGGCGGCGCTCAACGACGCCAAACTGTACACCAAAAGAGTAGTAGGGGAGGCTTAATCAATGGCAGTTAAGGACATTTACGCATTTCCGACGCTGATCCGGGTTGTGCGGGCGTTGGAAGCACCGAGTACCTACATCTTGGACACGTTTTTCCAAGATGGAGAGACGTTCGACACCGATACTGTCGAAATTCAGACGGTGAAGGGTAACAAGCCGATTGCACCATATGTTTCCGAATTGCAACCCGGCAAGGTCATCGTCCGAACGGGTTTCACGGCCAAGCAGTACAAGCCTGCTTTGATCAAACCGTCACGGGCTATTACTGCCATTGACCTCAAAGTCCGGTCGGCCGGGGAGGACTTCTTAAACCCGGACACCCCGGAGACCCGCGCTCGCAAACTGCTGGCAAAAGACATCTTGGAACTGCGGGATACGATCACCCGCCGGCGCATCCAGCAAGCTGCCGAATTGATGTTTACCGGCAAGGTGACGCAGGTCGGCGAAGGGGTTTCCCAGGTCATCGACTACGACTTTGAGAACATTGTTACCCTGTCCGGCACGAGCCTCTGGAGTAACCCGGATTCCGATCCGATTTCCTTTCTGATGGGCCAGCGCAAGCTTATCTTGGACGCAAATGCCCCGACTCCGAACGTCATCCTTGCGGACTACAATGCGGCAGTCGCGCTTATGCGGCATCCTAAGATTTTGGAACTGGCAAATAATCGCGGGGTTGACGTGGGCAACATCGACACGACCCTGATGCCGGACGGCGTAACTTATCACGGCCGACTCCGCGATGTTGGGCTCGATGTCTACAGCTATATTGGTACCTATACCAACGACGATGGCCAAGACGTGCCGTTCATTCCTGCCGGGACGATTGCGGTACTGTCCACGCGCGACAAATTCACGTTCCTGTATGGCGCGAACACGATCATGGACCCGCGCACGGAGCAATTTGTTACCGTTCGTGGCCAAATCACGCCGCAATCGTGGGCGACCATCGAGCCTCCGCAACGTTGGCTGCAAATGTTCTCGCGTCCGCTGCCCGTGCCCCCGAATGTTGGCGGTTGGACCGTCGCTAAAGTTCTGTAAAGGAGGATAAATCCATGGCACTCATCGCAAAAACTAAGGTAATCCACAGCGGCAAATCTTACAAACCCGGCGACAAAATCGACGGGCTGAAAAAAGAAGAAGCCGACCGTCTGATCCAGTTGGGAGCAGCAGAGGAAGATGCGTCGGCCAAGACCGAGCGGAAGAAGGACCCCGCTGCCGGGGATGATGCAAAATGAATTTTAAGGCTCAGGCCGCGATTGATGCGTTTGTCTTCATAAACCCCGAGGAATTTGGGGAATTACACACGGTTGACGGCCGGGAAATGCTAATCGTCATCGACGACGACAAGCTGCAGGAGCGAAAGTCCAGCACCACCAATCCAACGGATGGGGTGTTTGAGGCATCGCTCCTTTTTTATGCCCGAAAAGCGGATTTTACAGAAAAGCCGGTCATTGGAACGAGGATGGATGTGGACGCCGACACGTTTGACGTGACGGATGTGCAGGAGGACCCGGCGTTTTACACGATCACGTTGTCGGGTAACCGGTCATGATCCGGGTAGATGAGGAGAAAATCCGGGAGATTGAGCGGAGGCTCGGAAAGATCGCCAAAAAGATGCCCACGGCGGTCTCCCGGGCGCTCAATCGGACCGCCCAAAATGTCCGCACCAATGCCGCACGCAAGGCCCGAGAGCAGTACACGGCGCGGGCCAGAGACATCAACGAGACCTTTGTCGTCCGGCAGGCATCCAAAACCAACCTGCAGGCCACGGTCACATCAAAGGCGGGATCGCTGGGGCTGGACAAATTCAAAGTCCGCCCCCTGGTCCCCCGGCACACCAAGCCCCCGAAACAACTGCGGGTGCAGGTTAAGCGGTCCGGCGGTGCCAAGGCGCTCCTTCGGGCCTTTGTTGCGTCCGTCAACGGAAACAAGGTGTTTGAGCGGGAGCATGGCGGATTGACACGCCACCAGAAGCGCTCAGACGGCCGCTGGACGGAGTTGCCGATCAAACGGATGTTCGGTCCGCCGGTTCCCGAAATGGTCGGCAGCCGGTCCGTGCGTGAGTTTGTGGAGCAAGAAGCGGCCAAGGTCTTTGACCAACGTCTTGATCACGAGATCGGCCGCATATTGGAGGGCAACTGACCATGACACCATATCTTTTGCAGGATGCACTCGTCCGGGAGATCAAGGCGCTGTTCGCGGATACGGTTTTTCAAAACGCGCTCGGCGAGCCTGCTGCTCTTAACGTCTACCCGCAAAACCTGCCGGTTAAAAAGACGGCGAAGGACCTGGAGCATTTTCCGTACTGCCTTGTGCGCGTAACGGACGGAGGGGCCACGGCCATTGATCAGGCGGCCTCTTGCTCGATCATGATTGTTTTCGGTGTGTACGACCAAGCCGACGATAACCAGGGTTACAAGGACGTTATGAACGCGCTGCGGAAGCTGGAAACACACATCTTCCGCAAGCGGATCATCGAAAGCAAGTATCGCATTGAGTACCCGTTTGAGTGGTCCGTGGACGACGAAGACGTAAGGCCCTACTTTTTCGGAGGGGCAAAGACAAATTGGTCCATCCCAGGGATCAGTGAGGAGGATTGATGATGGCAAAACGAGACGAAAAAGAAGACCTGAAGCCGGTCGAAGAGGTTGATTTTGTACCTGCGGAGCCGGTCATTTTAGCTTCCGAAGCCCCTCAAAGCGAGCCGCAACCGGAGCCCAGAGAGTCGGAACAGATCATTTACGCCGGGCCCAACCTCGAAAGAGGCCGGCTGTCGCAGTACACGGTGTTTCGCGGCGGGCTGCCGCGCCATCTGGACGACCTGATCGTTAAACACCCGCATATCAAAGACCTGATGGTCCCGGTAGCGGAACTGCAGGCGACGCAGGCGCGTATTGCCCGCGCCGGAACGCCCGAACATCAAGCATATGCCCTGCTGAGCGGGGCGAGAAAGGAGCAATCCAATGGCATTTAAGCATGGCGTTACCATCCGGGAGGAGGCGACAGCAACGCTCTCCCCGGTCGAAGCAACGGCCAGCCTGCCGGTCGTGTTTGGCACGGCCCCGGTTAATCTCTCGACGTTGGCCGCAGCTCCGGTTAATCGCCCGGTGCTCTGCTACAGTTTCGCGGAGGCGGTAGCTGCCTTTGGCTACTCGGACGATTGGGAGTCCTATACGCTATGTGAGGCGATGGACGCCCATTTCCGGCAGTTCGCCCTTGCCCCCCTTGTCCTGGTCAACGTACTTGACCCGGCTCTCTCGGGGCACAAGACGGCCGTTCCGGCGGCCACGCTGCCCGTATCCGACCGCATGGTCATGGTAGAGGCGGAGGGCGTCCTGCAGTCCTCTGTCGTGGTCAAATCGGCTGACGGGGCGACGACTTACGTCAAAGACACGGATTATACGCTCGCCTTTGACGAGGATGGGCAGATCGTAATCGCTGTAAAGTCCGGCGGAGCCATCCCGACCAACGCCACACAATTGAGCGTGGCTTACAGCAAACTCAATCCGGCAGCGGTGACGGCATCGACGATTATCGGCGGTGTGGACGGAGACGGTAAATCTACCGGGCTGGAGCTGCTGAATGCCGTTTTCCCCAAATTCGGACTGGTTCCTGGGCTTGTATTGGCTCCCGGTTACTCGCAGGACCCTACGGTCGCAGCCGTAATGACCGCCAAAGCGGGCAACATCAACGGCAATTTTAAAGCTATTGCATTGACCGACATGGACGCGGCGACGGTCACGCAGTACGCGGACGTTCCGAGCTGGAAAGGCGACAACGGATACACCACCAGCAGGCAGGTCGCACTCTGGCCGCAGCTTGCAATCGGCGAGCGCAAATACCGCTTTTCGACGCTCCTGGCCGGTGCAGTCGGAACCACGGACGCGGCAAACGGTGGCATCCCTTACGTCAGCCCTTCAAACAAGAGCCTCAAGGCTACCAGCGCCGTCCTCGCAGACGGATCTGAGGTGCTGCTGGGTATGGATCAGGCCAACTACCTTAATTCGCAAGGCGTTACGACGGCCCTGGCATTTGGCGCCGGCGGCCTTAAAGCATGGGGCAACTATACCGGGGCTTATCCGGCTGCGACCGACCTGAAAGAGGCGTTTCTGCCGATCCGACGCATGTTTGACTGGATTGGCAACAGCCTAATCCTGACCTATCATCAACAAGTCGATACGCCCATGACGCGGCGGCTTATTGACGGCGTGACCGACAGTGCAAATATCTGGCTTAATGGCCTTGTCGCAATGGGGGCGCTGCTTGGCGGGAGGGTGGAGTTTAGGGAGTCGGACAATTCCGACGCTGACCTGATGGCCGGGAGATTGGCGTTCCGAGTATTTATCACTCCGCCGGCCCCGGCTCAAGAATTGGAATTTATCCTCGCCTACTCGGCCGAGTATCTGGCCGCGTTGGCAGCGTAAAGGAGTGGGACATGTAGATGCAAATTCCTTCGGCGGTAAAGAATTTTAAAGCCTATACCGGCAGTACCCACCTGGGCGTGACTGATGTTAATCTCCCTGATCTTGCTCCGGGGACCACAACGATCAACGGTGCTGGTGTTGCCGGTAGTGTTGAAATGCCGATGATGGGGGCTTTTGATTCCATGCGGATCACGCTCAACTGGCGCAACTTAGACCGGGCGGCTTTCAAAGTCGCTCGACAAGAGGTGCAACCCCTTGATTTTCGAGGGTCGATCCAAGCAATAGACCAAGCAACGGGCCTGTTTAACGAAATTCCGCTCAAAATCACCGTGCGTGCGGTTCCCGCCTCCTTCAGCTTCGGGACGCTGGGCGTGGGAGCAGGGACGGAAAGCGCCAACGAGCTTGAGGTTACTTACCTCAAAATTGTCTTGGACGGCGAAACGCTTACCGAAATTGACAAATTTAACATGGTGTGCGTGATCGACGGCGTGGACTACTACGCCCAAACGCGCAAAAACCTGGGAATGTGAGGCGTGGAATGAGCGACAAAGTGGACGAAAAAACGAACATCGAGGCGGCCGAGGAACGGGCTTACACCCTTCTTCGGCCGATTGTTTTTGAGGGTGACGAAATCAAGGTGCTAACATTTGATTTTGACTCCCTTTCCGGATCAGACCTGATGAAATGCGAGACAGTTGCACGCGGCATCGGCGGAGGGAGCATCCCGTTCATGCTTGCTACGTGGACGCCTTATCATGTGGCGGTCGCGGCCAAGGCGGCCGGCGTTGTGCCGGAGTTGATCCTTGCGCTCAAGGCCAAAGACTTCACGAGGGTGACGGTGCGGGCGTCAAATTTTCTTCTGCTCTCGGCATAGGAGACGACATAGGCCAGGGTATTCGCGAATTGGCGATCTCCCTGGCTTACTCCGTACCGGGATCAACATTAGAGTTTTGGCTCGGTCAGCCCGTTACGTCCTATTTTAAATGGATTGACGCAAGCAAAGCAGTGCATGAACGGAGGCAGAAACAGGCCACCAAGAAGGCGAGGCGGAAATAGTGGCCGGTAGAGGAAAAACATACGAAACAACATTTGAGCTCGGCGGTAAACTGGACCCCTCGCTCGAACGAGCACTTGAAGGAGCTGAGAAGGCGGCCAGGGGTGTTGGTAAGGGTTTCCGAGAGATGGAGGCCCAAGGCCGGGACGTTCCGGACGTATTTAAAAAGGCGGCCGGAGCTGCTGCCGATTTTCAGGACATCCTCGGGCGCGTGGCTCAATACTCCGGGGCCTTTGCCATCGTGGATACGGTCAAAGACTCGTTTACCGACATCGTTGGTACTATAGGCGATTTTGAGGGCTCCATGAAGCAGATCGAGGCGGCCACCGGTGCGAGCCGGGAGGAAATGCAGCAGATGGAGCAGGCTGCAAACGACCTGTACCGGAATAATTTTGGGGAAAACGTCGAGGACCTGTCCCAAGCACTCATAACGGCCCGGAACATCACCCAGCAGCAAGGAGACGCACTGGAGGAGACGGCCAAAAACGCGATCATCCTCCGGGATGTGTTTGCCTACGACATCCCGCAATCGGTCAAAACAACCGATACGATGATGAAAAATTTTGGCATCAGCTCCGACGAAGCCATGAATCTGCTCGCCCAAGGGGCGCAAAATGGCCTTGATAAGTCCGACGAGCTGCTGGATACAGCCAACGAGTACGCACCACAATTTGCGGCTTTGGGTTTTAACGCGAATGAGATGTTCGATGTTTTTTCGGCAGGTTTGGAAAATGGCGCGTGGAATCTGGACAAAGTTGGCGATGCCGTCAAGGAGTTTAACATCCGGGCAAAGGACGGCTCAAAAACAACCGCCGAAGGCTTCCAGGCCATCAACTTAGACGCCGAAAAAATGGGACAAATCTTTGCTCGCGGCGGACCGGCAGCGCAAAAAGCCTTTAAGCAAGTCGTGTCTGCTCTCTCGGCCATTGAGGACCCGGTAAAGCGCAATATCGCGGGTGTCAACCTGTTCGGCACTCAATTCGAGGACCTGGAGACTGACGTCATAAAGGCAATGGGAACGGCCCGCAGCCAGTTTGACATGACCAAAGCGACCATGGACGAGATCGAGGCGGTCAAATACGACACTTTGACCAAAGACATCCAGGCTTTAGGGCGCGAGACAATGCAGGACGTCATCATGCCGATTGGAGAGGATTTACTTCCGGTCCTTCGGGATTTGACGGAATGGGCGAGCGATAACAAAGACACGCTCGAAGCGATTGGCCTGGCCGTCCCTGCGGCGATGATCGGCAAAAACGTCTATAAGATTGGCAAAGGCTTCGCCGACCTTGCTTCGTCCGCCTCTAATGCGTCCCAAGATGTCGGTTTGATCGGCAAGGCGGCTACGTTTTTGACCAACCCTCTCGGGATCGCGGCCGGAGCGATAGGTGCTCTCGGTCTTGCATGGGTGACGTACAAAAAAAAGCAAGAGGACGCTCGTCAGGCGCTTATCAACATGGGCCCCAAACTGCAGGAGACCGCAGACAATTATCAGGAGGTTGCTGACAAGGCCAAGGTTACAAATGACCTGGTTTGGGAGTACGAAAAGCTTTACTCCATTGTTAGCGACAATACGGATAGCTCGCGTGATCTTTCCGGCCAAAAGGAAAGGCTTCTCGACATCGAGCAGCGGCTGCAGGATATGTACCCACAAATCCTCTCCAATTACGATTTGGAAAACGGGAAAATTCGCGAAAAATTGGGGCTGACAAAGGAACAGGCTGACGCTGACGCAGAAATCGCCAAAATGCGCCTGGAAAGCGAAGTGGCGAAGGCAGAAGAAGACCGACCAAGATTGGAAAACCAAATTTCCTCTCTCGGAGAAAAGGGCGCGGATCTGACCGGACAAAAAGATGCCTTGGATAAGGCAATCGCAGCATTCCAGCAGTATCAGGTAGAGTACAACAAAATCCTTCAGATGGACGATTCCGATCAAAAAATTGCCCAGCTCGAACAGCTACGCGAAAATCTGAACAAAGCGGGCGAAGCGGTCGGAGAACATTTCAACCTCAATAGCCAAATGCAGATGATCGGCGAGTCTATTGACCGGATGAGCAAAGAGCGGGTTGACGTACTCGGCGACCGTGTTACCACCTTTGAAGAGTTGGAAAAGGCGAAATCGAGTTATGACGAATTGTACGAATCCCAAATCAAACTGATCGAATTGAGTCTCGGGGCAGGGGAAACGATTGAGGGCCAAGCGGCCAAGTATAACAGCATGACCGATGCCGAAAAGATTCGGTTTGACGAAGTGCTGCGGATGATCAAAGAAGTAAATGCCGAAATGGATATGATGCCCACCAGTAAACAAATTAACGTGGACGTGATCACCCGGCAAATACAGCCCAAATTTTCCGGCCACCTCGAAATGTTTGCGGCAGGCGGAATCGCGACGCGCCCCTCTATCTTTGGAGAGGCAGGCCCCGAAATGGCGATCCCTCTCGACAACTCCGACCGCAGCCGGTCGCTGTGGGAGGCTACGGGGCAACTGCT
Source organism: Gorillibacterium sp. sgz306347 (assembly GCF_059735245.1). Lineage (NCBI taxonomy): Bacteria > Bacillati > Bacillota > Bacilli > Caryophanales > Paenibacillaceae > Gorillibacterium > Gorillibacterium sp. sgz306347. The sequence continues at coordinate 298,750 of NZ_JCAPET010000001.1, forward strand.
GGGGATGGGCAGCACGACAAATAACCAGTCCACGTTTGCGCCGGTCTATGCGCCCAAAATTATTGTCCAAGGCAACGCCGACAGGGCTACAGTGGAGCAGGCGGTCCGGGATGGGCAAGTCAGTTTTGATAAACAAATGCGCGGATATATGCGCCAACGTCAGCGGGTGAGTATGTCATGACCTACACAACCATCCAGGGCGACACCTGGGACAGCATTGCTTATCAGCTTTATGGCTCGGAGCGCTACCTGACGCTACTCATCGCAGCCAACCCGGATCACGCTGCGGTGGTCGTATTCGGCGGGGGTGTTGTGCTGGTCGCCCCGGAGCGTCCGGTCGAGTCGTCCACCACCCTGCCACCGTGGAAAAGGGAGGGTTGATCCGTGGTCCGATACATGCAAGACGCCCGGCGGGCCGCTCCCGTCATCATCTACAACGGCCGTGATATTACAGAGGAGTTATCAGCCGATGCGTTGGGCATGACCTATACCGACGCCATATCCGGTGACCTGGACGACCTGCAGATTACACTGCAGGACCGGGAACGGAAGTGGCAGGGCTCATGGTCGCCGCAGGAGGGTGACCAAATTGTCGCGGAGATCAAAACGCACAACTGGCATCGCGGGGGCGGGGAGTTTGAAAAACTGCCCTGCGGCACGTTTGAGGTGGACCAGATCAGCCTCTCAGGCGACACCGTGAGCATTGGGGCGACCTCCCTGCCGATAGCCTCGCTCGCGCAAGAGGAGCGTTCGCAGGCGTGGGAAAAAACCAGCCTCAAGGCCGTCGCCGGAGACATCGCCAAGCGGGCGGGCCTGACGCTGCTCTACACCACAACCGACAACCCCAGCTATGACCGCCTGGAGCAGACGGAGACCAAGGACATCACCTTTATTTTTGAGCAGGCCCGCTCCGAGGGAATTGCGGTAAAGGTTACGGGGGGCCAACTGGTCCTCTTTGACGAAAAGGAGTTTGAGGACCGGCCTGCTGTCCTGACCATAAAGCGCGACACCGACAACGTACTGGATTATGAGTTTACCTGGAGCGCAAAAAACCGCTCGTATCGGGCAGCCGAATTGACGTATACGGAGGCCAAATCCAAAAACGTCATCAAGGTTACCTATACGCCGCCGGGAGCCCCGCAGAGCGGCCCTGTATTGCGCATGAAGGAACAGGTTGACTCGCAAGCGGAAGGGCTCAGGCGGGCGCGGAAGGCACTCAGGGAACGCAACAAAGAGGCCGGGCAGGCAAGCATGACCCTCATGGGTGACGTGCGAATCGCGGCTGGCATCACGATCAATGTGTCCGGCTGGGGGCGGTTTGATGGCAAATATCTGGTCGAGTCGGCCCGGCACACCCTTTCCGGGGGCGGGTATACGACGGAAATCGAAATACGCAAGGTATTGGGGTGGTAGCGATGATTAAAACGGGATTTGTCTCATCGGTGGATGTCGGTGCGCGGGCGGTCCGGGTTGTTTTCCCGGAGGATGAAACGGTATCCGCCCCCCTGCCGGTTGTCGGCCCGCCGGAGCTCTCCCTTCCCGTGGTGGGGGACAGTGTGCTGGTGGTCTACCCGGATACCGGCAACCGTTACGGCTACTGCGTGGGGGTGATCCCGTCATGATCGGGACGCTCGGGCCTGTCGTTTTCGAGGTTTCCCCCAAGCTAGTCCGCACTTTTACGGATTTCAGCCGATCCTCGGCCGGCCGGTTTGCGTCTCACGACATCCTCGGCCAACGGCCCAAGCATCAATGGATCGGGCCGGGGGCCGACTCGATTTCCTTCTCCATGCGCTTCGACGCCAACCTCGGGGCCAACCCTCGCAAGGAGTTGGATTTGCTCAAGGAGCTTGAGGTCGTCGGCAAGGCGGTCCGGCTGGTCATCGGCGGCAAGATGATAGGCAAGTCGGGTCTGTGGGTGATCACGGGGCTTGACCAAACCTGGGAGCAGATCGACAACCGGGGCAACCTGCTCGCGGCATCGGTCAACATCAATCTGGAGGAGTATGTGCCATGATCTACACCATAACGGAGACCAGCCAGGCGGTAGATTTTGCGCCGGCGGACGTCGCCGCAGAGGTCGCGCAAAACATCCGCACCATCCTATCCACGCCCCTCGGCACCGCTCCGCTCGCCCGGGGGATCGGGACGGATTACTCGTCGCTGGATCAGCCCCTGCAGGTTGCTAAGGCGCTCCTGACGGCTGCGGTCATTGAGGCGATCAGCACCCAGGAGCCTCGGGCGCGGATTGTTGAGGTCCAGTTTGTCGGGACAGATGTTGCCAAGCTGCAGCCGGTCATCCGGTACACGCTGGAGCAGGAGGGAGATGAGTCGCTATGACGGCGTTTTCCGATTTGCCGGACATCCAGTTTGCAAGCGAGGATGTCACGGAGCTGCAAAATCACATCATCGCAGTTTATGAGGGCTTGACCGGTCGGACGCTGTATCCAGCGGACCCGGTGAGGCTCTTTTTGTTGTCGCTGGCGCAGATCATTGTTCAGCAGCGGGCGTTGATCAACCAGACGGCCAAAGGTAACCTGCTGCGGTTTGCCCGCGGGCTGGTGCTGGACCACATGGGAGCATTCCAGGGCACCGAGCGGTTGCCAGCAGCGGCCGCGCTGACAACCATCCGTGTCACCCTGTCGATGCCTCTCGCGTCCGCGCAGCTCATTCCGGCAGGTACCCGCATCGGACCGGCTGGCGGGAACGGCAACCTGTACTATGTCACGTTGGAGCCGCTGGAGATACCATCCGGCGGGTTGACCGGCGATGTGCCGGCGGCCTGCTCCGTACCTGGAACGGTGGGCAACGGCTTTTTGCCGGGGCAGATCAATGTCTTGATGGACCCGCTGCCCTACGTGCAGAGCGTCGCCAACCTGACAACCAGCTCCGGCGGAGCGGAGGCGGAGAGCGATGATGCATACCGGGAGCGTATCCGGACGGCCCCGGAAAGCTTTTCGACGGCCGGTCCGGAGGGAGCCTATCGCTATTACGCGATGCGGGCAAGCTCCGCGATCATAGACGTGGCCGTAACCTCGCCGGATGAGGGAGAGGTCCTTGTCGTACCGCTGCTGACCGGCGGGACGATCCCGGGGGAGGACGTGCTGCAGGCGGTCGGCGACGCCCTCAACGACCGCACCATCCGGCCGCTGACCGACCTGGTGACGGTTGCTCCGCCTACAGTGGAGCTCTATGACATTACCCTGACCTATTACGTGGACCGGGAGCGGGCGGCCGATTCCGTCGCCATTCAGGCGGCCGTCAGTGATGCAGTGGCCGCCTTTAGGCTGTGGCAGCGGTCCAAGCTCGGCCGAGACATCAACCCATCGGCGCTGATCTCGCGCGTCATGCAAGCGGGGGCGCTGCGGGTAGATGTGACCGCGCCAACTTATCTGGTGCTCTCGGAGACGCAGGTCGCGCAGGAGGACAAGGTGACGGTGACGTATGGAGGGCTGGCTGATGATTAATCTCCAGACGGTCAGCATGCTCGATATCCTGCCGCCCAGCCTCCGGGCCGATCCAGCGCTCGCGGCAGCAGCCAAGGCGATTGACGGCGAGCTGCAGGCGACAACGGACATGATCCGGCTGCTCGATATCTTTGGCCGGGCAGACGAGTGGACGGACGAGGAGACCGACGAGCTGGCTTGGCAATATCACGTCGATTACTACGACCCGACCCTCCCGCTCGCGCAAAAGCGGCAGCTTGTCAAAAACGCAATCCCGTTTCACAGACGCAAGTCGACGCCCTCGGCGGTGGAGGAGTTGGTCCGTATCCTGTTTGGGGAGGGCCGCGTCGAAGAATGGTGGGAGTACGGCGGGGAGCCGTATCACTTCCAGGTTTTGACCAACAACGAGGATGTAACGACCGGGCGGGCGCAGGAGTTTATCCGCGCGGTTAACTCGGTCAAGCGACTTTCTGCCCGGCTGGACCGGGTAGCGATTTCGCAAATTGAGGACCTGCCGCTTACCGTCGGCGTGGCGCTCCATATCGGAGACAATATGACAGTTTAAAGGGGGAGTGGGCATGGCCGCTTTTGGCGGGCTCACAGTAACAACGCGGGGCATTGCCCTGCAATCCAAGGCACAGGCCGGCGCACAGCTCCAGTACACGAGGATCGCTGTGGGCGATGGACAGCTTGGCGGGCAGTCCATCGTCGCCCTGACAGGACTGATCAGCCAGCGCAAAAGCCTTGCGATTGATAAGCTGCGGTTTCAGTCGCCCAACAAGGCGATTGTCGGGGCTGTACTCTCCAATCAGGACATTACGGCGGGCTTTTACTTTCGAGAGATCGGAGTTTTTGCTACCGATCCGGACGTCGGCGAAATCCTATACGCATACGCAAACGCTGGGACCAATGCGGAGTACATCCCGGCCGGGGGCGGACCGGACATCATCGAAAAAACCATTGACGCGGTTGTGACCGTTGGTCAAGCGGCCAACGTGACGGCTGTCATCGATGAGTCGCTTGTCTTTGTGCGGCTCTCAGATTACAACACGCATAAAACGTCGGTTGTGCTGGACCACCCGGACAAATCCGTAACGGCCGCCAAACTGGACGATGGGGCTGCAACGGATAGGGTCATCGGCGAACGAACAATGTCGGACGTTACGGCCCCAACCGGAGACGCTGGCATGCCTACAACGCTGTTTGGCTGGTTGGCAAACCGCATCAAGGCGATCACCGGGAAATCTTCGTGGCGGACAGCTCCGGCGATTAACCTGGAAGAAACCAGGAGCCACGTTGACGCGAGCACAGCCCACGGCAGCACCGCAGCAGCTACAGGCGGGCGCATTGTACAGCGGGACGCATCGGGCCGGGCAAAGGTCGCCGCACCGGAGGCCGCTGACGACATCGCCCGCTTGGCCGAGGTGGAGGCGGTAGAGGAGCAGGTCGTCGATCTGGCAGCCGACATTTCCGCCGACCTCGACTCTGCGGCTGCCGTCCCGGTGACACTCAAGCCGGGCACGCAGACCATTAATGCGCAGCGGGATGCCCGCCTGTCTGGCTTTGGCTTCCCGGGGCGGACGCTGGTCAACCTGCTCGGGCGGACGACAACCGGCCAGCGTATCCGCGCGGTGGCCCTTGATTTGTCTAAAAAGTACGTACTGATACCGGACCCCGTTATCCCGGTTTTGTACGGAGGTTACCTGCGGACTGCTCCGACGGTGATACACTCGTCGGGAGGTACGACAGGCTTTAGCTGGGAGACAGATGGTGCACGTATTGCGTTATACGAGATTCCGGCAGCAGACCCATCGCTCCCGGCTGCGCAGCTGGCCGCCAAATACCCGTACACCGAGGGTATTCAGACGGTCGATCGCGTATTTGTCCATCGCAAAGACGGCGATACCATCACGGATGCCATGTACTTGTGGGACGTACAGGCAGCGACCGGCGACACGGTTTACCAGGACGCCGACGGCCGGATGCGGATCAACCGAGCGCGGCGGACGATGGATTTGACGGGGGAACTGGGATGGAAGCATGTAAACCCCGTTACTGGTGGCAAACGAGTGATGGTTACTAGCCTGGCAGCAAACGTATATGACACGCCAACCAATCTGCTTGTAAAGTACGACGGAAAACCACTGAAGTACGCTTCCGATCCAGCCGCAAACGATGAATTTGTGCTAAATGGCATTGGGAATTTTTATGTGGTGATCCCCAACGCCGACAGCGGATGGGGGCCGGATTACACTCCGTCCGATGACGAGATCAAGGCGTATTTTAACGGTTGGAAAATGTTTACCCAAACTCTCCCGGTCACAAGTAACTATAATGGCACCGGAGATAAAGGGTGGGTTAGTAATTTATACAAAGGCAGCGATGTTGCGCCTCCCGGTGGTTGGACATCGGACAAGTTGACATTAACGCTTCCCACATCAACAGCGCCTGGTACCACACCCTACCGCCTGCAATACCAACTCGCGACACCCGTTGACGAGCCGATCAGCCAAGAAGGCGCGATCCGGCTCCGAGAGGGCGACAACGTGCTGGAGATGGGTACGGGGGCAATCGTGCGGGAGCGGGCGCATCCGGGGCTGTACGAAAATGCAAATATCATCAACGACACGTTATACGGTCAGCATCTTAAATATCGCGTTGGTGCTATTTTGTCTGTATTTACCAATCAAGTGAGGGACAAGAGATGGACTATCTACAGCTCCGTCAACCAGTACGGGAATCAAAAAGCATGGATATCCACTGCCGATTACGATCCCTCAGCCGTCTACGCGGTTACCTATCTCTCACTCGACACGCACCTGACCGGGCTGGCTCCGTTAGAGATTACCGCCCAACATGCGTCCAACCTGCGGGGAGCCGTAGACGGAGCGCTCGCAGATGTAACAGTGCTGACCGGCCGGGTGGACGTGCTGGAGGCGAGCAAGGCGGACGCAGAGCAGCCAGAATGGATCACGCCGACGCTGCTTAATGGGTGGGTGAACTTTGATCCATCGGCTGAGGGGATTAGCTATATGAAAGACGAGTTAGGCTTTGTACACATTCGCGGGCTGATTCGTTCGGGAGTGTTTGGTGGGCCTGTCTTTATGTTGCCCAAGGATTATCGACCGAATCAAGATCATTCGGAAGTCGGTGTTGCGTACAACGGTACTAATCAAATCTTCTTCCGTCTTGGTATCGGTAAAGATGGGGCGGTAGGTATTGACGGCGGCAGCAGCGCGTCGACGATAGCCTGGGCCGTTATATCTGCGCATTTCCGGGTGCACCAGTAAAGGAGGCATGACATATGAAAGAAGCAATTATCACCGATCCTACCGGATTCTATGCTGACGTCGCGCTCGTAGCCGATACGGAGACCGGCGTTACACCGCTGTATGAGACGCCCGCGCTTGACCCGGACGGCGAGCAGCCGGAAACACCGGAGCCGGTCCTGATCGGTTACCGTGTGGCCGTGCCGGTTACTCCGGGGCTGTACAAGCCGCGCTTTGACCTGGCCGCGTGGGAGGCTTACGAGCTGGCTGTTGCGGAGGCGAAGGAGGCTCACGCGCAGGCCGTCGAAGCAGCGCAAGCCGAATGGTCCGCCGCTTATGAGGATTGGGCGGCCCGGCCGGAGGACGAGCGCGGCGATCCGCCGGAGTATACGCCACCCGCCTACGCTCCGCCGGAAGCTCCGGAGCTGTGGGTGGAGGCCCTGACGCCGGAGGAGATCGAGGCGCTGCATCCTCCCGCCCCGGAATCCGATGCCGAGAAGCTGCAACGGCTGGAGCAGGAAAACGCGCTCCTCAAAGCGCAGATCACAGCCAGCGCCGACCGCCAAGAGTTTATCGAGGACGTTATCGCCGAGCTGGCCGCGCAACTCTACCAATGATCAGGCGGCTTTTGTATTGGCTGCTATCTATCACGGAGGGAGGTGATACTATGGTGGTCATGTTTTTTGCGCAGCGCGTCATCCTTGGAAAAACGGCCTTTAAGGATGTGCCGTCCTCGTTGCAAGCCGGGGTCCGCGAGATCCTGATCGATAGCGGCGTTGATTTCCTTATCGACGCCGAATAACCGCGCCGCAAGGCGTCTTTTTTATGCCCTCGGAGTGATCCGGGGGCTATCTTTTTACAGGACGGAGGGGCGGCGATGCCCGATACGGATCAAGCCGTACTCATGGAGATATTGCAAAGGATCACCAAAATCGAGACCAAAATCGAGGCACTGACCAACCTGGACCGGGTAGCCGCTGACGCTTACCGGATCGCAAACGAGGCGCTCCAGTCTACCAAGTCTGCGCATCACCGGCTGGACACGGTTGCATCGTCTGGAGACGCACAAGAGGCTGCGCTGCTTTTAGTCAAGGAGCAAGCGGCGACGGCCGAGCGTAAGGCGATGGAGGCTTTGGCCCAGCTCGCAGCCAAGGCCGATGACCTTAAATGGTTTAAGCGGACGTTTTACGGCGCTACTCTTGGGGCGATAGGCTCGTCGCTGGTCATGACGATTATTGCGGCGGTAAAAGTGTGGGGAGGTGGCGGCTGATGAAATACCGCGTCGATCACATCCCGCGCAGCGCACCGCACAACCGCCGTCCGGGCCTGCCGATGACACCGACAACCATCACGATCCACAACACGGGCAATCCGGCGTCTGGCGCAGCGGGTGAGCGGGCATGGCTGACCAATCCGAGCAACACACGCACAGCGAGCTATCACGTCGCCGTAGACGAGCGCGAGGCCGTGGAGGTCCTGCCACTTAACGAGGTGGCTTGGCACGCCGGAGACGGCAATGGACCGGGTAACCGAGCGTCCATAGGCATTGAGATATGCGAGAGTGGCAACTACGCCAAGACGCTGCGAAACGCCGCGCAGCTGGCCGCCAAGATGCTCCGGGAGCGCGGGTGGGGCGTGGATCGGCTCCGGCGTCATTACGATTGGTCCGGCAAGATTTGTCCGCGTCTGATGTACGACAGCGGCCGGTGGACCGGTTGGGAGGAATTTAAAAAAGCGGTGTCGGCCGAGCTGGCCGGGAAGGGAGAGGATGCACCGATGACAGCAGAGGAAAAACGGCGCATGGAGGCGCTGGAGCGGACGGCCACGGAGCTGGAGCAGACGGCGGTATTGCTCCGGAAGATGCTTTTGGAGCAAAAGGAGCAGATCAAGGACCTGGAGGAGCGCCTGCGCGAAAAGCCCGCGCCGGAATGGGCAGCTCCGGCCATGCAACGGTACGGTCCGTACCTGACGGATAAAAACGTCTCGCGGGATCTGGCGCGTATTTTGACCGTGCTGGACAAAATGGAAAAAGCAAAGGAGGGAAAATAACCAATGGATAATCAAAACCTTACCGATGTGCTGGCGTTTGCGAGCCTGCTGGCCGTGTTTGTGCTGGCGCTCGTGCAGCTCGTAAAGACGACCGTCAACCTGCCGCGTAACATCGTCCCGCTGGTCGGCCTGCTGATCGGGCTGGGCGTCGGGGCGGCGGCTGTGCCGTTTACGGAGCTTGGGCTGGTGCTGCGGCTGTGGTCTGGCGGACTGGCTGGGTTGTCGGCCACGGGGTTATTCGAGTTGGCGTTTCGCAATCGGCCGGGAAATACAAAGGACCCTGAGTAAAGACAAAACCCCGCTGGCCTATTCGGCTGGCGGGGTTGTAATTACACAAAAAGCGATTGGTTGAGGTTTTTTATTAGCTTTTCCTTTTCCTGTTTTTCCGTTTCCCTTTGCTGCCTCTCCAATTCCTGTAAACGACGGAGTGCGGACACATATTCCTTCCGGTCAATTGTTTGGTCGTTATAAGCTCTCATGAGGGATAGTTTAACCAAAGAAATTTGATCGAGTGGCAACATGATTTCCACCTCCTACAAGTATCATACCCAACTTTTTCCTAATTAGCAATATCATTTGAGTATCCCAAATCTTCCATATCGATACCAGCATCAAATAACTCTTTGTAACTCTCTACCTCTCTAAAAGCTTCATCATGATTTTGAACGGCCATCTCAATAAGCACTCCGTATGTCTCACCGATTAATTCGCATTCCTCATCCATTGTATGCTTTCCATCTATAGTTAGTACGCCAAATTCGCCTAACGGGATACAAATAAGGGCTTTGTACCGTTGTCGCTCTACGGTAGGGTCGCGTTTATAGTCCTTATCGGCTAGAACATCAGGTATGTTTAGAGTTTGTTTTTTTAAGTATGTCCGTCCGGCAATTGTGTCATTAATACCGAGCTCTTTTTCACCTTTATAGTGTTTTGGAAAACCCGCACTACATATTATCAACTTAAGGGATTTACCCTCTTCGTTTTGAATCCAAACCCCGCATCTGTGTTCTCCTCCAGCAAGGGTTTTGATGTCCGTTGAGAGATGGTCCAGCATTTTCTGAATTAAGGAAAGCGACTCTGTCAATTTAATATCTGGGTTAGTTTCATTAGAGAGATCATTTAAATTTGATATATAAGATTTTACATGAAGAAGCGCAGAAGTTACTTGTTGGGCCTTTTGTTTGTTACAGCGATTTTCTTCGCTTAGGGCACTACACTTCTGCTCCAGGTTTGCCCTTTCATCTACGCCAATAAGTGAAGAGACGGATTTTGAAAAACGCCTAAGACCAACAGATGAAAACCAAAAAAACGCAATAACGCAGACGATGAGACTTGCACTCATAACATGAAAGAACCAGTCAGGCAATTTATTGAGTAGTTCTTTAAAGAAATCTCCCATTGTAAAATCCCTATCTTTCCACACTAGTTATGATGGTAATTCTACCATAAAAAATGGGAGGCAAGTAATTTTTATTGAAAAAAATACCTTTTCATGGTGCCTCTGATACAGAACGTAAAAAGCAAGGCTGTTTAGCTCTGCTCATAGGTATGTAAAATACCCCACCGCCCATTAGACATGGTGGGGTCTTTTTTCGCCAAGCAAAACGCCTCGCTGCCTATTCGGCGGTCGAGGCGTTTTTTGCGTTTTCGCGGGTTATGCGGTACCGCTCGATTTCTTCCGGGTCCCAAAGGCCCGGAGCAACCTCCCGGGGAAAGTCTCCCCGGTAGCCCTCATTGCGCGCAGATCGGGCCAGCTTAACGACACCCGGCCGGCTGATCCCGACGACGCGGGCCACGTCAGCAGCCCGCAGAAGCACCTTGGGCGTACCTGTGATATCCCCCGGACCATACGCCTTGCCTGCCGGATCGACCAGCACCAGCTGTCCGTAGCTGCTGGAGGTATGGTCCGTTGTAATCCGCCAGCCGGACCATGCGCCGGAGCCTATCCATTGGTCACACATCGCGTTTCCTCCTCTTCGCCAGCTCGTCGATATAGGGCTGGTGATATTTCTCCTCTCCGGCCTTGCGGGCTCGGACCGCCTCCTCAATCGTCTTAAATCTGCCGAGGTAGCGATATTTGCCCTTGATCGTAATTGACGCCACATAGACCGGGTTACCCTTTTTATCCACGCGAAGGCTGACGCCTTTAACCCCTGTCTGGTTATCCGGCCTCACCTTACGCTGCAAATAAGGGACGACCACGCCGTCGACAGCAAACTCCTCTTTTAAGGTTACCCGCGCGTCCTCGATTACGTCCAACCGCTTGCAGCCACAGGAGGTCACCATGCCATTTGTAAGGCGATGCGTCGGGACAACGGTCTCGCGGCCGCACGCGCACCGACAGCGCCATTCCACCCTTCGGCTGCCGGGTGTGGAGGGGAGGCGCTCCAGGACCGTCAACCGGTCAAATATACGTCCTCTGAGGTCGGCCGAGTTTGCCTCTGATGTACGTTTCCTTTGGACACAACCGCATGAGGTGGAGTGCCCACCCCGGAGACTCGACATGGTCGTGGTTATCATGTTGCCACAATCACAACGGCAGAGCCAGCGGCGGGTATACCCCCGGCGCTCCGCCTCCGATACGACGACAAGACGACCGTAGCGGTCGCCTGTCAGGTCGATTAGTTTCTTCATGCGCCGAAAGCTTCGTCGAGAGCGGCGGTTTGGGCGCGAATCTCGTCCATCAAGTCATTTTCGTTAACGTCCGCCAGAGCCTGTTCCACGGCTTCGGCCCCGTGAGCTTCCTTCAGCTCTGAGATCCGGTCGGACAGCTGCTGCTGTGCAGCAACTGCCTTGGACCACCACTCAAAGGTATCGGCGTCCGTGGTGTACTCGTCGGTTTGTTCGTCGCGGGTGAAATCCGCGAAACCGCCAGCGTTACCGATAAAGTCGCTTACCCAATCAATGCCGTTTGCGTCAACAAGTTTAAGCGTCTCAACATTTCCGTTCACCTTTACGTTCATTTCATTTACTCCTTTCGCCTCACCCGGTATCTCCGGTTTGTTGGCCGCCGTGTCGTCCCTTGCTGTGATTTAAATATACCACAAAGGTTAACATTTGTTAACCGAACAAAACACGAACGAACTGTGACGATTTTGTGATAGGAAAAACCGCCATTGACTCCGAAGAGGATGGCGGTTAATCTGATGGTGTCGCCGGATCGCTCCGGCGTGGATTGCAACAAACTTGCTTATACAGAGCACTCCGGCCCCCTTTGCCCATGACGCTGTTGCAGCGGCGCGGGGCATGGTTTGAGGGGCCGGGCGAAAGGGTCGAGCGCTTGCTCGGCTCTTTTTGTTATCGCCTGTCCTCGCTGTTAGGGTAAAACCTTTTACCCACCCAAGAGGCCTGCTTGCGGATCGAGTCCGCATGGGCTTTTGATATGTTGATGATACTCCCACCAGTGCCGCAATTGGCACAGGGGATTTCGCGCTCGCAGGCGCTGGACCCGGATGTGCCAGTCGGCACAATAGACCCATCCAGGTTAGTTGCAAAGCAACATACACAAAAATCAACCATCTCCACTTTTACTCCTCCTCACTTAAGGCGACTGAGCAGATTGATGATCAGCTCATACTGCCCGATCAACCCCAAGCGATCAGCGTTGTCCTCCGGTTTTTTGGACATCGCCAGTTTGCGCGCGCGCTCCTGCACGTCCCGAGCGAGCGCCTCCAGCACCTTTTTGAGGTCGATCAGGTTACCGATCTCCGACAACCTCAAAAGGTCCTCATGATCCAATCGTTGCTGCAAATCCATCTAATCACCTCCCACATACTCCCAACTGTATCACGGCGGACGAAATCAGTCTACCGTCCCGTAAACAACCTTATAGTCGATGTCCGGCCATTCATCGTCCGTGAAAGCGACGATGCTTTTCAAGTCCTTAAGCCGCTCCGGATGACGGAGGATAGACGGAAACCGGACGCCCTCCGGATCGTCATCCCCGTTGTCGTAGCGCACGTAGGCTACGATCTCATTGTCACAGATGGAGTACACCACATCACAATCAAATTTGCGGAACATTCCGCTGCCCGACTCTTCGAGTTTTAAACGGAACGTTCCGCCCTTGAATCGGGCCGTTCCGATTTTTTTCCCACGAAGTCCCGGTCCCCGGTCGATCGACACGGTTATGACCTCGGAAGCGTCCTGCGATTGCAGAAACTTGCGGACAATATCGTGCGTCCGGAGCATCTGGATGGGTTTGCCGCCTTGAATTACCTGCACCCCGCAAAACTGATCCAGGAAGGAATGCCTCATAATTTCGTTTTCGGCCTCTTGGAGAGTGGCGAAAACGGAGTGGATCGAATCGCTCCTGTTCGTTATTACGATGTATGCCTCCATCAGACCACCGCTTTCACGCGGATCGCCTGCGCTGCGATCTGCAGCCGGTCGCGGATCTGATCGCCGGAGAGGTCGCCATCCGTTGCGGCGTTGTACCCGGAGATCGAAGCGGACGTAAATGCGCCAGCCGCGGCCACCAGAAAGGGCGGCAGGACACCGACCACATGCTTACCGGCCACGTCGGCCGCCGACAGATTGCGCGGGCTGCCGTCGGGGTTACGCTGCTCCAGCACCTCGGCCTCCGGGTACATCCCGGCCAGCACGTCGAGCGTGGCCTGATGCTGTGTCGTAATGGCAACCGGCATCCCGGCGGTGTCCACCGTCTCGATGATGTACTGCTGCACGTCAGGATCTGCGGCGATCACATCCTCCGGCGTGTCAAACTTGGCACCGCGCGGCATAACCAGCGCAAAGTAAGTGCTGTAGCCTTGGCCGTGCAGGACGGCCGCCGGGAGCGACGACAGGACAGCCGGGACCTCTCCGGTGCTGTGCGCACCGAGACCGGCGATGGCCGGAAACCCGGACGATACGACTTTGTAAGATGCGAGCAGCTGGGACAGTTTCATAATTGCATTCTCCTTGTGGCCCACGAGGGCCGGTATAGTATGCCTTGCGGCACCCATCGAGAGGCGAGGGATCGCCCGCTCTAGCGTGTCTCAAGAATTAGAGGCCAACAAATCTCTGTACCGCTTTAAGTTTGGTTTTTTGTTGGGTAAAGGAGTGACCAACTCAAAGCAATCCGTTACAGCCAAAACAAACCTGGCAAAGCCCACCTCCCCGAGCGCCTCCCGAATCTCTTCGGAGTTCAAAAATTCCTCTAGCACGCTGTATATTTTATAAATGAGGCCCGCGCGAGGATACCGATCTTCCCCTTTCGTCGGAGCCTTAATCGTATACAACACCCGGGAAACACCATAGTCGGAAGCCTTCTTAATACCCTCCAGTTCCTTGGTTCTTTTTTCGCGCTCTACCTGGTCCGCATAAATGCGTTCCATGTCCGCGAGTTTAATCCCGCTGCTTTTGGCGGCCGAAATCAGCGGACCAAGAACGGTGCTGAGACGTGTTATCGCGCCGCCGCCGATACCATACGAGAGTATCTCGTCAATGGATACGTATTCAACAGGCGATTCCGCCCTATACTTCTCAACAGCGGCGACCGCTTGCTCGTGCGCCGCAATAATGCTGCCGAAAATATCCTCCACGGCAGCATGGAGAACGAGCAACTGCTCGTCGGTTACCTCGGGATTGCGCAGGGAGAACACTTCTTTCTTCCTCATGATTTCCTCCTGTCCGCTGCCTCCCCGAAGGTGAGGACTTATGCGGCTACCTTTCCTTGTGACCTCCGCCGAAAGCCTCCAGAATCGCGGGTATCAAATCGCTCGGGATCGTTACGCCGCGAGTGGTTTCTTCTTCGCCTTCCCATTTTTCGGCCACAATGGCAGCCAAATGACCGAGAGACGTTTTGTACAAGACCCAACGGCGGGCGCAACCCTCATCCTCGTTATCTGTGCGATCCGCGATCAGGCTGCCGTGCTTCAGGGCCGGATGAGACATCATTTCTTTTTCCAATTTCGGGAACATGGTCATTTCATTTCTCCCTTCCTGGCACCCGGCCGGTTATCTCCAGCGCCTCGATTCGGGCGCATATTTCGTGCTGCCATTCGACGTCCGCGGTCTCGCTGGCGAGCAGGGAGAGGGCTTCCAGCTTGATCCTCTCCCACACGAACCGCGCGTTGGCGGCCAAACAGTGCGCGACCTCCTGCAGTTCCTCCGGCGAGAGCTGGCGACGCTGGTTAATCGTGTGCAGCTCCGCCAGCCGCTGGTGCGCCGGGATCACCGGCGGCCACGGAGGGCTTTGATAAGGGCGGCCACGGCCAGCAGAGCGCCAGCACCGATAACAATCCAGGTGAGATTATTCAAGGGCGATTCTCCTTCCGGGTAGATTAAAGAACCTCGATGCGGGATTCTTGGAAGTAAACTACTTGACCGGCGCGGAATTTTCCGCTTTCCACTTCTGTAATACGGATTTCAAACAGCCTGTTTCCTTGGGGAAACATGGGGCTTTCTTCAATATCGATCACGTCTCCCGTAAAAATGTCGATAAGGTTATCGAACTTGATTCGGTAGATCGGACATTCCTTCATATCGTCTTCCATAGCGATCCCCCTCGCGTTCGGCCGCCGCCTGAGTGTAAAACCCTTACGCCACGATAGCTGCAACTTCCGATTCCTTGATCCGGGAAACCTCACCGCCCCGGACGATAATGTAGCGGCGATTCCCGCGCTCGCAGACATCGTAGATGCCGTCTGCCAGCGTGTAGATTTGGTCTTTGTACTCGTCAACCGTGTAATCCATAAACTCGCGATCATACCGGTACGTTTCGTGCGGCCCGACGATCTTGGCGACCCAGGAGCGGCTGCGCTTGTTTGTGCTCAGCTCGACGATGGCTTTCTTCGGGCGGCGGGCTTCAACCCACGCCTGCCGGAGGGCACCGGCGAGATACTCGCGAACCTTACCACCAAACCGTACAACCGCCGCCTTTGCAATCTCCCACGCCCGAACCATTACTTGCTTTTCCATCGTCATTCGCTCCCTTGAATTCATTTGATTACCTTATGTATTCATAATAGCATGTTTTGAATATGTCGTCAACTAGTTTGAGTAAAAAATATTGCGTTATGAATGATAATGATGGTATATTGAATGCAAAGGCGGTGAACAAGCAATGGCACGCACCACGGTTAGCATAAATGAAGATACGCGCGAGCTGCTCAATCGCGTAAAAATAGACTATGAATTCAAAAGTGACGATCAGGCGGTAAAATACCTGTGCCAGTCTTTTCTTGATGATGCTAAGGCACAAGTATTGCAACAATACCTTTCCGTAAAAGGCAAACGGGAGCAGGAGGAGGAAGGACGATGAAAAAGCGTCGTCGTCAATACTTGGATTACGCTGTCGCGGGTAATGTTCTGATCCCGATGTTGCTGGTGGATCATGAGCAGTTTCTCGCCCTTGTAGACGCCAGCGAGCGCGGGGAAGTCGAGATGATACACGCCCGGCCGCGCCGTCGAGCCTAAGAAAAAGAGGAGCCTTTCGGCCCCTCCCTCTTGCTTACTTGCTGTTGCGTTTGGTACGATTGATGTGGTTTTGGTAAGCCCTTTCCTCCGCGTCCGTCAACGCGTATTTCTGGAGGATTGCGGCTTGCTCTTCCCGGAACGCCTCCCGCGTAATGCGCTTGAGACCCATTCTGTCCCGAGCCACCCGCAGGAGGTGTTCCCTTTTTTCTAACTTTGCGAAGGCTTGCATCGTCAGCTTGTCCATGTGTTTCTCACCTCCTTTCTGATTTAATTATACAACGAAATTCGTTGAATGTCAACGAAAAACGTTGAACTTTTTTGCTTATTGTTGTATGATGATATCGAGGTGATAAACATGTTCCGATTGAAAATTTCTGAGTTAAAAAAGGAAAAGGGCGTTTCGGTGAATGAGATCAGCGAAGCAACCGGCATTCGATGGAACACGGTAAAGGATATGGAAGCCGGTACTGCCCGCGCTTGGTCGCCGGACAACCTGGAAAAGCTGATGCAGTATTTCGGGCTGAGTTGGGTTGAGGACTTGATCGAATACCAAAAGGAGCAGGAGGAGGAGGGATGAGGATGACGTTAGAAGAGATTTATGAGACTTTTCAAGGGTTGGACGAGATTGATAAGCGGGGGTTTTTCGTTTTCCTCTCCGGCCGTTTGGAGAAAGGAAGCTTCGAAAAGTACTTCGCAGAATACCTGGCATTACAAAATGAGCAGGAGGGATAACCTCGCTGCTCTTTTTTTGTTCTTGAAACAAGAACATTCGTTCGCATATAATGGACGTATCAAAACACGGGAGTGATCAACATGGCAAAGACAGCAAAGCGGCCGTCGCGAGACGAGTTTGAGCTGGAGGAGATCGCGAACCAATTAAGCGAGGCAAAGGAGGCGGACAGCGCGGTTACGCTGGCCGTGTGGGGACTCGCGGAACCGGTGCAGGGCCGCATAGCGGATATGGACAGCCGGACAAAGATGATCCATGTATCGGGCCGTGACGGGATTGTAAAGGTGCCTTTTTTGGACATTATGAAGGTGAGCGGCGTATGAAACAGCGGCGGAAGCTGGAGGGTAACGGCCTGTGGGAGTCGATGCGGATTATCCTGCCGGAGCATAAAGAGCGGATCAATGAGCATTACCACAACCGCAACCGCGTTACGCGTAACCAGCTCGGCCCCGACAAGATCGAGGAGATCGACGGCATGCTCCGAGCTGCGCGGGCTGACTGCGTGCCGGTCACGGTGGATGTTTGGACCGACTTTGGGCCGCGGCCGGTCTCGGGCCTCGTCGCATACATAGACCAGCGGCTCCGGCGGATTAAAATCGAGATGGAAGACGGATTTGAGTGGATAGACTTCGCGGAGGTCGTAGGGGTGAGGTTTAACGATGCTTACGGATTTTGAGCGCAAGCTGCTGCGGATCGTGTACAACTACTTTACGAAATACCGGCGGATGCCGACTTACGCGGAGCTGTCCACGATGACCGGCCGGGATCGCCGAGACATCGCGGCGGGGCTTAACGGCTTGCAGGATCAGCGGTATGTGGAGTGGGACGGGCACAGCCTTGACACCATCCTGATAAAAGAGGGCTGGGAGCGGCCGCCGATCAAATAAAAAAAAGCAGGGAGGGGTTACCTCTCTGCTTTTGTTTTTAAGACAAGCCGCCCATTTTATAATCGCTCAAGCTGTCGAGCGACATTTTAGATTGGCCCATTGGTGTTTTCGGGGCTTCTTTAGGAGTTGCAGCACGTTCCATCCTGCTCAGCCGTGCATTTATCTCCTCTATATTTTCCAGGTGAACGGAGTATGCCCAAATCAATATTGCTCCGACAATACCAGCGACCCACCACGTAAGCGCCGCAGCCCAACCGAATCCGGGATCGTCGCGCCAATCAAACTCCGGCGCAACCGTAAAGGTGTTCCCGGCCGAAATCCCTGCAATGACCGCCAGCACAAACGCTGCAACCGCAAGACCCCGCAAAACTTTGACCATAGTATTTCCCCCTAACATTTATCACTCTTTTACGAACTGGCTCCAATTACGTACGCGCTCACGGGCTGCTTTATCTTCTTCTTTCACCGAAGAGGTTTCCGTAACCTCCTGCCGCGTATTCTGCTCGATCTTTCGGAGAATTGCGTTTGAATCCTCCAGATGCTCAATAATGACGGAGATCGCTCCGATCATAATTCCCCCGACAATCCCGGCAATCCACCACGCAAACGCAATAGCCCACGAAAATTTGGGTTCTTCCAAACCAAGCACAGATTCCATGTTTGGTGAGTCCCCGGCTGATATCCCGGCAATAAAAGCGCAAATGACCGTTGCAAAAGCGAGGATGCGTAAAGCCTTAACCATGATAGCCCTCCTAAATCTTGATTGGTCAATTTTACCACAAGGAGAGTTTGAGACAAAAGCCCTGTTTTAGTAGATGGATTACAAAAATGTGATAAAAAAATTAAAACTTATGTAATGCCTTTAACTTTCGACAATCTGCGACAGTTTGCGCGTGTCGAAAGTAGTAAGCTATGTATGAGAGAGGTTTAGAAGTTATTGTTCTAACTCGTTGTAGGGCGGGCGTAATTTCGCCCGGCGGTGCGTCTTAATTCCACTCGTAAAGGTCCTCCATGTGGCATCCCAACGCCTGAGAAATGGCATACATCGCATCAATGGACATGCGTTGCTCATTGTGGATGTAGTACGATATCATCCGCTGCGAAATGCCTGTCCGGCGCGCTAATTCCGTTTGGTTAATGCCCGCATCTTTGAGGAGTGGACCAAGCTTGCACCTCCCTCTACGAGAGAGAGCCATTTAACCTCCGTATCACATTAGTATCATTTTAGCAAACGTATGTTCTTGTTTTGGGGTGCGTATGGTATAATCATCACATCGTATATCGGCAATTACATCTGAGGAGTGATGCGATATTAACAAGATTAAGATTCACGTCAGTAATTTTTCCCTTGTTTGCGGACAAGACTTCAGATTTTTGGAAGCGGTTATTTCCGGCCGTCACGATACAGACGTTCGGCCCGAACCGCCGCAATCATGCGCTGAAACTCCTCAGCCGTCAAAGTGTGACCATCAATTGCAATAAATTCATATTTCGATTGAATTTCCTCATCCGTAAGATTCAAGACGTTGTCAAAAAGCTCCTTCTCTTTCTCCAAAGGGTCGGGGTTTTTGTTTTTCCCCGCTCCATAAACATCCGTCCCTTCAACCAACTTCGTCACGGGCACATCCAGCGCATCGGCAAGATCGCTCAGCCGATCCATATCAATTTTGATGTCGCCTGTTTCGTATCGCTGAACGGTCTTTTTTGTTACTCCCACTTTTTCCGCTAGGACTTGCAGGCTGTAATTTCTTATTTCCCTGTACTTTCTTAGGTTTTCTCCTACCACTTCATAAAAGTTTATTTTTTCCTTTGAGCCAGTCATTTTAATTCCCCTTCATCTAATGGACTGAGTACAGTTAACCACAAAAAGACACGGAATACAACTTTTTTATTTTTTCGTGTCTTTTTAGGGTTGACTCTAAACTTTTAGGATGCTATTCTGTGTGTGTCTCCTAACGACACGACAGAAATGAGGTGATTGGATGAAGATCACTGTCAAGGCAGCGAGGGTTAATTCGGGGATGAAGGTCGAGGAAGCAGCGAATGCCCTTGGCCTTTCTAAAGGCGGTTATTCCAAGAAGGAAAACGGCCACACCAAGTTTTATGCAGATGAACTTGCTCGCCTGAGTCAGATTTTCCAAGTTCCTTTCGAAAATTTTTTTGAGGCGGAGTGTCCTGTTACGACACGATCAAGCGAATGACACTCCGCTGATCCTAGCCCTTTGAAAATAGAATAGCATCGCACCAAAGCGAAAGGAGGCCACCATGAACATCATGGTTGACACCATGGAAAGGATCGTCGCGGAGCCTAAACTCCGGGCATCCAAGGCCATGCTGACGATGCCGGCCGTTATGACCGAGGATCAGCTCGACGGCCTGCAGCATTACTTCAAGACCCAGTGTATCGGCCAAATATTCGAATGCACCTATATCTCATTCATCCACGCAGTTCGGAATGGGATATGGCCGCCGTTGAAAGGGGCGAAAGAATGCTAACCAAAATCAGCACCATCAACATTGGTACACGCATCCGGGAGGACATGGGCGACATCGCCGGCCTTGCGGAGAGTATCCAGGCGCGGGGATTGCTCCATCCGATCATCATCGACGAGATGGGTAACCTGATCGCCGGGCACCGGCGGCTGGAAGCGCACAAGTTGCTGGGGCGGGAAGAGGTTGAAACCCGGACGATAGCGGACCTATCCGAGAAAGAAAAGCGCCTGATTGAGCTGGAGGAGAATACGAAGCGCAAGGCGCTGACGGAAATTGAAGCATCGAAAAACCTCGCGGATCTTGTCGAAGCAACGAAAGAAATACTCCGGGATGAATTTCCTTCACCGAGTGAAGGAAAAGAAAACGGCAGTAAAGGGCGGCCAGGTAAGCCTGATTCCGAGGAGAAGGTCGCTGAACGTTTGGGTGTTTCAACGGGAGCAATATCCGAAGCCCGTCAGCACGTCGCCGCCGTTGAGAAGTACCCGGAATTGGAGGCGGTCCCCAAGAAGGAGGCCATCAAAACGGCCAAAGACCCGGAAAAAGCGGAACTTTACCAAAAGGCCGTGGAAGAGTTTCCGGAACTGAAAGAAGCTAGGCTGCCGGTTGATATGGTCATCAGTGGGGCCGAGAAATTGAGGAAAGCCCCTCCGGAAGTAGCTAAGGCGACGCTTGACGCCGTGATGGAAGTCGATAGGCGGTCCGTTTTGAAACAGCAGTTGATTGACGAGCAATACCGGCAGAAAAAACTCATTGACAATTTGATTGACTCCGCGGTCCGCATGCGGGGCGTCGTAACGGAAGAACGAATGGCCTCCTGGCTGGAACTGGTGCATGGCCGTGACGACATCGAAACGGCCATCAGCCAAATTCAGGGCGGCATCAACGAGTTTGAGCTTCTGAAAGCCAAAATGAAGGATTCCTTGAAAGGACCTCGGAAGGTGGTGAAAGGCCGTGGCTAAAACCAATCTTAGCCGTGATGACCGGACGGATTTCATTATCGACTACCTAAGCAAGGAATTTTCCATCGAAGAGGTGGTCGCCTTCCTGCAAGAGCGGATCGTCCTGGATGAAAAGAAAGTCCAACAGGATGCATGGAAGGCGAAGGCTAGGCGGTTGATCGGGAGTTTTCGAGACTCCGATGGACTCCGGCGTATGGCAGCATACAACGCCGCACCTGATGGAGAACCACGGCGCATGCGCTATCAAATGATTGATAGCTGCAACGATCTGAAGGTGTTGGATAAGCAAATCCGCCAAATGGTAAAAAACCGCGATGGGTCCGCGAAATTGATCCAGAAAGCGGAAGACCGGAAGCAGAAGGTAGAAGAACAAGGCGATTTGTTCGAACTGATCGACTTTGATTTTGGGGAGGAAGCGGGAATATGAAAAATCTGTCCGTCAAAGGCTCGCAGATCAACGCAGTTTGCGAAGCCATGAAACAAGCGAAAGGCGGGCCGTACCGGCGGGAAAACGTGTGGGTGAAGCGGGGGCTGGGCGGGGGCATCATCGACGTTCAGGACAAGGTTCCGTTCGGCTCAGCCTTTATACCCGACGACGAGGACGGTGAGGGCGAATGAGTGCAGCACTTACCCGGGCGCAGTATCGCGAAACGGTCATCCGGATCGAAGAGCTGCTGAAAATGCGCCGTGCCAAGGATCTCGGCCAACGCATCCTTCCGGATCGTGTGGATCTGGTGGATGGTCTCATCGCTGAGTCCAAAGCCGGCGTCGGTCCGGTCGTCGCGGAATGCGGGCTGACAAAGGGGTGCTTCGTGCATCCCCGAATCCTTCGGGAATGGAACGGAATCAAAGCTTGCCCGGCTTGCATTCGCCGGGAGAACGAAGAATACGAGGCTATTTCGGGAGCGTTGGTGTTCCAATAATGGCCGATAGCCACGAAGGGAGGTGAGCAGGAGCATGAAGCGCGAGGACTTGATCGGAAAGACCGGTAGCATCATGCGGACGGTTACTGTAATCGACGCAAAAGAGGATGATCTGGGAGAAGTTGAAATCCGGGTTGCCGACGAAGCGGGAAATGAATACTGGACCGCCTTGGACAGTGATGTCGATCTGTATTAAAAAAGAGCCGTTGCACCGGCCCTTCTGGAATTACACGCACTCATTATAACACGAAAGCGAGGAACAGCAATGGCGAAATTCATCACGATCTCGCTGCGGTCAACTTGCGTCGCTCAGTTGTCCGATAACGGAAGCCTGACGCTCTATCAAAGCGAAACAGAGGCGGAGGGGCATCTTTGCCCGGCGCAAAGCCTTTACCTCTTACCCGCCTCTGTAGCGACTCTCAGGCGGCTCCTGAACGGCGAATATGTCCCGGACGAAGAAAGGGGCGTCCGGCTTGAGTAAAGCCTACACAGCCCCATTCATCGCGTCCAAGGACGATCAAATATTGCTTGTTGAACATGGCGGGTCCATTGTCTTCCGAGGCGACAAACCCGTCTTTAATTTTCCCTCTTGGGAGCATTACCAGCTTTACATCAAAGCCAAACAGCAAAGGGAGGACACAATTCATGGCAGCACCTAATCAGCAACTGCAAATAATTCATGGCAATCTCGACAAACTGCTTGAAAACAAGCGCGAGGCGATGCCGAAAAACTTCAACAAGACAAGATTTTTGCAAAACTGCATGACCGTCCTGCAGGACACCAAGGACATTGACAAATGCGATGCGGCCAGCGTCGCGCGAACGATGCTGAAAGGTGCGTTTCTCGGACTCGATTTTTTTAACAAAGAGTGCTACGCGATCATCTACGGCGGCAGCGTCCAGTTCCAGACGGACTACAAAGGCGAGATCAAACTCGCCAAGAAGTACAGCGTCCGGCCGGTTCAGGACATCTACGCCAAGCTTATCCGCGAAGACGACGTTTTTCTTGAAGAGGTCAAGGACGGCCGTCAGGTGGTCCAGTTTACGCCAAAAACCCTCAACGATGGTCCGGTGCTCGGTGCGTTTGCGGTCGTGCTGTTCGAGGATGGCGGCATGGCCTATGAGGTCATGACGGCCGCCGAAATCGAGACAACGCGCAAAAACTACTCCAAGCAGGCCAATGGTCAGGCTTGGACCAAGAGCGCCGGTGAAATGTACAAAAAGACGGTCCTCCGGCGGCTCTGCAAAAACATCCAGCTCGATTTTGACTCCATCGAGCAAGCGCAGACGTTCGAGGAAGCGTCAGACATGGATTTTAGTCCGGAGCGCAAACCGGCCCAACGCAGCCCCTTTAACTCCGTAGACGCCGAGTTTGAGGAGGTAGCGCCGGATGAAGCTGACCAGGGATAACTATTACTCCCCGGAAGCCAATCGGGAGTATATGAGCGTCAGCCAGTTCAAGGGCTTCCTGCCTGCTTTCGGCGGCTGCGAGGCGGCGTCAATGGCGAAACTGGCTGGGGATTGGGTTGATCCCCCGAGCACGGCGTTCATGGAGGGCCATTTCGTCCACGCCTGGAACGAGGGAACGCTCGCCGAGTTCAAGGCCAATAACCCCGACCTGTACAGCAGCCGTGGCGCGACGGCCGGGCAACTCAAGGCCAACTTCCAGCATTGCACCAAGATGATCGAGACGCTGGAGGCAGACCCGTTGGTCCTACAGGTGCTGGGCGGGCAAAAAGAGGTCGTCATGACCGCTGAGCTGTTTGGCATCAAGTGGAAGGTCATGTTGGACAGCTACCAGCCGGAAAAAGGAGTGTTTGCGGACCTCAAAGCCCTGAAAGAGATCGACGGCAAGTGGTGGAGCCAGTCGGCGCAATGCTACGAAAACTTCCTGGAGCACTACGGCTACACGATCCAAATGGCCGTTTACGCCGAAGTCGAAAAAATCGCGAATAAGCGGGAAAACTGGCTGCTCCCCCACATGGTTGTGGTGACCAAACAGGACCCACCGGATCATGAAATCCTGTACTTCGACTTTAACGACATCCAGGCGGCGCTCAACATCGTCGCCAACAACATCGAACGCGTGATGCTGGTAAAGTCGGGGGCCGTCCCGCCGGAGCGCTGCGAGCGCTGCGAGTATTGCCGGAGCACGAAGCAGATCAAGCGGATTCGCCATATCTCCGAGCTGGCGCTGTATTGATGCCGGTAGGCGAATTTAATCCAGTCCCAAAGCCCTCGCACAAGCGGACCAAAAAGACAGCTAAGCAGCGGGGCCAAGTGACCGCCGACGTCTACGCAGCAGCTTGGGCCCGTTCCGGCGGCCGCTGTGAGCGCTGCGGGCGCTCGGCGCGGAAGGTTTGGACGCTGGAAGGGGCTCACGCGGAGAGGCGCTGGAAATACGGTCAGGAGGGCGTGACGGCGGCGGATATCATCATCCTATGTGGGCCCTCCTCCGACTCCGGCACCTGCCACCATTGGGCGGACAGCACCCGAGAGGGCCGTGAATGGCTGCTCCAGCAGCGCGAAAAGAACAGACAAGGGATGTGATCCCATGCAGGTAACCATCATCACACGCCGCCCGGAATGCCAATTATGCGACACCCCGATCAACCCGCAGGCAGAGCGATATTACAAGGGCCTCCGGCTCTGTCTCCGCTGCTTTGCGGGCTTGACGGGCAAGACGATACGGTCCGGGCGGCTCAAGGAGGTAAAGCGAAATGCTTGTGAGAGTGGATAACACCGTTTACGGCATCAGCGATAAAGGAAAAATGGGCTTTTTCCATCAAGGTGAAATCCTTGACGTGGTAGATGAAGGAGCTTTGTACCGAGTTGTGAGCGGACGCCTTTCGGGTATCCGATTCCCTGCGTATCATGCCGGAGTCATTACGGACCGAACCGCTGAACTGGAACAGCGACTCGGGGAGGCTATCGAAGAAGCGTTCGCCGCAGAAACGGCCTATGAACGGCTACGGATCGAGCATGAGGCTTTGCTGGGAAACCTCCACAAAATCATCAAGCCGGAGCAAACGCCCGAGGACATACTGCTTAACATCTACCGGGAAATGTATGCAAAAGGCGATGATGCGGGCGTGGAAATGTTGGAGCAGGCCGCCGACAAGCCCGGAACGTATGAGCTCCGGGATAAAATGATCGCAATCCGCGCGGGGGTGGCAGAAGATGACCTCCCCTTCTAAAACAGGAACGGAGCTGCGGAGAGGAGAGAGAGCATGGGTAAAACCAAGCGGACAACGTGGATGTGCGGAGAAGTGATTGCCATTCACAAATGCGATAACTGCAAAGAGTACATCGACGGTCTCCCGTATTACCACTGGCAGACCAAGAACTTCACACTCTGTTGCTACTGTTTACGGGATTTGGCGAAACAAACTGGTGGGTGAGGTGAATGCAACATGAGGGGCCGGCCATTCCTGGCGGATACATCTTTCTGTCAAGGAAAATCATCGAAAGCCAAATATGGCAGAAACCCCCGCTCTACCTGAAGGTTTGGATTTACCTGCTGGCAAGCGCTCAACACCGAGATTACAAAAAACTCAAACGCGGACAACTGCGAACCTCAATTCCCGAGATCATCGAAGCTTGCAGTTGGAAGGTTGGATTTAGGACAGAGCGCCCCAGCAGGGACCAAATTTTTCAGATTTTGAACTGGTTGAGGGAAGTGGGAGAAGGGTCGCACGAAGCCGCCGCGAGAGCAACGATGATCACGACGACGAAAGCAACGCACGGCATCCTGATAAACATAGAGAACTACTGCTTTTATCAGGACTCTCGAAACTACGAGAGCAATGACGAAAGCAACGATGAAACCCTTACGACCCCCACTAATATAAACAAGAATGATAAGAATGTTAAGAATGAAAGAATAAAAGAAGGAGATATGCCCCCTATGGCTGAGGAAAAGCTGAAATTCCTGGACACGGTATTCCTGACCCTCAAACAATACGAGACCCTCGTAAACGAATACGGAAAATCTCGTGTTGATCTTTACATCGAAAAGCTGGATGAATGGCAAACCAACAAGAAGCCCTCTCAACACAAAAAGGACCATAACAAAACGATCCGGGTTTGGATTAGGGGTGATATGGCAAAGCAGAGCGAATTCCAGCAACAGCGGAACCTTTCTCCCTCGGAACGGGAAGCAGAGATTCAGGCGAAGGCTGCGAGGGATCGGGAGAAAGCGATCAAGGCCGGAGAGGAGATCACGGTTCTGCCTGACATCGACTGAGGAGGACACCATGAACGAACCGTATGAGGACAAAATCTTAGAGGCCGAGCAGATGACGCTCGCGGCGGTGCTGAAAAAGCCCGACCTGATGGACGATTTCCTTACCCTTATTACCGAAAATGATTTTTCCATTCCGCTGTACAGGGCGATTTTCGCGGCGGCGACCGACCTGCACAACCACAATAAGCTGGAATATTTCGCCCTGCGGCAGCGGCTGCGGGATTCTGGTGAGCTGATTGCCGCCGGCGGAGCGGGGGAGCTGGCTCGGATTCGGGATGCACTGCCGTCGCTCGCCCTCGCAACCTATTACGCCGAAAAGGTGAGAGATTACAGCATCCTCCGGTCAGGCATTC
The DNA here is from genome assembly GCF_059735245.1 of Gorillibacterium sp. sgz306347. Classification (NCBI taxonomy): domain Bacteria; kingdom Bacillati; phylum Bacillota; class Bacilli; order Caryophanales; family Paenibacillaceae; genus Gorillibacterium; species Gorillibacterium sp. sgz306347. The sequence continues at coordinate 325,521 of NZ_JCAPET010000001.1, forward strand.
GAATGGCCGAAGAGGTCCGGGAACTGTCGCTCAACCCGCCGGAAAACATCGACGAGTACATCACCGCCGTTAATGCGCGGGTCAATGGATTCGGGCTGCAGCGGCGGCGGCAGGCGGCTCCAATGGCGACCATCGCCGGGGAGTACATTGACCAAAAGCTTTCCGGCCATGTTGTCCGCTCTCCTATGCTGGGGCTTACCGAAATTGATTTATGGATGCGAGGGATTGGTCGGGACCGATTGATTTCCGTCGCGGGGCGACCTGGGGCAGGCAAGACGGCGCTTGCCTTGCGGAGCGCTCGAAAGATATCCGTGCAGGGGTTTGGTCCGGTCTACTTCGCCAGTATGGAGATGGGCAAGTATGAGTTGCTGGACCGGATGGCGGCAGACATGTTGGGTATCCCCTTCGGGCGCATCCAAACGGGTGAGCTGCAAGACCAGGAAAAGAAGCGCATGAAGGAAAGCCGCAGCCGGTTTGAGCAGTATCCTCTCGTAATCGACGACACGCCGCGCATGGATGTGCAGCACATCATGAGCGAGTGCAGGAGGATCAAACGGGATCACGGTAAGCTCGGGGCAATCATCATTGACTACTTAGGGCTGATCCAGCGGCCTCATGTGCGAGGTGAGACGGAGGCGGACGCCCTCGGAAAGATTACGCGGGAACTGAAGCTTTTTGCGAAGGAAATCGGCTGCTCCATTATCCTGCTCGTCCAAATGAGCCGGGACATCGAAAAGCGGAACACCAAAAGGCCCGTAATGTCCGACCTTAAAGGCTCCGGCAGCATTGAGGCCGATTCGGACATGGTAATCTTCCTGAACAAAGACGAGGAGCAATCCAGCTACGCAGAGGCAATCGTCGATTTCATCGTCGCCAAGGGTCGGCAGACGGGCGTCCGGGACTTCAAAATCAAATTTATCGGCCAATATCAACGGATCGAGGATAAGCGCTGATGGACGAGAACACCGAGAAACCGGTCGCAGAATTTCTGTCGGACGCTTTTGTCCGGTTGGTCGAAATCCTGATCGAGCGCTATGAGCTGGGCCCGGACACGGAAGACACGATCATCGAACTGTCCCGGAGGGCGAAAGGGACGCTGGAAGACCTGGACCTCATGTTCAACACCCTCGGCAAACTGGCGGAGTTGCTAAAGCGGATTGACGACGGGGAAAAGTACCTGTCCCGCGATAACCTGACGGCAGCGCAACAAACCAAGGCGGCCAAGACATACGAGGCGCTTACTCAGGAGCTTGGCCGTCTCATTGAGCGGCTGCAATCATCATCCGACCACCTGCCACCCCGGAGGCTTGATCCGTGGGAGATTTAACAGGCACAGCAGAAACCCGGCCAGAGGCCGGAGGAATGAGAGGTGGCATCATGCAGGAAATCATCATAGATAATTTTGCCGGAGGCGGAGGGGCCAGCACGGGGATAGAGCTGGCGACTGGCCGAAGCGTGGATATTGCGATCAATCATGATCCGGCTGCCATCGCTATGCACAAAGCAAACCATCCCGACACCGTGCATTATTGCGAATCAGTTTGGGACGTGGACCCGAGGGAGGTAACCGCAGGGCGGCCGGTTGGGTTGGTCTGGCTGAGTCCGGACTGTAAGCACTTTTCGAAGGCAAAGGGCGGCAAGCCGGTCGAAAAGGGTATCCGTGGCCTTGCATGGGTGGCGGTCCGATGGGCGGCAACGGTCCGGCCCCGGGTGATCATGCTCGAAAATGTTGAGGAGTTTACCACATGGGGGCCGCTCACGGCGGACGGTTATCCAGACAAGCAGCAGAGGGGCCGTACGTTTCGGTCATTTGTCAATGCCCTCCGTCGCCAGGGATACCGCGTCGAGTGGCGAGAGCTGCGGGCCTGCGACTTCGGAGCACCGACGATCCGCAAGCGTCTGTTCTTGGTAGCGCGGCGGGACGGCCGTCCCATCGTCTGGCCGGAGCCGACGCACGGCGACCCGACGAGCGAGGCGGTCAAGTCCGGGAGACTCAAACCCTGGCGGACGGCGGCGGAGATTATTGACTGGTCGATTCCATGCCCCAGCATTTTCGAGCGGAGCCGGCCACTGGCGGAGAACACCTTGCGGCGGATCGCTCGGGGGATTAAGAGGTTCGTTATCGACTGCCCACAGCCTTTTATCATCAAATTCCAGCAAAACAGTATCGGACAAAAGACAGACCGACCGCTCGATACTGTAATGGCCGGCGCGACGCGATTCGGCATGGTAACACCGGTTTTAGGAGTAAACACCTCCGGACATCCTGGCAGCCGGCCAGATGAACCATTGCGAACGGTCACAACCGGCAATCATCACATGCTGGTAAGTCCTACACTTATTGAAATCGGCTACGGCGAGGGCCCGGGCCAAGCACCGCGCGTGCCGGGGCTGCAAAAGCCGCTGGGAACCGTGGTAGCTGGAGGTCGCAAGCATGCTCTCGTCTCCGCCTTCCTTGCCAAACATTACGGCGGAAACTACACGGGACCCGGCAGCAGTTTGGTCGATCCGGTAAGCACTGTCACGACAACCGACCATAATGCGCTGGTGACTGCTCACATCACGAAATTTCGCGGCGGAGCGACGGGTCACCCGATAGACGAGCCTTTGCACACGATCACAAGCGGAGCGGGGGCGGCCCGGCCGGCCGGCGCGCCTCATGCGCTCGGGTTGGTCACTTCGCACCTGGTCAAGCTGCGCGGCACCTGCGCGGACGGACAATCGGTCACGGAGCCGATGCCAACTATAACGGCGGGCGGGCTCCATGTCGGAGAGGTCCGGGCATTCCTGCTCAAATACTACGGCAGCGCCGACAACGGGCAGACGCTGGACGGCCCACTGCATACGGTCACCACAAAGGACCGCTTTGGGTTGGTGACCTTGCATGGTGTTGATTACCAGATCGTGGACATTGGTATGCGAATGCTGGAGCCGCATGAATTGTTTGCAGCACAGGGGTTCCCGGATAACTACATCATCGACCGGGACGCGGGAGGGAAACCATACAGCAAAAGCGCGCAGGTGGCACGATGTGGCAATTCAGTTCCACCGCCCTTCGCGGAGGCCCTGGTTCGGGCTAACTTGTCGGAAATGTGTACCGGTGCGGGAAAAGCATTGGCGTTTGAGCGATACAAGCAGATAGCTGCCGGGCAACTGGCGCTATCGTTGTGAGGTGCTGCATGAGAGCCCCAGGTATAACGTTCGGAGGAGACTCGACCGAGAAGGAGCGGCGCCGGTTAATACGCCAAAGCATACTGGATACGCGCCAGATATATCCGAGGATGTCGGACAAACAGATCGCTGATAGGTACAACAAAAAATACGGAATTGCCCCGGAAACTGTCCTCCGGGTTTTGAGGGCTGGGAAATGAGCAGCAGCGCACGAAAAGCCCTCTATCTGGTCTGCATGGACGGCGACCTTGAGCCTCATATCCGTTGGGATGCGCTACAGCAGCTTCGGTTGATCCCTCGACCACAGCAGGAGGTTCGCCCTTTCGGCGCGGATAAAGAAGCGGCGGAATTCCTTCAGCGAACGGCATCAAGGCGGGCGAAAAACAGGAAACGGAGGAGGAAGGGGAAATGAAATGCCATTATCCAGGCTGTAGGGAAAAGGCTGTGGCAAACTGGGCGCTTGTGCCGTTATGCGACGGGCACCGCGACAGCATCGCGTCCGAAACCGCACAATACTACGAGCGGAAAATCCAACATGACGAGCGGGAATTATACTTCAACATCGCCAACAAAGTGCCTTTTGCGAGCGAACTGACCAAAAAGCACGTACTGGCATTAACACCTGAACCGCAGGCGGTCATTTGAGGAGTGAGGACATCATGAGATTTGTGGGCATTGACCCCAGCACCAAAACAGGCGTCGTCATCCTGGATTCGTCCGGGGAGTTGATTGACTCTTGCGAAATTACTGCCGGTGGAAAGGACCCCGGCCGGATGATGAATATCATCGACGATACGATAACCAGCGTCGAGCCGGGGGATATCGTCGCAATCGAGGGATTTGGCTTTGCCTCAACATCTGGATTCCTGCTCGGCGGCATTGGTTGGGGCATGCGGATGCGACTCTTTGAAAACGGCATTCAATATGCCGAGGTCGCACCCTCCGCGCTGAAAAAGTTCGCGGGCGGGAAGGGCAACGCCAAGAAAGATGAACTCGCCGTCCACATTTTCAAGCGCTGGGGATTTGAACACCGTTCGGATAACGTCCGGGACGCTTACGTTCTGGCGCAGGTGGCCCGAGCGCTCTATTACCCGGAACAGCTCCTGCAGCCTCAACGGGAGGTAATTGCGGCCATCCAACATCCCGAAATCGCCAGAGAAAAGAAGAAGGCCGCCAAGGATCGGAAGAGGCAGAGGAAGAATGGCATCACAGCCACGCCGCGAGGAGACGTACAGGAAACCTTGTTTTAGCGGGTGGCGCGTGATTATACGGCTTCGTGCTGCCTTTAAACCGAACGTATGTACTTATTTTTTGGAGGGAGAGTATTGAAACAAAAAATCCGATCCGACGAACTGAAGCACGCACTCTCCAAGCGGCACACTGACGACCTGTTTCTCACGGAGGTAAAGACCGGAGCGACGAGTGCGCGTGGCTGGAGCAACAAGGAACTGCTGATCTTTGACGCTTTGGCTGTCAAAAAGAGCTGGGCGAATCCGTGCATAACCGGTTACGAGGTCAAGGTCGCCAGGTCTGATTTCCTGCAGGACCAGAAATGGCCGGGATACCTGCCCTACTGTCACAAATTTTCGTTCGTCTGCCCGAAAGGACTGATCCAGCCGGAAGAGTTGCATGAGGATGTGGGCCTGCTCTGGTACTACCCGGACAGCGGGGCGCTGGTCAGCAAAAGGACGGCCAAGCATCGGCTGATCGAGCTGTCGCACGACCTGCTCTATTACATCCTGCTTTCCCGGGAGTCTTCCGACCGGCATCCGTTTTTCAGCGACCGCCGCGAGCTGTGCGAGGCTTACGTGGCCGACAAGGACGTTCGCAAGCTGCTGGCGAGGCAAGTTCAGTCAAAGTTGTGGGCTGAGAACGAGCAGCTTCAAAAATCTCTGGACCAGGTTCTCAAAAAGGAAAGGAATCTGGAAAAAGAGGGCACGCGGTACACCGAAATCGTCAGCCTCCTTGCCGAATACGGGATCGAGGTAGACGGCTGGAATTTTTGGCAGCGTCAGCTACGGGAACGACTGGCCTCCGGCTTTGACCCGGCAGCGGCCCGGCTTATTACCTCCATCGCCCGAGACGCAGAAAAGCTTGTAAATCTGATGCAACCGGCCAATGCCGACGCATAAACCAACACCTGAGAGGAGCAACAAGACATGCAAACGACGATCAAAGCCGGGTTTAACAAACAAACCAAGGACTCCAAAAAGGAGCTCGTGCAATTTTACGTAAAGGGAGACGACGAAAAAAAGCCGGAGCTGGATTCGATGTGCCGGTCCGTGGTAGAGCTGCGGATCGAGGGCGTCGAGCGGGCGCTGACGGCTGAATTTACGAAAAAGACGAAGGACGCCAAGAAAACGGTCCTCGAATTTGTGATCAAGGGCGACACGTCGGCGGAACAGTCTTATGAATTTTACAAATACGCAGGCGACGACGTAATCCTGAGCATCGCCGAGTCTCAAATGACCATCGAAGAATTCCGGGGCGAGGACGACGAGGGGATCGAATACACCCGGAACCCGGACGGGACGGTAGATGTGGACCCGAATCAGCTCGGGCTTGAGGATTACGAAGACGACGGCGAACTGCCGCTTTAAGGAGGGCGGCCCGGTTTCTGCCGGGCCTGTCTCCGGGAAGGAGGAACTATGAATCTGCTTGATGCCTACGTAAAAAAGGTACTATCGGAGCCGGAACGGATGGATTACGAGGGCCTGACATGGTGGTCCGTAAAGGTGATTTATGACTGCTACGGAGTGAATGGAACGCGAGAGCTGGCTTTTGACACGCAAGAACAGGCTGCGCAGGTCGCACCGGGTTATCACTTTTTAACATAAACACGACTCCTACGGGGCTTGAAAGGAGAAGAAGCATGAACGTAAAGGACATGACAGACGAACACCTTAACATAGCCCTGTCTAAATTAATGGGCCGCACAGATTCAGCAGCAACGGCGGTCAACTATGGCTTGATCGCGAAATATTGCTCCGATCCTGCCGCCTCTCTGGAGGTACAGGCAGCAGCGATTGCCAAAAACAGAGACCGTTATATTGAGACGTTAAGACCGATAGCGTCTGGTCTCCATGGAGAATTGAGCAGTGAACAAGAGTATGAAGTTGAAGCAGCTATGCTCACCGCCACGCCCCGACAGCGGGCGGAAGCGGCATACCTCACTTTTAAAGGAGCGGAAGGAGCATGACCTACTACATCCGAAACAAGGAGACAGGCCGGGACGATGTTGTTACGGATATCGACGTTGCGCGCGGCGTGGTCAGCACGGAGGACGGCGAAGAAATCCGGCTTGTTGATGTGATTGAGAATTACGAATTTCGTTACGACATTTGGTGAGAGGAGTCGAAGCATGAGACCAAAAAGGAAAAAAGAGATCGAGCGCATGTTTGGTCCGGATGTTGCTGAAATCGAGGCATTTGTAGACGCGGGGCACGATTCCCCTCAGGATTTTATTGATTTGTACGCGGCTGGGAAAGAAGTATGGGGCGATTTGAAAAAGGCTCAGCAGACCATAGCCCGACAACGGGAGGCGCTGGAGTTTTACGCAGACGAAAACAATTGGTGGATGGATGCTCCGGGGTTCATTGATACGTCAATTGCGGCAAATGATGGCGGGAAAAGAGCGAAGAAAGCCCTGAAAGGCAGCGCCCCATAATGGGCCCCGCTTTGGTGGGTGATTCGCGGTAGACACATATTACGAAACAACAAAGGAGACTTAATATGAACGAGAAGTATACAAAAGTTGAGTTTTTTGCGGGCAATACGATTGATAAAGCAGTTAACGAGCTATTAGACTTCAAGGCCAAAGACATACTGGCCTGCGGCGATTTTAACGGAATAACTCTGTACTCGGATACAGTTACGATGGACGGAGCGTATAAAGCAATCACCGGGAAAACAAAATCCGAATTTGAGGAATATCAACGCAAAGAGATTGAGGAAAGCAAGAGAAAAAGAGCGGTACATCAGGCAAACATACCGTCACTTTGCAAGGAGTGGAGCGCAAAAGGCAGAGATGTTCTCGACGAGGAGAAATGGGAGTATTGGGACAGAATCGTACCTATCAGGTTGGGCGATTTATATCATGGCATGGAGCTTGGGTGCTGTTTAGAAATTGCAAAGATACTGAATACCAACGGAAGCCTTGACGATGCGCAGAAGGAGATTGAGAGTCAAGGTCACTCGGGGATGTCGTTCGGATTGGTCTGCGCCATGGTCAAAGAGTTTTGCGATAGAGGAGAAGAATTCATTAATTACGTGAGTTTGTCGCAGTACGAAGATATAATGCGCTTGGTCGCAGGCCATCGACCGACCGAATCCGCTTAGGGCGTAGCCCGGAGGCCGTATATCGGCTCTCCCCTATAACAAGGAGGGATACACAAGATGAAACTCAAGTACGAATGTCCAAAATGCAACGTGAACTCGTATTCACGGGACTGGAATACAGCAACTCGCGCTAAATACGAAAATCATGGTATGGGAATCTGTGAGATTCAAGAATGTGAAAACAACTCGTTCCACATCTGTCCAGCATGCGGGGAAGAGTCGGAAATGTTTAAAGGTAAATTACTTGAGGAGGTAAACCCCCAATGACCCAACAAAGGTGTGCAAGAAACATCTCGAAAAGCCAGCGCGCATTTACGGACAATGCATCGGATGCGAGATTGAGTATTATCAAAACAACATAAATCAGTTGGAAGGTAAATTGATGTCGGAGAAAGCCCGTGCAGATGCAGCAGAGGCAAGGGAGGAGCGGCTGAAAGAAGCCATTCGCGGCATCATCGACCCTTTTATTATGGGCTATTCGGATTATTGAGTTGAAACGAAAAATTCAAAATCCATTATTTCAAGAAAATGGATGCTACTGAACATAAGGAGATGAGTGCATGGAACTAAACGAACAGAGATTAGCAGATATAGAAAAGCGGGCAACGGTCGGCGGGTTCACCTTCCTTTGGCCTTCTGAAGTCCTCGCCATGATCGAAGAGATACGAAGTTTACGCAAGCGACTCGATCAAGCGGAATGGAACGAAGAAATGGCCATTATTGCACTCGAACATGCTTGTAAAGAGAAATCGATAACCGAGGAAACGAAGCATGAGATTGAACATACTGTTCGGAGATTAATACGGCATGAAACTGGAAATTGAAACACCCATTTCAACCATAAAATCCGAATACCCTTATTATGGAAGACTTCCCAAATGGCCCGGACGGGGGGTATTGTGCCACCACCGAATATACAGAGGCTTACCGGCGTCTGCTGGAAGTTATCAAAGATTCTCCGTCTGAGTGACCGGATCGCATAAAGACCGCACTCGGCGTATCAGAATGGCGCAGGAGGGACGTGACCGACCCCGGATGACCAATGGGGAGCTAGAAAAGGGGAACGCCTGTACGGGCCTCACAGGAGGTCACACAACGAGAGGGGATAAAAGCATGGAAATTGAAAAGCTGTACGAAATGCAGAAGGCGCTTGACGCCCGGATCATCAAGGAGAAGGGCCTGGAGGGAAAGGACCTGCTGCCGAACACGGTGCTGGCGCTGCAGGTCGAACTCGGCGAGTTGGCGAACGAATGGCGCGGGTTTAAGCACTGGAGCAACGACCAGAAACCCCGATACGAGAGAACGTCGGTCGGGTTTGCTGACCACGAAGACGGCACGGGAAAGGCGTTTGCTCACACGTCATACCCGCTCCTGGAAGAATACGTCGATTGCCTGCACTTTTTCCTTTCCATCGCCCGGCAGCTTGGCCTTCCGGCTGATGATCTATACTGCTATGACGAGTACGCAGAAGGGGAAACGTCCGTGCTCTTTACGGAAATCCTTCACGGTGTCGGCATGATTGTAGGCGATAGGTTTCTCGCGGAACCTGGAAAGGACTTTGACAAGCATCGAAGACACTTTTTCAAAGGCGCTCTCTACGCCTTTTATGCACTTGGAGAGCAGCGGTTTGAATTTACCTTTGACCAAATCGCGGAAGCGTATGTCGCCAAGAACAAGGTGAACCATGACCGGCAATCAAACGGATATTGACCTGAAGACCGGCCACTACTACGACGGACAGATCATGGTCATCAAAATGAAGAAGGGAAAGCCGACCGTGATCGCATTCGGAGGCCGCATTTATAGCTGGATACCGGATGATATGTATCAGCGAGGAGGAAAACGGACATGAGACTCCTGATCATCCCCAAAGAAGGCCGATACGAGCTTTGGCTCTTTGGCCTGGACCGGATGCAGATTGGCAGCTTCGGCAGCCGGCCGGAGGCACAGGAAGGGGCGCGGGAGTTTGTGCGCCTGATGGCCGGCGAGGCGAACCGGTTGAGCGAGGAATAGACTCCGAAAGGGGCGAGAAAGACGTGCAGCACTCATTTGAGCTTCCCGAGTTGGATCGGAAGCGGACGCAGGCAGCCGTAGAAGCTGCACTCGAAAAATACCGCTTGTTTAAGTACCTGGAATTTGAGGAAAGGGAAGCGACGATTACGGCAAGCTATGAGCTGAGAGAAGGTGGCGCATCAGGCCGGATCAGCAACCAGACGGCCGACATCGCAATCCACAATACAGATTCACAGATTGCCCGTAAAGCATACTGCGAACGGATTGAGCGTTCCGTGAACAGGCTTGCTCCTAAAGAGAAGAGGCTTATTACGGAGCGGTATATGAAAGAGGACTACATCTTCGACTACCAAATCTATAAATTCATTCTGGAGGTCAGCGAGTCCACATACTACAAAATCCGGTGGCATGCCTTTTACAAACTGGCGCTCGCCTTGCATATAGCGGTAGTGAAAGAACAAAGAGAAGGGAGTGATACAAGATGACCCACCCGTCGGATTACGACACGCTTCCTGACTCCTTGGAGGTCAGACACATCCAGCAAATCCTCGGGTGTGGTCGCAAACAAGCATATGAGCTTGTAAATTCGAACGCCTTCCATGTCGTCAGGGTAGGGACTAAGATAAAGGTTTCCAAGAGGGTGTTCTTCGAATGGTTTGAGGGGAAAGAGTTCACTGAATTCGTAGAGGCTAAGAGGAATCAATCGTTAACGGCGAGAGCATAGCGCTCTCGCTTTTTTAATTCGCGCCAAATCGCGCCAGAAAGTCATTCGCGCCAAATTCGCGCCAAACGGTAAAATTCGCTCCATAAAATGAGCCGGAAAAGAACTCCAGACAAACAAAAAACCCTTACGCTGTAAGGGTTTTTCTCAAGTGATCT